>DAIMIJ010000010.1:3020-19201 GCA_036722835.1 Ignavibacteriaceae bacterium | reverse complement strand
TGTTTTTCTATCGTTGCCGCTGAAACCAGCACACTAACCTTCATATCAATTCCCGGTTTAGCATATCTAACCAATCTTAATTTTCTACAGGTCACTTTCGGATATCTTATTGGGCGAATTATCGTCGCCGCAATTTTATTACCAGCTTACAGCAAAGGTGAATTGAAAACAGCATACACCTTTCTTGAAAACAGATTTGGCGGAAAGACAAGATCATTTGCGTCAATAATATTTTTATTCACACGAACTGCAGCCGATGGTGTGCGGCTTTTTGCTACAGCAATTCCGCTAAAGCTTATGCTTAATATTGATTATCCGTTGGCGATTGCCATTATTGCCGTCATAACGCTGGTTTATACTTACACCGGCGGAATGAAAGGTGTAATTTGGGTTGATGTAATGTTGATGTTCATTTATCTCGGCGGGGCAATTCTTTCAGCAGTTTATTTACTTAATTTAATTCCTGGTGGATGGGGCGCAGTTACAACAGCATCACTTGCTGGAAATAAATTTTCTGTTTTTAATTTGGGATTTGAAAATGGAATCTCGGGATTCTTTAGCCAGCCATATACTTTATTAGGCGGGCTAATCGGCGGGGCATTTCTTTCGATGGCTTCTCATGGAACAGATCAGCTAATTGTTCAACGTTTATTATCAACAAAAAGTCTGAGAGACGGACAAAAAGCAATCGTCGGAAGCGGACTAATTGTAATAATTCAATTTGCAATTTTCCTTTTGGTTGGAGTAATGCTCTACGCTTTTTATGGTAAGCTTGATTTTAAGTCGGATGAAATTTTTCCGATGTTCATTATTAATGTTCTTCCTGCCGGAATATCAGGAATAATTGTAGCCGGATTATTTGCAGCGGCAATGTCAACCCTTGCCGGATCAATGACGTCGCTTGCATCATCTACAATGCATGATTTATACATTCCATTCTTCGGCAAAAATCTGGATGATCAAAAGCAGTTGAGAATTTCCCGCATGTTTACCATTTTCTGGGCAGGCATGCTGGTTATATCTGCAATTCTATTCATGGAATCTTCTCGTGCTGTTGTTGAAATTGCTTTGAGCATTGCATCATTCACTTACGGTGGATTGCTCGGAACATTTTTACTTGGCATATTAAATAAAAAAGCAAAACAGGAAGATGCTCTCGCCGGTTTTGTTGCCGGAATATTTATCATGATAAGCGTTATCTCTCTTAAGCTTGTTGCATGGACGTGGTACACAATTATCGGAGTAATTGCTACGCTGTTAATTGGAAGCTTGCTGAATAAGTTGTCGGATAGAAGAAATACGTAAGCGAAAGATTGAAGTATATTAATGTTACAACTGTTCTACATTTTGATTAAATTTTGAAAAACAGAAAGAGCTAATTATGACAATCAGAAATATAAATATTCAAGAGGAGCAGTTAGGAGAAATTTGTAAAAAGTATAAAATCCGCGAGCTTGCCATATTTGGCTCGGCACTTAGAGAAGATTTTAATGAGAAAAGCGATGTTGATCTTTTAGTTGAATTCAAACCCGATTCTGGAATTAGTTTATTTGATATAGTTGATTTAAAAGAAGCTTTTGAAAGTTTTTTGGGGAGAGAAGTAGACATTGTTTCGAAGAAAGCTATTCAGATGAGCCGTAACTATTTAAAAAAGAAAGCAATTCTGGATAATTACAGAGTTATTTATGCTTCGTGACAAATCATCTCTAATTGATATTCTTAATTCTTGTGAGAGCATCGAGCGCTTTATCAGAAATAAAACAAAAAATGATTTTTACAATGATGAAATGATGCAGGAAGCTGTAATCAGAAAAATTGAAATTATAGGTGAAGCATCAAATCGTATTTCTGAAGATTTGAAAAACCGTTTCCCGGATTTACCATGGAAGAAGATGAAAGCTATGCGAAATATTATGATTCACATGTATGATGAATTAGAACTTGAAATTGTTTGGGATACCGCAAACAATGATATATCCCGTTTGAGAAATCGACTCAAAGAGATAATTCCACTAATAGAAGAATAAATATTGTTGTCGCTCCATTCTTGATTTGCCCTTCTACCTTCATTAAGTTAACAATCATAATTATTATTGTGTGGGGTAAACTTGCATTTTTACGATTACTTAATAATTGCGGCTTACTTTGTCTTCTCAATTGGAATTGCGCTTTATTATTCCCGCAGAGCAAGCAAAAGTACAGATGAATTTTTTCTTTCCGGCAGAAACCTTCCATGGTATTTGGCAGGACTCTCAATGGTTGCCACAACTTTTGCTGCAGATACTCCTCTTGCAGTCACTGAGCTTGTAGCAAAAAATGGAATAGCGGGCAATTGGATTTGGTGGAGCTATGCTTTCGGCGGATTGCTTACTGTATTTTTCTTTGCAAAGCTTTGGAGAAGAGCGGGAATCATGACGGAAGCGGAGTTTGCTGAGATAAGATATTCGGGCAAACCCGCAAGATTTCTCCGCGGATTCAGAGCATTGTATCTCGGTTTATTTATGAACATAATAATCATGGGATGGGTAAACAAAGCGATGATCTCAATTCTTGTTGGTATGTTCAACATTCCCGAATCAGAAGTTTTCTTTTATGTTTTTGGTGCAATGCTTTTGGTTGCCGTCTATTCTGCTTTATCAGGCTTGTGGGGAGTTGTTGTAACAGATGCATTCCAATTCATCATGGCAATGACCGGCACAATCATACTTGCAATAATCGTCGTGAATACTCCGCAAGTCGGTGGAATTTCCGGAATGCAGGAAAAGCTTCCCAAATTTGTTTTCGATTTTTTTCCATCGATTTCTGATGTGTCATCAGCAGGTAGCGTATTTGTTTTATCTGCTGCGGCATTTCTTGCTTATGTTGGGATAAACTGGTGGGCTTCATGGTATCCCGGTGCAGAACCCGGCGGTGGCGGATATATTGCTCAAAGGATGATGTCTGCCAAAAACGAAAAGCACTCGCTTTTCGCCACACTCTTTTTTCAGATTGCACATTATGCAATTCGTCCCTGGCCATGGATTTTAGTTGGCTTATCAACATTAATTCTATACCCGGATTTAGCAGCAGATCAAAAGAAGATGGGATATATTTATGCAATGAACGATTATCTTCCGATTGGATTGAAAGGTTTGCTGGTTGCAGCTTTTTTTGCCGCTTACATGAGCACAATTGCAACTCAGTTGAATTGGGGTTCATCATATATCTTAAATGATTTTTACCGCCGTTTTATTAAAAGAAATGAGAGCGAGAAACACTATGTCGGAATTTCAAGAGCAACAACCATAATTCTTATGATCATTTCTGTAATTGTCACTCTTTTCATTGAAAGAATTTCCGGTGCCTGGGAATTTATTATGGAAGCAGGTGCAGGAGTTGGATTAGTATTAATATTAAGATGGTTTTGGTGGCGAATAAATGCCTGGTCGGAGATTTCTGCAATGATTACTCCATTTATTGTAATTCCATTTTTAAAAATGCTAAAGATAGAATTCCCTATTACGCTTTACTACATAGTTCCGGCAACAACTATTGTTTGGCTCATCGTGACTTATCTTACCAAACCGACTGAAGAAAAAACGTTGATTGAATTTTACAGAAAAATTCATCCGGGCGGAGTACTTTGGAAGAAAATTTCAGCGAAACTTCCGGATGTCGAAAGCGACAAAGGATTTTTAAGGATGTTTATGAATTGGATTTTCGGAGTCGTACTTGTTTATTCAATTTTATTTGGAACCGGCAGCTTAATATTTGGAAACATCACTTCCGCTTTGATCTGCATTTTTGCTGCAATTGTTTCGATAATAATTATCTACAAAAATCTCCAGCATATTGGCTGGACAAAGCTTATTAACTAATGAAATATGTTAAGTAGAGAAGCACTAAAAGCCATTCAATTAATTATTTTTGATCTTGATGGAACACTTCTGACAAATGATGGAACTATCGGTGAAGAAACTAGACGACTGATTAAAGAACTTGAAGAGCATGGAGTAATATTTTCATTTGCAACCGGGCGGCTTCACTCGGCAATTACTAAATACGCAGAAATTTTAGAGTTAAAAACTCCCTTAATATCTTTGGATGGATGCTTAATTAAAAATCACCCCGAAGGGAAAATTATTTTTGAATCTTTTGTTCCTGTCAAATATGTTTCTCAAGTTATCAGTTACTCTGAAAAATATACAGTTTATTTTGCTTTGTGCCATGACGATGCGATTTTCTATACTAAAAATAATTCTTTTATACCGGAAATAATGGATAAGCTTGGAGCAAAGTATGAAGAAGTTGATTCTTATGAAAATTATATCGGAAAAACATTAGAGATTGTTTTGGCGGCAGATAGTTTTACCGCAATTAACAATATTCGTGAGGCAGTGACTTCTCCATTTTTATCAAGATTAAACACATCGTTTTTTCAATCTCACTCACACCCCGGCATTTATTATCTTGAGATTAGAAAAAAAGGAAGCTCGAAAGGTAAAGGATTGGAAAGGTTAACGAAGTATTTGAATATTCACAAAAGAAACACCGCAGTAGTATGCGATTGGTACAACGATATTAGCTTGCTGCAAAAGCCCGTGGTTAAAATTGCAATGCGAAACGCTGTTGATGAAGTTAAAGAGCTTTCGGATTACGTTACTTCAAAAAGTAATAATGAGGAAGGTATAACCGAATTTTTAGAACAAGTTTTTGATTCAAAGGTTAAATAAAGATGCCCGAAATATTTAAAGCACGCTTTAAGGAAAGCTTAAGAATAAAACTATTGATTGGCCTTATCACGGTCGTACTTATTGTTTTAATGTTTCCCAAAGCCGAATCGCTTGAATTTGAAGTGCTAGAAGGTTCGGTTTGGATCAATGATGATCTGATAGCACCTTTCAGTTACCCGATTCTAAAAGCTCCAGATGTTTATCGTGCAGAAATTCAAAATGCTAAGAAAAGCGTTTACCCTGTCTTTTCCAAAAATCCACTTCAGGTGGTTATCATAATTGATTCTTTCAAAGTTTACAAAGATTACTTGTTTGAATCATTTGATAAAAACTTGACTAATCCGGTCAATCAAATAGTTAATCCAACTTTTTTAATTGATAATTCTTATAATTTACTCTTGAACATTTACAAACAGCAGAAGAACAAACAGCCAAATATTTTAAATCTCGATAAACTTCTTTTAAAAGTTTCTGAGAGCTTAATAAAAATATACAAAACCGGTATCATCGAAACACCTCCTACTGAAAATTTGCGCGATAGTATTGCTGTCAGAATCGGCAATATTGATGTGATAGAACCAGTCAGCAAATATTTTAACATAAATAAAGCAAAAAGCGAAGTTAAAAATAATTTCCAAAGCTTTGGCTATTCTTCTGAGGTGGTAAACGCCATTGTTGAATTTGCGGAACATTTCATTTTTCCAAACATTACCTATAATGCCAAGTTTACTAATGATGAAATATTGCAAGCACAAAATGACGTATCAAAGTACACGGGAATAGTGAATGAGAGCGAGAGAATTATTGCCAAGCATGAACGTGTGACAAAAGACGTTAAACTGAAGATAGATTCGTTTCGTTCTGCAAAAGGCGAAAAGTATCAGGAGCAGGGAATTTCGTTTCAGCTATTTGGAAAATTTCTGCATATCGCTTCTTTAATAACACTGCTGACTATCTACTTCTACAATTTCAGAAAAAGAATATTTTATGATAATGTAAAGCTTATGGTTTTTGGTCTGACAATTATATTTATTTCTTTTGTCACGTTCCTAATAAATCAAATTACTGTACCTGCGCCGCTTCAATTTTTAATTTTTGTTCCTGCTGTTTCAATGATCTTGACTATTATTTTTGATTCGAGAGTGGGATTTTATTCGACCGTGATTATATCGCTTATTACGGCGGCACTTCGAGGCAACGATTATTCATTTGCGCTGATGAATTTATTTGCCGGCGCACTTGCAGTTTATACAGTTCGCGATATAAAGAATCGCTCACAAATTTTTAGATCATTCTTTTTTATTCTTGTTGGATATTCAATTGGAGTTTTTGCTTTCGGGTTAGAAAGATTTGCCCCGATAAACACCATCATGATTGAGCTTGCCTTTGTATCAACTAATGCAGTTATAAGTCCCGTTCTCACATATGGGCTGCTAATATTTTTTGAAAAACTTTTTAACATCACAACCGACCTGACGTTACTTGAATTATCAAATTTTGATCGTCCGTTGCTAAGAGATTTGGCAAGAAAAGCACCCGGGACTTTTAATCATTCGATGACAATGGGAACAATAGCCGAAGCTGCAGCAGAAAAGATAGGCGCAAATACTTTGCTTGCAAGAGTCGGGGCATATTATCATGATATTGGGAAATTAATTTCGCCTCAAAATTTTGTTGAGAATCAATTGAGCGAAGATAATATTCATGAAGATGTTGCTCCTGAGGAAAGCGTGGAGTTAATTAAGAAACATATTAATGAAGGCATAAAGCTTGGGCAGCAGTATAATCTTCCCGACGAGGTAATTGATTTTATTCCAATGCACCATGGGACTATGTCAATGAAATACTTTTATGAAAAAGCAAAGGGGAAATATGAAAATGAAAATATTGATATTGAGGAGTACAAATATGCCGGGCCAATACCCAATACCAAAGAAACTGCAATTGTAATGCTTGCAGATGGGTGTGAGTCGGCGGTTAGATCTATTGAAGATCCGGATCAAGAGAAAATTGAGAATGTTGTTGATAACATTGTTAATGATAGAATAGAAAACGGACAGCTAAATAATTCACCGCTAACTTTGAGTGATATTGATAAGATCAAAGAATCTTTTAAAAATATTCTTATCGGTCAGCATCATAAAAGAATCCGATATCCCAATCAAGATAAAATTGAAAAAGGAATTGACGAAGAGACAGATGAGTGATGAATATCTTTTTGAAGGAATATCTTGCTTACTTGAAGTTAGAAAAAAATCTATCCGAGAATACAGTTTCGTCTTATAAAAATGATCTCACTTCCTTCTTGCGTTTTATTGAAGAGCGCGAAATAAACGATCCATCGCAAATAGAATCACGTCTAATAATTAGCTTTTTCACTAATCTGGAGAAGGTCGGACTAACAAGTTCATCGGCGGCAAGATATTTTTCATCGCTCAAAGGGTTTTTAAATTATCTTTTGACAAACAATTACATAAAAAGTAATCCGATTGAGAAAGTAAGTCCTCCCAAATTAGCAAAGAATCTTCCTGGAGTCTTATCCTTTGCTGAGATAGACAAAATTCTCTCATTGCCGAATACCGCTGAAACATTGGGAATACGGGACAAAACAATCCTGGAAGTGTTTTATGCGTGCGGATTAAGAATATCTGAGCTTATATCGTTAAAACTTTCCGACCTTTATCTAAATGAAGAAATGATTCGTGTATTTGGAAAAGGATCGAAAGAAAGAATTGTACCGATTGGCAGCAGTGCAATAAACTGGATAAATACTTATTTGATTAAAAGCAGACCGCTGCTTCAAAAAAAAATGAAAAGCGAAAATTATCTTTTCGTAAACAGCAGAGGATCCAAATTATCACGAATGGGTGTTTGGAAAATTGTCAGCAGGTACATTAAAGAATCTGGCATTGAAAAAGCTGCTCATCCGCATACTTTCAGGCATTCGTTTGCAACACATCTTATTGAAGGCGGAGCCGATCTACGCTCAGTTCAGGAAATGCTGGGACATGCAGATATTTCTACAACTCAAATTTATACTCACATTGATAGAGAATTCATTAAACAAGTTCACAAGCAATTTCATCCTCGCGGCTGAGTGCCAAGGATATATTTCTCCCATTCCCCAAAGAAATGACCTAACTGGAAATGCAGAATTTTTGAGACAATTCAATGCTTTCATTAAGTTTTGAATAACTGTATTTTTGAAAAAAGAAAAATTTTATGAGCAAATTGGTTATAATTTCGTTTTTTTCCTTGGCAATAATAATTTCTGGTTGCATAAGAAAAAACGAACCGATCAAAAAAACGATCACAAAAAATTCTAATGCGTTAAAGGATTTGAATAATACCCGCGCAATGGATGATGTCTTATTTATCGGTTTGATTGGAAAGAAAGCGAGGATATATAAGTACAATTTCTCCACAAAAAGCTATTCGGAATTCTGGCATAATGAAAAAGAGGAAGTCGTTGAACTATCTTACTCACCGAATAAAAAGTCTGCATTTCTACTAACCGCACATCAATCAGGGAAAAAAGGAGTGTTCCCGTATATTAATAGCGTTAAGCTGTATTCTATCAGTTTAGATTCCAACACAGTTAAGCTTGTAGAAACTATCGGCAGCGGACTTCAGGTTTTTTCATTTTGGGAGAAAGATAATTTATTTAGAATTATTCTCAATATTTTTGATGTCGCTGTTGGAAAGTACGTTGAACAAAAGATAAAAACCTTTGATGCTTCGGGGAAAAAACTTACGGATGAGAAAAAAACCTATGATGTGGTCAAAGATGGCTTTCCTCAGAATCCTGTAATTCAAATAAACATTTCTTCTCCAGATAGGAAATATTCTATACTTTCTGTTGATGCAGTACAAACACAAATTTATTTAGTTGACCACACTAAAAATGATGAGAAAAAGCTGATTGCAGAGTTGAATCAAAAGCTTAACGTTGTTGACTGGTCAGAGGATGGAGAATATTTGATTTTCAGCACGATTGATATTTCTCCCGGCAACGAAACTTTATATAATAAAGAACCAGCAACATCTAAACTTTTTATTTTTTCCGTTGAGAATAAAAAAATTGTAAAAATGTTTGAAGGCGGTGGAATAAAGAATTTTATGCTTAATGGAAACATTATGATATTCGATGACGGATTTAAAGAGAGATCTAAGTTAGTAATTTATAATTTCCGCTCGGGTCAGATGATTGATAGCGTAAAGATTTCAGGCGGCTGCGGGTTAAAAAATATTCCGAGGATCCCGGATTATGGTGCATAATAATTTGCTGTTCTAATGGATAATATTTCGGCAGTAATAATAGCAAAGAACGAGGAAGCCAATATCCCCGAATGTCTAAAGAGTATTAGCTGGGTAAATGAAATTATTTTGGTTGATGCTGAAAGCACGGATAAAACCGTCGAGTTAGCTAAAAATTTCACATCAAAGATATTTATACGTAAGTGGGAAGGGTTTGCAAAGCAAAAAGAATTTGCTTTAAGCAAAGCTTCAAATGAATGGATTCTTAATATTGATGCAGATGAAAGAATTTCTCCTTTACTTAAAGATGAAATAGTAAATTTAATTGATAGAAATATTGATGGTTATTACCTGAGACGTGAAAATTATTTTTTAGGCAAACATATTAAATCTTGCGGATGGGATAATGATTATCAGCTAAGACTTGTGAGAAAATCCAAAACGCGGTTAACCGATAGACTTGTGCACGAAGGATTCTCTGTAGATGGAAAGACAGAACGACTGACAAATCGTTTGATTCATTATACGTTTACCTCGATTGAGAAAACAATTAGTAAAATTAACCACTATTCTTCATTGCAAGCAGAGGAATTGTTCAGAAAAAAGAAAAATGTCGGCGGCCTCACAATTATTTTCCACGGGATTGCTGCATTTTTCAGATTCTTCATTGCATTGGGAGGTTACAAAGATGGAGTTTATGGTTTGATCATTTCTTTATTCAATTCAATTACTACGTTTCTCATTTACATGAAAGTTTGGGAATTGCAGACCAAAGCAAAAAAATAAACGAAGAGCAAGCATAAGTGAAAACCTATTTCAGAATATTAAAATTTGTTAAACCTTACTGGAGACACCTAACGTTATCCTTAATCTTTACTGTTCTTTTTGCTTTATTAAATGGAGTTTCTGTTTATTTAACCATACCACTTCTTGACACTTTATTTCAAGAATCAATTAAAAAAGAAGCAGTTGAGCAAGCATCAACAGTTGAAAAAGCCAGCAGCATTCTTCCGGATTGGATTGTTAACATTGGTGATGATATTTCGAAAACTTTTAATGCGTTTGTTTTTTCGGGGAATAAAACCGAAGCATTGATGAAAATTTGTTTTATGGTTCTGTTTGCTTTCTTCTTTAAAAATATATTCAGCTATCTCCAAGCATACTTTATGAGTTATGTTGAATATGGTGCAATGAAAGATTTGCGCGATTTAGCTCACCAGCACTTGCATCAACTGCCAATGAGCTTTTTCAAGCAAGAAAGAGTTGGGAACTTAATTTCAAGGTTCACAAATGATGTTACAATTGTGCAATCAAGCATCACTGCTGCATTTCTAAATCTTATTCGTGAACCGTTAACAATAATAGTATTTTTATTTATTGCGGTAAGCATTAGCTGGCAGCTAACACTCATGGCATTAGTTGTGCTGCCATTTACTATGTTAATAATTTGGTGGGTTGGTTTGAAGCTGAGAAAACAAAGCGGCCGAATACAATCTAAGATGGCTGATATTACAAGTATTCTTCAAGAAACAATTTCAGGGGTGAAGATTGTTAAAGCGTTTGGAATGGAAGAGTATGAGAACAGAAAATTTTTACGCGAAACAAGAAATTATTTTAAGCTTATTTTAAGAATAGTTAGGGTTAGGAATCTTTCTTCACCGCTGACAGAATTTTTAAGTGTGATTATTGGTGTTTTTATCATCTATTATGGCGGTGTTCTTGTTTTGCAGGAAAACACCTTGAAGGCAAGTGAGTTTCTGGGATTTCTATTTGCAATTTTCCAATTGATGCCGCCGATAAAAGAATTAAGCAGTGTTAATAATCGTATTCAAGAATCAAGTGCAGCAGGAGATAGGATTTTTGAAATATTGGACACTAAACCGAAAATCAGTGATTCTGAAAATTCGATATTGTTTGATAAGTTTAAAAAATCAATTGTATTTAAAAATGTTAATTTCGTTTACGAAGATTCAGTTGAACCTGTTCTAAATGATATTAGCTTTAGCGTTAACAAAGGGGAGATAATTGCTTTAGTAGGGCCAAGCGGGGGAGGAAAATCAACGTTGGTTGATCTTATTCCAAGATTTTATGACCCGACCTCAGGCGAAATTATTATTGATGATATCAATGTGAAGGATATTAAAATTCAGAGCTTGAGAAAATTAATGGGAATTGTTACCCAAGAGACTTTTCTTTTCAACGAGTCGGTAAAAAACAATATTGCTTACGGGCTTGAAAATTATCCTTGCGAAAAAATTATTGAAGCTGCAAAAGCAGCAAATGCTCACAATTTTATTCTTGAAATGCCAGATGGATACAACACAATTATTGGTGAACGGGGAGTAAAAATTTCCGGTGGACAACGGCAGCGGCTCTCAATTGCTCGAGCAATTCTTAAAAATCCAGACATAATGATTTTTGATGAGGCAACCTCTTCGCTTGATAATGAATCCGAAATTTTAGTTCAAGAAGCAATTGAAAGAATGATGGTTAACAGAACGACTTTTGTGATTGCCCACCGCTTGAGCACAATTAGAAATGCAACTAGAATTTTGGTTTTGGATCGAGGCAAAATCATTCAGATTGGTAAGCACGAAGACCTAATTGCTGACGAAAAAGGACTGTACCGTAAATTTTATGAAATGCAGTTTAGAGATTAAAATATTTATTTGGAGTAAAAATTTTTATGGAAAAAATAATTAAAAACAATAATCATGAGGATATTCTAAAAGCAGTCAAAAGTTTATCTTCAGAAATAAATAAAAACGTAAAGGAAATAGCCATAATTCTTGCTGCCGGGCATGGGAAGAGAATTAAATCGCATCGCTCAAAAATGCTGCATAAAATTTGGGAAGTTTCGACTGTCGAGCGAGTTTATAACGCTTGTGCTAATTCAATTAAAGGCATAAATATCATTGTTGTGGTTGGAATAAAAGCAAAAGATGTGATGGATGTAATCGGGAAACGGAAATCAACACTTTTTGCTTATCAAGAATCACAGAACGGAACCGGGCATGCTGTTCAGGTTGCGTTAGTTCGAATTGATAAGAAATTTTCTGATGGGATAGTTTATATTCTGCCTGGTGATATGGGTTTAATTGATGAGGAAACAATACTTGCAATCAAAAATAAATTTGTTGAGTCTGGTTCGGATATGCTCGTGCTTACCGGTCTGTATGAAGGCGATATAAAAAACAACTCTTACGGCAGAATAATTCGTGTAAAAGAAAAAGACATTAATGGTAAGTCGGCAGGTGATGATGCAGGCAAAGTTATCGGAATATTAGAACATAAAGACATACAGGCACTTTCGGAGTCCAATCCTTATAAAGTAGTGTTTAATAAAAGGACGTACGTTTACACACAAAAAGAGTTGATTGAAAATTGCGAGTTTAATTCGGGCGTATATGCGTTTAAGTATAAAAGACTTAAAGAGCTAATTAATTTATTGTCTAGCGATAACGCACAAAATGAAATCTACATTACCGACTTAATTTACCTCTTTAATAAAAAAAATTATTCCGTTATGGCAACAAGCCCCCACGCACCATATGTGATAATGGGTTTTAACAATAAATCAGTGCTCAAGGAAATGGAAGATGTTGCAAGAAGAAAAATCTATGAGCAGCTTAAAGATATAATTGAAATTGATGATCCAGAAGATTTTTTCATTCACGAAGAAATAGTAAAAGAAATTGTCGAAACAGATAAGAAAAATATTCCTCTTGATGTAAAAATTGGAAAAGGTGTTTACATTGGGAAAGGTGTTAAACTTAATTACAATATTGAGTTCAAGAAAAATGTTTTTGTAGATGGCAATGTTCAATTCGGTCAGAATGTTGTTGTTTGGCGAAACGTTCACCTTTCCACACTCCCGAATCAAACTCTTAAGATAGGAAATAACGTTGAAATACTTTGGGGAGATATCATAAAAGGAAATATTGAAATTGGTGATGGTTCAAGAATCGAATCAAGCGTTAATATGACAGGCAGCGATGAATATCCGCTTCGGATTGGTAAAAAAGTTCTCATCAAAGGAACAAGCTATGTTTTCGGCTCGATAATAGAAGATGAGGTTTACATCGAGCACAGTGTTCTAATTAAAAAGCGTGTTGAGAGATTAATGAAAAAAGATGGAACGGTTTTGCCCATTAGATTTTATCTGCCTATGCCTGAAGGAATTGATGCCGTAGAAGATTTAGAAAATGTTCAAGCTTTAAAATAAAAAAGCTCTTCGGGTTGAAGAGCTTTGTTTAATTTTTATACAAAATTATTTACCTGCAGTAACCTTATTTAAGTGTCTGCTCAAAGTAGATTTTTTTCTTGAGGCAGTATTTCTGTGGAGATTTCCTTTTGTTGTGTTTTTATCTATGAAAGAAACAGCTTCTTTATAAAGTTTTTCGATTTCATTTTTATCTTTAGAAGCTAATGTTTTCTTTACCAGAGTTTTAATCTTTGAATCGTTTATTTTATTAGTAATTCTTCTTCTCTCAGATGTACGAATTCTTTTCTTAGCTGATTTATGAGATGCCATTCAGGTGAACCTTTGTTTATTTCAAAAAATTGAGCACAAATATATCTAAAGCCGCCTTTGATGTCAAATTTAGCTTTTAGTAAATTAAGAACAGTTTTATTGCCTATTTAAGCACTTTTTAAAGAGTTTACATAAAAACATTGTTAAGGATTAACGAAATATTTTATTCGATCCAGGGTGAAAGTTCCATGGCTGGTTTACCCTGTATTTTTGTTAGGTTAACCTATTGCAACCTCCGATGTTCTTACTGCGATACCGAATACGCCTTTTATGAAGGAACCGATTACTCTTTTGAGAAAATATTATCCGAGATAAAAAAGTATAACAGCAATTTGGTTGAAATTACAGGCGGCGAACCGCTTGTTCAAAAAGAAGTCTTACCCCTGATGAAAATGTTAGGTGATTTGGGTTATAATGTTATGATTGAAACCGGCGGAAGTTTGCCAATTAAAGAAATAGATCCGAGGGTTAAAGTGATAATGGATTTGAAGTGCCCTTCGAGCAAGATGTCACATAAGAATTTGTATGAAAATATTAATTATCTAAAACAAAATGACGAAGTTAAATTTGTCATTGGTAATCGCGAAGATTATGAATGGTCGAAAGATATTATTGAAAAATATTTTCTGACGGAAAAACGTACTATTCTTTTTTCAAATGTTTTTTCTGAACTTGAACCCGTTCAGCTTGCCGAATGGATTTTAAAAGATAATTTAAATGTCAGATTCCAGATTCAAATGCACAAATACATCTGGGACCCTGCAAAGAGAGGAGTATAATGAAAGTCGCTAAAGAATTTAAATGGGAGATGGGCCATCGTTTACCCGAACATTTTGGTAATTGCAAAAACATTCATGGTCATTCTTATAAAATGATTGTAGAGTTCGAAGGTGAATTAAATAAAGATGAAATGGTAATTGATTTTTATGATATTGATAGAATAATAAAACCGTTAATTGAAAAGCTTGATCATGCATTTATGGTGAATGAGAATGATACGGATGTGGTTGAATTTCTTGAAAAGATAAAATCAAAAAAAATAGTTGTTGATTTTAACGCAACAGTGGAAAACATTTGCAATTTTATTTTGGATGAAATCAAAAAGTTTGAATTGCCCCCAAATATTTCATCAGTTATGGTTAGGATTTATGAGACCAATGAGGATTATGCTGAAGAAAGAATTACTCTTCGTCATCAATCATAAATTATGACTTTATGATAGCATAGAAACCCCGATTTAGATCGAGCGCCGTATCATTTCCCCATATACTTCCAATTCCTTGATTTGCCTTCCGAAAGCCATTCGATTGCTGTTGTTAGTCTCTTAATTTTTGTCGCTTCAGATTTTGCTTCGGTAATCCATTCAACATATTCTCTTTTGTGTGAGGGATTGAAATCCTCAAAAGTTTTTAATGCTGATTTATTTTTCTTGAGAGCTTTTTGAAAATAATTCGGCACCACCAATTCTTTCTTTTCATTTGCAACTGGTTTTGCCGATAGCTTTACTCCATCGTTATTTAATTTCTTTGCTTCTTTAATGTAAGACAACAAGACCTTATCTGACGGAAGATCTTTAAGGGAAGTTATTCTGCCCAGATGTCCCATTGCAGTTTCGGATTTTGCATTAGCCATCAGCTTTTTGTCTTTCATTAATGGTGCTTTCCAAAAGCTGAATGCACAATGGTGCTTGAAAGACGCCATGCTGCACATCATTCCCTTATAATCAAAATGAGGAAAGCTCCATTTAATTTTTTCTTCTGTTTCGGGACAAGCTTTATGAACAAGCTCTCTTAAGTGCCCTAATATTGGCTTTGCGAACTCAGCCGCATTGGCGATGTATTTATCAACTTGCGAATTTTTGGTTGCCATTTTATTCTCCTTTTTAAGTTTGTATGAAATTAAATTAGGTATCATTATTTTAACTACAAAATAAAATTTGTGATGGATATGAGAGAGCACATTGTAAATAAAAACCTAAGGATTACCATTCCTCATCATTTGCGGAAGAAATTTAGAATTGAAAAAGGAACCAAAGTTTATTTTATTGCAGAGAGAGATGGAATTAAAATATTACCCATAGCACCTCGTCTTGTTAAGCTTACGAAGCTAAATCTAAAACAAAATTATTTTTCCATCCAATTCCCCAAAATACTTAGCCCCATTGGTGTCATAATTGATTCTGGGTGGAACTGGACTCCCTTAACATCATAATGTTTGTGAGACAAAGCCATTATTACTCCATCCTCAGATACGGCGGTAACTTTAAGCTCATCTGGAAAGTTGGTATTTGAAACAGCCCACGAGTGATAAAGTCCCACGTTAAATTCTTTCGGCAGTCCGTTAAAAGGATAGTCCTCTTCATCTTTGATAATCACTTTTTTTGTAATACCATGCGAAACAGTGTTTTGCTTGAATAACTTACCGCCAAATGCTTGTGCAATTGCTTGATGACCGAGACAAACTCCTAAAATACTTTTGCTTACCGAATATTTCTTTATCACTTTTTCCATAATTGGATGTTCGTCGGGAAGTCCAGGTCCCGGAGTTAGTAATATTTTATCAAAGTTATCTACCTCATCAAGATTCACCCTATCATGTGTGATAACAGAATAATCAGTCAAAGCTAATTGTTCAACTATTTGCACAAGATTGTAAGTGAAGGAATCAAAATTGTCTAT
>DAIMIJ010000010.1:0-2920 GCA_036722835.1 Ignavibacteriaceae bacterium | reverse complement strand
ACTTTTCCCACAAAACTAAAAACTAATTGCACACTTGAGGAAATATTTTATTTAGCTGAAGCAAAGTATAAGCTTTATTTTGAAGACAAGTTTGTTGTATTCTCACCAGAAACATTCATTCAAATAAATAACGGTAAAATATTTTCCTTTCCTATGAAAGGCACAATAGATGCATCAATAGATAATGCTGAAACAAAATTATTAGGCGATGAAAAAGAATTAGCCGAACACAACACAATAGTTGATTTAATCAGAAACGATCTTAGCATTGTGGCCAAAAATATTAGGGTTGAGAAGTTTAGATATATTGAAGAGATTAAAACGTCCCACAAAACTTTACTGCAAACAAGCTCAATCATTTGCGGTGAATTGAAAAAGAATTTTAACGAGACCATAGGCGAAATTATTTTTAATCTTTTGCCTGCTGGTTCAATCAGCGGTGCGCCAAAAAAGAAAACTGTTGAGATAATTAAAAAGACCGAGAATTATCCAAGGAATTATTTCACCGGTATATTCGGAATATTTGATGGCGTGAATTTGGATAGCGCAGTGATGATTCGCTTTATAGAAAATATTAACAGTAAAATATATTTCAAAAGCGGCGGCGGAATTACTTTTATGAGTAATCCGGAATTGGAATATCAAGAAATGATTGATAAAGTTTATGTGCCTATTATTTGAAACGATAAAAGTAATCAACAAGAAACTGACCAATGTTTCTTTTCATAACGAAAGGATGAATCGTTCGCGCTTTGAACTATTTGGCAGCAAGAATGAGTTGAATCTTGATGAACTTGTGGAAATTCCAAATGACATAACAAGAGATGTTTATAAGTGCAAGGTGATTTATTCAGATACAATTAAAGATTTTGAATTTAGAAAATACACGCCAAGAATAATTGAACATCTGAAAATAGCTTATTGTGATGAAATAGATTATTCTTACAAGTACTTAGATCGAAAAGTATTCGATGAGCTATTAATAAAAAACAATTGCCAAGAGAACGAAGATATTCTAATCATGAAGAATGGCAGAGTTGCAGACACTTCTTTTAGCAACATTACCATGTTCGATGGAAAAGAATGGCACACACCAAAATATCCACTCTTGAAGGGAACAAAAAGAGCAAAGTTAATTTATGACAAAAGAATTATTGAGCAGGATATTTTACTTGGAGATTTAGAGTATTACGAAAAAATAATTTTAATAAATGCTATGCTGGAATTTGATATTTCAAATGCTAAATTAGTAAAACAGGTAATAAGAGATTAATATGGAAAAGAGGCATCATAGGGTGTTAGTTTACCCTCTCCTTTGGAGAGGGCCGGGGTGAGGCTATGCGCTTTAAACTTTACATAGAATACGAAGGCACTCGATACAGCGGCTGGCAGGTTCAGAAAAATGTTAGAACTGTTCAAGGAAAATTGCTTGAAGTAGCAGAGAAAATTTTTAAGAACCAAAAAGTTGATATTCAAGGTTCGGGAAGAACCGACGCAGGTGTTCACGCATTGTGTCAAGTTGCTCATCTCGAAGTAAAAAGTGTTCTGGCTCCGGAAATTATTAGAATGAAATTTAATGATGAACTTCCTCCTGATATAAATATTCTTGAAGTGGAAAAAACCAGTCCCAAATTTCATGCAAGACATGATGCAATCAGCCGAAGTTATCTCTATCAAATTTCCACACGGAGGACTGCTTTTGGTAAGAATTATGTGTGGTGGATAAAGGATAAACTCAATTTCAATAAAATTCTATCGGCAGCTAATTTATTTAAAGGGATGCATGATTTTGTTTCATTTACTGACGAAGATCAAGAAGAAAAATCAACAAAAGTTTTAATAAAAGATGTGCAGATAAAAGAAAATGGCGAATTAATTTTGGTCAGGATCGTCGGCTCACATTTTCTTTGGAAGATGGTTCGAAGAATGATAGGTGTGCTTGTTGAGATTGGAAGGGGAAAATTATCTGAGCATGACTTAAAACAGTTTTTACAATCTAAATCAACAGAGCCGGCAAGGTTCACAGCACCGCCTTCGGGACTTTTTCTAGAACAAGTTATTTATCTAGAAGAAACATTAAATCGCGAGCTGGCACCGACTATTTTCATCAAGCCAACTAAGCAGAAAAGAATCACCTAATTCAAATTCAAACAGCAGCTAATTCTTTGATGTAACATCTTCTTCTCTTGTGCTGACGTTCTTCATAAAAACGCCACTGAGCTCGGACTTTAGCGTTTGTTTCCATCTCCGGATTGGATTCCACCCTTAAAATATTATGTTTTATGAATACCTTATTTGTTTCATATATCAACATGGCATTAACACCTTTGTCTTGGTAATCGGGGCGCACGCCGGTTAGGTAAAGATCAGCACGTTCATTTTTTTTCATTGCTCTGAGTATGTGGATAAAACCGAATGGAAGCAATTTGCCTTTAGATTTTTGAAAAGCTTTTGATAGTGATGGCATAGTGATTCCAAATGCAACAACCTCATTTTTCTCATTCACGATCACAGGCACATAATCCGGTTTGATAAAACCAAAATACTGCTTCACATAAAGATCAATTTGTTTGTCAGTTAGCTGCACAAAACCATAAATATTCGCATAAGCACTATTCAAAACTCTAAATATTTCATGAGCATAGGGAAGTAATTGTTTTGATTTCTTAATATCCAGCTTCTTCAAATGATATCTTTCGCGGACTGCATTGGCAATTCTCTCAACCTTCGCGGGAATTTCTTTTGGCGGGTAGAGTTCATATTCAACCCAATCAATATCTTTTTTGAAGCCATACTTTTCAATGTGCCTTGGATAATAAGGAAAATTGTAAATGGTGGCGATTGTTCCTAATTCTTCAAAACCTTCTATTAGCATTCCCTCAGGATCCATATCAGTAAAACCTAAAGGACCATGAATAGA
>DAIMIJ010000009.1:10037-19211 GCA_036722835.1 Ignavibacteriaceae bacterium | reverse complement strand
TTAAGAATAAAATAGTTTTTATAACTGGAGCTTCTTCAGGAATCGGTAAAGCTTGTGCAGAAGCATTCGCAAGTAAAGGCGCAAGTTTGATTTTATGTGCCCGCCGAATTGAAAGACTAAATGAACTGAAAAAAAATCTCTTAAAAAAATACAAAGTAAAAGTACTTATTCTACAGCTCGATGTAAGAAAATCACATGATGTCAAAAAAGTAATTGGCTCATTACCGGCACAATGGAAACAAATTGATATATTGATTAACAATGCAGGACTTGCTCGCGGATTTAGTAAAGTGCACGAAGCTGATATCGCTCATTGGGAAGAAATGATTGATACAAATGTGAAAGGGTTATTGTATGTAACACGAGCTATCCTTCCGCAAATGGTAGAAAGAAAACGCGGACATGTAATAAATATTGGTTCCACCGCTGGACATGAAGTATATGTGATGGGAAATGTTTACTGTGCAACCAAATTTGCAGTTAAAGCTTTAACTCAAAGTATTCGTGTGGATGTTCTGGATAAAAATATAAAGGTTACTTCAGTTGATCCGGGAATGGTATTAACCGAATTTGCTAAAGTAAGATTTTCAGGTGATGGTAATCGCGCAAATAAAGTTTATGAAGGTGTTACTCCTTTGTCCCCTAAAGATGTTGCAGAGGCAGTACTTTTCAGCGCTACTCGTCCTGCAAATGTCAACATAAACGAAATAATTTTAACGCCAATTATGCAGGCTTCATCAACACAAATTTATAGAAATAAAGCCTGAGAAAATTTTATTTATAAAAAAAACTAATATCTCCAGCTCCTTCTCTGATAATTTCCGGAGCTTCACCGCTAAGATCAACAATACTTGATGGCTTTCCGCTTAGTCCCCCTTGCGAAAGCATAAGATCAACCTGGTTTTCAAAAATGCTTTTTATTTCAACCGGATCAATAATAAGAGTCCCTTTTCGATTTGTTGTGCTTGTACTGATTATTGGATTTCCTAATTCTGCAACAAGCTTTAATGCTACCGCATGTTTAGGGACACGAATTCCAACTGTTTTTCTTTTGCTCCAAAGTTTTTTAGGCACTTGTTTAGCAGCAGGTAAAATAAATGTGTAAGGTCCTGGTAAAAGATGTTTCATTGTTCGATAAGCATAGTCAGAAACCTTAGCATATTTAGCAATGTCCTTCAAATCTGAGCATACAAAGCTGAACAGTTTTGTAATTCCATCATTCTTGATTGTAAAAATTCTTTCCAACGCTTCCTTATTAAAAATGTCACAACCGATTCCATATACGGTATCAGTCGGATAAATTATTATTCCGCCATCTTTTAATATTTTTACAGCTTTATTGATGTACCTTAGTTGTGGAGTATCCGGATGAAGTTCATAATATTCCATATTTAAGCCTCCCTCTATAATTATGTTGGACTCTGCCTTAAAACTCTCGGTGAAAAATTATCCTAAAACTAAATACAAAAAAAGGGCTTAATTTCAATAAAAATTAGATTTGATTATTGAAAAATCTATTGAAAGTATCAAAATTATTTATTCTTTTTTTAGAATAAATTGGTATATTTATAACTCAATTTTGAATATAATTTTATTGGAGAAATAATGGCAAGAGTTTGTCAATTAACAGGAAAGAAACCTGCTTACGGTAATAATGTATCGCATGCACATAATCGGACTAAGAGAAGATTTTTACCGAACTTGCAAAAAAAACGCATCTGGGTTCAAGAATTAAATAGGTTCGTTACCCTTCAGCTTTCGACTGAAGCAATAAAAAATATCGCGAAAAATGGTACTTCGGAAATTACGAAGCTGGTCAATTCTAAAAAAATAAGAGCCAGATAGCATACATCAAGTTTAAAATAAAAGAGGAAAGCATGTTGCTTTCCTTTTTTTATGTCCAAAATTCTTTTAGTTATTCTCTAACAACCCAAACTTTAATTTTAGCACTAACTTTAGGGTGAAGTTTAATATTCACACCGTAAATGCCCAATGATTTTATTGATTCTTCAATTTCAATTTTTCTTTTATCTATTTCATATCCTTTTTCAGTTAAAGCATCAGCAATCATTTGATTGGTTACAGTACCAAAAATTTTATCTTCTTCACCAACCTGAACAGGGACAGTAACTGAAACTTTCTCCAGTTCGCTTGCAAGTTTTTCAGATTTAACTAATTCCTGCTGCTCTTTCTTTGCATGAACTTTCTTTTCCTCTTCAAGGGCTTTCAAATTACTGTTCAAAGCCGTATAGGCAATTTTTCTAGGAAGTAAAAAATTGCGGGCAAACCCAGGTTTTACCTCGACCACATCGCCAATCTTCCCAAGAGATTCATGATCTTTTCTTAATATTACTTTCATTTAATCCTCCGGATAATTATCTCGCGCTTTCAGATACATATGGTAAAAGCGCCATATGCCTTGCACGTTTAATTGCTAAGCTTAATTGTCTTTGATACTTTGACGAGGTTCCTGTAATTCTTTTAGGAATAATTTTGCCTTGTTCCGAAATGAATTTTTGTAAAAGTTTTACATCCTTAAAGTCAATGTACTTAATATTATTTTGTGTGAACCTGCAAACTTTTTTTGTTCTAATTTCGTTTTTCATCCACCTACCATAAGTTATTTAATAAGATTTGATTCTTCGTTTGATAAAAATTTATCGAAGGAATCATTGTTAAAATTGGAATTATCATCCTCTGAAAAAACTGCGGGTTCTTCAGCTTCAACTACATGTCCGTTTTCGCCCTCTGCCTTCAATCTTCTGTTTAAGAACTGAATTCTTCGTGCTTTAATTTCAACTATACTTCTATTATGCCCGTCATCAGATTTCCAGCTTCTGCTCTGTAATTCACCATCAACTAGGACAGCCGAACCCTTTCTCAATCTCTCACGGCAGCTTTCTGCCAATTTATTCCAGGCAACAACTCCAACGTAGCAAACATCTTCCTGCCATTGGTTTGAGCTGTCTCTGTACTTTCTGTTCGACGCAATTGAAAAATTTGCTACAGGTGTGCTGTTAGTGGTCTGTCGAAAAATTGGATCTTTAGTAAGGTTTCCTGCAACTATTACGTAGTTGATTTCGGGCATTCTCAAGTCAGCCATTTTTTGTTCCTCCATACTTAATCACAAATTTTGGTGTTAACAATTAATTATTCATTCTCTGGTTCAGCAATTTTAATAGGTGGTTCAATATTTTCTACTATTGCTTCTATTTGTTGAATTGGTGCGACTTTATTTTTTTCAATTTGTTCTAGTGCAACAGCATCAAGCTTAATATTTATAAACCTAAGAATATGATCATCAAGTGTGTAGAATCTTTCTAACCTTGAAATAATTGTGGTAGGGGCATCGAATCTGAAGATAGCATAATATCCGATTTTGCTTTTGTTAACTGTGTAAGCTAATCTTTTCCTTCCCCAATTCTCAATTTCCCTGATCTCACCACCGTTAGCAGTAATTGTTTCTTTAATTTTTGATATTACGTCCTCAATCTGAGGATCATCAAGAGATGCGTTAATTAAAACAGCACTCTCGTAAGTTTGTTGTCTCATTCTACTTCCCTTCGGATAATATAGCCCTCATAAAAGAGAGCAGGGTTAAACATATTAAATTAAAAGCGTTCAAATTTATTTAATTAAAGGTGCAATTACAAGTGAAACGACTGCCATTAATTTCAAAAGAATATTCAATGATGGACCTGAGGTATCCTTAAAAGGATCTCCAACTGTATCGCCTACAACAGCAGCTTTGTGAGCATCTGATCCTTTGTAATACTTTTGACCATTTATTTCAATTCCCTCTTCAAACATTTTTTTCGCATTATCCCAGGCACCTCCGGCATTTGCCTGGAAAATAGCCATGAGAACACCCGTGACAGTAACTCCAGCGATTAGACCACCCAGCATCTCTTTTCCTCCAACAAATCCAGTTACTACAGGAACAACTACTGCCATTAGTCCGGGAACAACCATCTGTCTAATAGCAGCTTTAGTTGAAATTTCAACACATTTTCCATACTCAGCTTTCCCGTCTGCCTCATGAAAAATCTTTTGATCCTCGGAATTCCAATCTTTTAACTCTTTACCTTGATTTTTCCGCATCATCTCAAGTGCAGATTTAAGTGCAGGTATAGAATTAAACTGCCTTCTAACTTCTTCAATCATTGACATTGCTGCCCGACCAACAGCTCGCATAGCTAAAGCCGAAAATAAAAATGGAATCATTGAACCTATTAACAAACCCGCCATTACCAACGCTTTTGAAATATCTATTGATTTCAAATTTGCTGAAACCATAAATGCTCCAAATAATGCAAGTGCGGTTAGTGCTGCTGAACCAATTGCAAATCCTTTTCCTATAGCTGCTGTTGTATTTCCAACTGCATCTAATTTATCCGTCCTCGACCGGACTTCTTTTGGTAACTCCGACATTTCTGCGATGCCGCCGGCATTATCTGAAATGGGTCCATAGGCATCCACCGCTAATTGTATTCCTAAAATTGACAACATTCCAACTGCTGCAATTGCAATCCCGTATAAACCACCAAAATAAAAAGATAAAATAATTGCGATAGCTAAAACAAGGACTGGTAATGCTGTTGACAACATTCCTACACTTAAACCCGCGATAATATTTGTAGCTGCGCCTGTTAAGGATTGACGAACGATGCTTAATACCGGGGCTTTACCGCTTCCGGTAAAATATTCTGTAATCATTCCGATTAAAGAACCAGATAATATTCCAATAACAGTAGCAAAGAAAATATTAGTGGAGCTATAATAATTTCCTTCTCCACTAAATTCATAAAGAGGATCCTTAAAAAGCCATGATTCAGGAAGCAGCCATTTTATTAAAAACCATGAGGCGATAATCATTAGGATGCCAGAAACAATATTTCCAAAGTTTAATGCTTTTTGAGGATCGCCTCCTTCTTTTACTCGAACGAAGAAAGTACCGACGATGGACATTATTATACCAACTCCAGCGATCATTAATGGAAGAAGAACTGCGCCAAGCCCGGTTGTAGTTTCTTGAAAGACAGGAATCATGAAAAAGGAAGCGCCAAGAACCATTGTTCCTACGATTGAACCAACATAAGATTCGAAAAGATCCGCGCCCATACCGGCAACATCGCCAACATTATCACCAACATTATCTGCAATAGTCGCAGGATTAAGCGGATGATCTTCAGGAATTCCAGCCTCAACTTTACCAACGAGATCTGCGCCAACATCTGCAGCTTTGGTATAAATTCCACCGCCTACTCTCGCAAACAAAGCAATAGATGAAGCTCCAAAAGAAAATCCAGTAATAACAACTATAACCTTATTTAATCCTTCTTGAGAATCCAAACCAAAGAGAGAACCATAAATTAGAAACAAAGTTCCAAGTCCTAAAACACCTAATCCAACAACACCCATTCCCATAACTGATCCGCCGGTAAAAGCAATTTTCAGAGCTTTGTCAAGACCTGTTCTTGCAGCATTTGTCGTACGTACGTTAGCTTTAGTTGCCACGCTCATTCCAATAAAACCAGCCAAAGCAGAACAGAAGGCACCAACAACAAACGAAACTCCAACTAAGGGAGATGAATCGTCGGCAGTTAAACCACTGTAAGCAAGCAGCAAAGCAACGAACAAAATAAACACAGCAAGAACTCTGTATTCTGCTTTTAAAAACGCCATCGCTCCTTCTGCAATATGCTGAGATATTTTTTGCATTTTTTCTGTACCAGGATCCTGCTTTTTTATCCAGGAAGTTTTCCAGAAGGTATAAAGGAGTGCAAGAATCCCAAAGAAAGGAATAATTTGAAAACTTAGGTCCATATTTCTCTCCAATATTGCATTTAAAAATTAATTTTCAGAATTATTATTTGGCTTAACTAATTTACTGTTTACATCTAATAATTGTTTTTTACCACCGCAGATGAAAGCTTCAGCTAACAATGAGCAATTTTCAAATGCTTCATTTAATAACTTCTCATCTTCATTGTTGAAATCGGAAAGCACATATTCTGCTATATTGTCTTGTGAGAAATCTTTACCGCCAACTCCAATTCGGATTCGCACAACATCTTCAGAAGAGAGATTATAAATAATAGAATTTATACCTTTGTGACCACCATCTCCACCTGATAATTTTAAACGAAAAGTTCCTGTTTCCAAATAGACATCATCATGAACAACAAGAAGATCATCAATGGAAGCATTATAATTTGAAATAGCCTGCATTGCAGAAAATCCGCTATTATTAACATAGTTAGATGGTTTGACTAAGCTGAAATAATTTTCCCCGATTTTATGTTCAGCAAAGTAATAATCATTTCTGGAGGGAATGAATGAAATAGAGTATTTATTCGCCAAATAGTCTAGGAACATGAAGCCAACATTGTGTCTATTGTGTTGATAACGTTTACCCGGATTACCAATGCCCAAAATCAATCGCACGTAATAATACTATTCTTTTTCTTCCTCTTCTTCGGTTGCTTTGCCCTTACCAATAACTTCAGGTTCTGCAGGTACTTCTGCTGCAACTTCAGCGACTTCAGGTTCCTTCTCAATCTTCGGATGTACAACTGCTACAACAACGGTTCCGGGAGGAGTGAGTAATGTAATATTCTCAAAAGAAAGATCGGTTGGATGAATTGACTCACCTAATTTAAGATTAGTAATATCAATGGTAAGAAATTGAGGAATGTCTTTTGGATAACATTCAATTTCTAATTTGTGTAAAACCTGTTGAACAATGCCGCCTTCTTTAATACCAATTGCGGTTCCAAGATATTGAATTGGTACCTCTAACTGGAATTTCTCACCTTCAATTAAGCCAAGTAAATCAAAATGAACAACTGATTCGGTTACAGGATCAAATTGAACATCTTTAATTACACATTCATAGCTTTTATCATTTTCAACCTCAAGTGAAATGAGATGAGTCTTAGCTGTAAATACGAATGGTTTGATTGCTTTTTCAGAAACTTCAATTGGTATTGGTTTATTCATACGCGAATAAAAAATTCCCGGAACTTTTCCGCTTTTACGTAAACTGCTTCTAGAAGATTTGCTTATTACGGTTCTGATATTTGCTTTAAGTGCTTGTTTTTCCATTATTGCTCCAATATTAAAATTTATCCTTTATCTATATCAAACAATGAACTAATCGACTCATTATCATGAGTTCTAACTATTGCTTCTGCAAAAATTTCAGCAACCGAAACCACCGAAATTTTTTCCAGATTATCACTATGCTTAAAATTTATTGTATCTGAAACCAACAAATTTGTTATTTGTGAATTACGAATTCTTTCTATTGCCGGACCTGAAAACAGAGGATGTGTAACCGCTCCATAAATATTTAGTGAACCTTCTTTTTTCAGAGCATCAATTGCCCCAACAAAAGTACCTGCCGTATCAATCAAGTCATCGACTATAAGTACATCTTTATCCTTAACACTTCCGATTATGTGAACAACTTCTGCAAGATTTTGTTTAGGTCTTCTCTTATCAATAACTACTAAACTTGCATTCAGCCGCTTAGCATATGATCTTGCAATCTTTATTCCGCCAACATCGGGTGAAACGACAACTAAATTATCTTTGATATCATTAAATAGACCGCTGAAAATGGATGAGCCATAAAGGTGGTCAAAAGGAATATCAAAAAAACCTTGAATTTGAGCAGCGTGTAGATCCATTGTGATTACACGATCCGCACCGGCAATGGTTATTAAATTCGCAACCAGCTTTGCCGTTATAGAAACTCTTGGCTGATCTTTTCTATCCTGCCTAGAATAACCAAAATAAGGTATCACAGCAGTAATTCTATTAGCGGAAGCTCTTTTTGCTGCATCAACCATAATCAATAGCTCAAGCAGGTTTTCTGCCGGAGGATTAGTTGATTGCACTATGAAAATATCCGAACCACGTATATTTTCAAGATACTTAACCCAAATTTCACCGTCGCTAAATCGCTTTAACTCGACTAAACCCAATGGCATATTTAACTTATGTGCTATTTTTTCAGCCAGTGGAAGATTCGAACTACCTGAAAAAATTTTAAAGTTTTCAGTTGCCATTTTTTAGTTATTTGATTTATTATTACAGAAAAGAGGCACAAATATATACAAAACGACCTGGTATGTCAATAAATTAACCGAAAGTTATATATGAAAAAACGTTAAAACTTAATCTTTCTTTTTTCTAAATAGAAAGATAATCACAACAAGAAGAACTATTCCGGACAGAATGTAAATCCAATAAGGAGTTTGCTTAAGCTTGAACGGTTTGAAGGTCACCAAAATAGTTTTTCCACTTCCAATATCTGCCAAAGTATAATTCCAAATAAGAGTCTGACCCTCATTATCCTGTGCATTATGAGTAATTATTTCTCCGCCAAATGTATATTTGTACTGAATGCTAAAATCGCTTCTATTAACTCCAAACCCAGTAGCAATTGGTGGAATGAATTGAGAAAAAACTTTTTGACCGGCTGCTCCATCCTTAAGTGAAAATTTGTATTCTTTAAACGATTGATGGTTGTTTAAAGAATCAATGCTCGGAAAAGTTAGCTCAATTATTGCGTGCATTGTGCTGTCGGTTGAATCTGTATAAACTTCTATATCTTCGATAGTATTATAAGGAGATTGAAATGCACTTCGCAATGAATCTGAATTAAACAGCCCGATTTTCTCCACAATAACAGAATTATCATTCCCAAGTGATTTCATCCAAAAACTTATTTTCATCACACCGGATCCATCGGCATACAGGTACACATCCTGAATATAATTAAGACAGCCAATGCTTAAAAACGGAATGAGTACAAAAAATATTTTCTTTAATCTAGCTAAATTATTCATTGAGGATTTCTTTGGGTGATTTTATTGAGTAATGAAATTTTCACTAAATCAATTTATAGAATTATTTCCTTTTTTTCATTAAGTTAAGCACTAAATTTTTAGGAATAAATCATGCCAACTTATGAGTACAAGTGTTTAGCGTGTGGTCACCACTTCGAAATGTTTCAGAAGATGAAGGATGAACCGATTAAAAAATGCCCGAAATGTGAAGGTAAAGTAAAGAGATTAATCGGCGCAGGTGCCGGCACAATTTTTAAAGGAAGCGGTTTTTATCAGACAGATTATAAAAATGCTAAATCTCCAAGCAAAGGTTCAA
>DAIMIJ010000009.1:0-9937 GCA_036722835.1 Ignavibacteriaceae bacterium | reverse complement strand
AAATAAAATTTTGGCTTTGTGAATCCATCAACATTGTAAGCCCAAGCAACATCAAACCGCATTAGAAAATATAGGAAGAATACTCTTGCTCCAACACCGGTTCCCATCAATAAATCCTTGGTAACGACATTTCCGTTTTTATTTCTCTCAAATAATTTTAAGTCTTTATCTTTTGTCCATGCAGTTCCGGCATCTAAAAATACTACTCCTAAAATATTCCTGAAGAGAATTGGCAGCGCCCCGGTAACCAAATACCTTATCAAAGGAAATCTGAATTCCATATTTACCAATGAATATCTTGTACCAATCTTTTCTGCATAATCAAAACCTCTCAGCGGTAATGCAGCGGTTAGGAATGCAAAATCAGAAGCTGATTCCAAAGGAATATCCGTAGTTGCAAATGATCGGTTTATCCAGTTTTCAATTCCTCCAATAAAGAATCTCTGGGGATTATTTCCACCTGAATATCCACCCGAATACCGTAATGCAAACGAGTAATCAGTCCAAAATCTATAATATCTTCTGTAATCACCGAGAACTGAATAGAAGCTCAGTTTTTTATTTGATAAACCCGGGTTGCCGTAAATGTCAAAGCGATAACGTGAACCATCAATTGGCGAAGTATATCCCCACAAAACATTATCATGTACAAATCCTAAAGATGGAATTATGTAGGAAACTTTATCCGTTGTTTCATTGGGGTTATCTAAATTTTCTTGCGAAATATTGAGCCAGCTTAAGCCTGCATCAATTCTTTTAAAACGATTTAAAGGATAGTTTAAAGATCCTACTGCTCCGAAATTTCTGAACCTGACAAGATTAGAATTAAATCCTCTTGTCAAATAGACAAACCTTGCAGTATGAAAAGCTTCAATCCCGTAATCAATTCTTTCAGGAAGATAATAGTATGCTAATCCGTAATCGCTGTTTTTCAAATCAATTTGAAGACTTGTAACACCTATCAAACGATGATTTCCCAAAACATCGCTGAAAGAAATTACGGTTGTTCCCTGCAAACCATATAGTGAACTATAACCGGCATTTGCATAAACGATATCGGGAGAAAAAGTAATTTTATATTTATTTACCTTATAGTTGCCCTGCTTATCTAAATTGTTTGCAAGACTGAACTTTGAATTATCAACACTGTTTGTATCTTTAGCCAGATTAAAATCGGAGCCAAACACATAATTGCTAAAATCAATTTGCACCGAATCGCCATATACTTTAGAGGTGTCAACAATATTTCCGACGTAAATCTGAAGAGAATCATTTAATGAATTTTTTAATGCTACCGAGCTATCGCGTTCGATGAACTCTTCGCCATTTTCTTTTTTCATTAAGCTCGAAATGTATAAGGTTGGCTCAAGCTTTTTCTCATCCAATACTGACTCAAAAGGATTATTCATTAAAAAGATATTGAAAGCAGACTGGTACAATGATGTAAAAGATAATTTCTTGCCATCTTTTGAAGCTGATAATTGATACAAACCATTTAGCGAATTTGTAACAGGTTCAAGATTTTCTTGATTTTCTTCTTTTTCATCAACAGAACTTTTATCTGTTAAGTTTTTCTTGTAGATATTATTTATCCCGTTCATATCTGAAATAAATAACAAATGTTTTCCATCAGAACTTGCAATTGGTGATACTTCATCACTAAATGGCAGTGAGGTAATTCTTTCAATTTTTTTATTGCTCAACTCGAAGGAATAAATATCCAACTGATTGTAATTGTGCTTGTAGATCTTAAAGCTGTCGGGTAAAACTTCTTTAGAAAGCTTATCAATCCGGTCTGAAGAGAAAAATATTTTACTGCCATCAAAAGACCATGCGGGATCACTATCGCTAAAGAGATCATCTGTTAAGTTATCAAGATGCTGAGTTTCTATATTATAAAGGTACAGATCAGATTGAACAGCAGTATGACCAATGAAAGCCAAGCTTTTTCCATCAGGAGACCAGGTAACGCTTTTAACTCCTTCAAGTGAAAGCGGAATTGTTTCCCGATCTTCCGATTCAACTTCAATTATATATACTACATCGTAACCGCCGCTTTTAGCACCGAGCGCTATTTCCTTTCCATCAGGAGACCAAGTTAAGCTTGGGGTAAGAATATTCAGCTCTTCAAAATCTGCTGTTCGATTTCCCTTAATCAACTTTTTAATAATCTTACCATCTATTGCGCTCATGATATAAAGATCAAAATAAAAATCTCTATTGGAAAGAAAAGCAACTTTATCGCCTTGTGGTGATATGGCAGGGCTTGTGTTATAAGAACCGCCGTCCTTTTTATGGTCAGTTAGTCTTTTTGCAAATTCATCGGGATCTTTTCTCTTAGCAATATCAGGCCAATAAATTCTCTTAATTTCTTTTTTCCAACGTTCGTTCAGTTCCTCGATATTAAGTCCAATCGCTTCTTTAAATCCAGCTTCAACATTTCCCGCGTTTCTAATTTTACTCATCAATTCTCCAATTTTTTCTTTGCCATATTTTCTATCAATGTAGTAGAAAACAGATTGACCGCCTCTGTAAGCAAAATAACCATCTAACCCTTGAATATCCGGCAAGTATTCATTAATTGCTGCATCGCGAATAAACATATCGGTATCAACGTCCCAACCTAAAGATTGGTATTCAGCCATACCTTCAGTAAACCATGAAGGAAAATTTATTGTTATGTTGTTGGATATTATGTTTTGAATTGATCCGCCGTAGAACATATCATTCATAACAGCATGCACAAGCTCGTGGTGGACGAGATGTCTAAATTTTTTGTACGAACCCATAAATTGAACTACCACACGATTCTTAAACAGTTCAGTAAAACCTTCAATGCCTTCACTCAGATATTGATCAATAACATTTGTTTCCTGGAAATCGTTTTGAGAATTATAAATAATTAGTGTAATGCGGTTATTAATCTTATAGTTAAAGCTTCGTTGAATTGAAGCCAGAGCATTCTCTGCAGCTTTTGAAGTGAACTCTGCAAGCATTTCACCATTTTGACTAAAGTAAATATCAAAATGCTCTGTTTGAATATAATACCAGTCATAATCTTTATACTGCACCTTGTTCTTTCCGAACTGCCCAAATATGATTACGGGAAAGAAAAATAAAAACCAAATAATTTTAATTGTGATTTGTCTCATAGCAATTTTCTTCTATTGTTCAGTAATAATAAAATCTAATTCGGATTTTTCTTGATCGACGCGAACGAGCTTAACCCAAACTTTATCGCCAAGCCGATACTGTTTTTTAGTTCTCCTACCAATTAAAGAATATTTTTTCTCATCGTAAACATAAAAATCTCCCTCCAAATCTCTGACCCTAATCAGTCCTTCTGCCAATATATCCAATATTTTAACAAATAATCCGAAATGAGTCACTCCAGAAATTACCGCATGGAAAGATTCGCCTATATGATTTTCGAGGTACTCAATCTGCTTAATTTTAATAGATAATCTTTCAGCTTCAATTGCGCTTCTTTCGGTTGCAGAAATATGATTTGAAATTTCCTCCAGCTTCAGAGGTGAATAAATGCTTTTGTTATTTCCTTCTAAATAATGAAATAACATTCGATGCACTATCAAATCCGAATACCGTCGAATCGGCGAAGTAAAATGAGTGTACTGCTTAAAGCCAAGACCATAGTGCCCAATATTTTTAGTCGAATAAACTGCCTTTGCCATAGATCTAATTGCCAGCTCGTTAATAAGCGCTTCTTCTTCCCTTCCTTTGATTTGAAGCATGAGAGAATGAAATTGTTTCGTGTTTTTAGACAAGCCCGGATCAAAAGAAAAACCAAGCGATTTTACAAACCTCGAAAACTCAATAATCTTTTCAGCATCCGGGTAATCATGCACCCTATAAACAAATGGTTTACTTAATTCGTTCTTAAATGCTGAAATGTGCGCTGCGCATATTTTATTTGCAAGAAGCATAAACTCCTCAACTAGCATGTTGCTTTCCTTAGCATCCTTGCGATAAATAGCAATCGGTTTGTTATGCTCATCAAGGTTAAAACGAATTTCAGGTGTGGAAAACTCAATTCCACCTTCACGAAATCTTTTTTTTCTTAAATTTTGAGCAATTTCATTAAGAAGCAATACTTCCTTTTCAAAATCGCCTTTACTGTCTTCTATTATCTCTTGAACTTCATCATAAGTAAATCTTCGCTTACTGTTAATGATTGTTTTTTTGATTTGATAATTCTCAACTTTGCCGCGTTTTGTCATTTCAACGATTACGGAGTAGGTCATTCTATCTTTATTGGGAACTAACGAGCAAATATTGTTAGATAATTTTTCGGGAAGCATCGGAATAACACCGCCAACCAGGTAAACGCTATTACCGCGTTCTAATGCTTCTCTATCTAAAGCTGAACCAATTGAAACATAGTGTGAAACATCTGCAATGTGAATTCCAATTGAATAATTTTCATTCTCAAGAATTTCAATTGAAAGCGCATCGTCAAAATCCTTTGCATCTGCAGGATCGATTGTGAAAACATTATGTTTTCTAAAATCGCCTCTATCTTTCAAATCATCTGCTGAGAAATTTTCACTAATTCTTTCAGCTTCTTTTAATGCTTTTGAAGAAAATTTAAATGGCAAATGGAATTCATATGCAATTGAGGATATTTCCGCATCTTTTGTGCCGGCTTTTCCAATTACCTCAATTATTTCGCCTTCAGGATTAAGAAGCGAAGTATCCCAAAATAAATTACCCACGATTACCTTATCGCCTTCTTTGGCTCCTTTTAGATTTTCCTTATCAACGTAAATATCGCGGTGAATTTCCGGTTCATCGGGTTTTACAAAATAGGTAACTTGTGACTTTCTAAGTGTTCCGACAATGTTTGTTCTTTTTCGTGAAATAACATTAACAATTTGTCCTTCAATATTTTTTCCTTTACGTTTTGCAAACAGCGCTACTTCAACTGTATCACCGCTGAATGCTGTTGAGAGATTTCGGGATGCAATGAAAATGTCCCCGAGTTTTTTGTTATTTGGAACTACAAACCCAAATCCTCCAGGACTAATCTGCAGTTCGCCGGTTATTTTACCCGAAGAAGCATTTTGATTCATCTTATATCTCTTACCATTTCTGGTTAGGAATTTTTCTTCATAGAGCTGATGCAAAAAATGTTTCAGAGAAACTATTTCATCATCTGAAGCAAGCTTTAGCCGTTTAGCTATATCTTTGCTTTTGAATGATGTGTTAGAATTCTTTTTAAAGAATGATATGATTTTCTTTTTCATTAGAATTCAAACCGATATTTAAGTCCAAGTTCATTAATCATTTCATTTAGATACTGAGTTTCGCTCAAAGATTCTTTTCGTTCAAGCCGCATAAAGAAATTCCGTGTAATCGGATATTCAATTTTTACATTTGCAAGTCCAAGATCTTGAAATACTGCTGTAGAACCCCCAATTGAGTAACGGAATTTACCTGCTCTCCCTGCTAAAATAAATTTTGTATCTGTACCCGTTTGTCTTATGTCTATGCTTTTTACATAATCACCAAGCTGACGATTAAGAAATCCCCCCACTATAGAACCTGCAAAAGAAGCAGCATATGAATCGATTATATTTCTTTCTTGCTGACTTACATTATCATTAAACTTATTAAGAATCATAAACATCACGGCATCGGAAGCATCTTTGGTTTGATCAGGTATGTTATTCTCAATATTTTTTGTACCGATATACACTGCAAGCTTTTCAGACTGCTGAGCAAGATTCTTATCCAATTCTTTTAGAGCACCTTTAATCTTCATTTTTATTGCAACTTCGACTTCATCGCTGCCGGATTGATCTCCCTCGCCGTTTAAGGAACCCGCCTCTGGATAATAGTAATTTTTGTAAGTCGCAGTTATATCTAAATAAGGGTTACTTAATTCACTTTCAAATCTGATTTTTCCTTCAGCGCTAAAAGTTTTTATAAACTCTAATGTAGAACCTTCGAGAAGTTGAAGTTCGCCTTGTGCAACTGGTTTACCGCCAATACTCTCATACTGAAAATTTCCGCGCAAAACTGCTACTAAGTTTTGATTAAATTCCTTTGAAAGTATAAATGTGAGAGTAGCTTCATCTTCAACTTTGACATCTATGCTGTAATCAAATTTACTTGGTTTTGAAGTTTGCTGCTGTTCTTCTAAAGAGCTCAGTTTGGATAAGTTAATGAGCTTTTCAAAATCCATTTCCTTTGATTCAATTGTAATCGTATCATTAATAAACTTATAAATAAAATTTTCTGACGTGCTTGTGTAAGAACCTTGTGCCTGAGAATAGGTTAGTTTTGCAACTTCAACATTAATTGGGGCTTTTAACTTTGCTCCGTTCTTATCAACCTTCAATTCAACATTTCCGTTAGTCGAAATGACTAAGTCACCATATAAGTTCGGGCTGACATATTTCGTTTCATCCCCCAATACTTTAAGCTTCCCATTCAACACAAATTGAGAAGCCGTTATGTTTAGATTCTCAAGTTCAGCAGTTCCTCCTCCAGTAATTCTTCCACCGGATTTTGTGCCTGTCGAGTTGGCAAGAAGAAGACTGTCAACTGATAAATAATCTTTAGTAACTCTCAACTTTAACCCACCGTAATACTCAAGATTATTATACTTTAGCAAGAAGGATGCATTATCGAGTGTAAAGTAACCGTCTGGATTTGGTTCTTGAATTGTACCACTAACGTGAAGATTGCAGTTAAACTTTCCTTTAAATTTACTTACACCGGGAAATAATTCTCCAAACGGGGTGAGATCGAGATTGTTTGATGTAAGATTAATAACTATTTCTTCATTATCTATTATTCTTTTTCCAGAATCACTGAAGGAAAGATTTATCGGAATGTCTCCAATTAATTTTAATGCCGGCACAGAAGATCCGCTGTATGAATCGAAATATTTTATATCCGATGAGAAATTTTTATTCGCATAGTTAAAATTACTCACCAGACTGCCGAAATTTTTTTCTTTGTACTTCAGACTATCACCATTTAATGATATTGTCATTACAGGACTTGCATAGTTGCCCGTAATTACCGCATCGAGATTTAGATTTATGTCTAAAAAACTTAATCCATTTCGGGCAGTAAAACTTTGGAAAATATCTTTTCCCTGGAGATTACTGATTTTCAAATTCAAATTCTGATTTTCATTTGCAGCAAGAAATCCATTAGCTGAAATTTCACCATTTGAATGAAATAATCGAAACTTATTGAAGTCAATTCTATTTTCAGCAAATAATAGGTTGAGCTTTTCTTTGTTCTTTATATCAAATCCTTTGTAAACGAGATTGAGGGTATCTATATCAAGATTGATAGTTGAACTTCTTAAATCAGCTAAGCATGTAAGCTTAGCAGATGCATAGTCCTCCAGCTTTGATGCAAAATTTATGTTGGCAATATTATCGCTCATCTTCAGATCAAGAAAAACATTATTCAAATCTGTACCGGCAAAAATACGGCTTATTTTAACATTAAAGTTAAGATCAACATCTTCAGTTGATCCTGCCAAAAAGCTGTTTGCAAAATCTAACTCCAAATTCATCTTCGAGAGAAAATAGGCATCCGTCTTTCCCCAGTACTTAACATAATTCAAATTGGAGTTTAATGTCACAGAAATGCTGTCGTCATTGTAAATCATGATACCGGAAAGATCACCATCAATTTCTAATCTTTTATCTTCAAGGAAGGGAGTGATAATTCCAAAGTCCTTCAGATCAACTAAATAAATGATTGAAACTCTTTCATCCCTTTTAGAATTTCTGAAAGAACTAACCTTCATCGTTTTATCCTGTTCAACTAAGTATTGATCCAATTTAGTTGATGGTAATACTTCTGCAATTTTTTTCATGAAAGCATTCGTCAGTAAACCAGTTTCGCTACTTATAACTGAAATCGCATCTGGCAGCGAGAACTGACCTTTAAGAGTAACATCGGCAATATCCGAAATAAAGTTGATCACTCTCTGATCGTTATCATCAGTAAAAATATCTGTAATGGTTCGTGTACTGTCTATTTCAATTCCATTTATCATCGATGGTGAAAGATCAAAAGTCAGAAACATGTTCATCTTATCAATATCAAAATTTTCTCCCTCAGTTCTAAAATCGAAATTCAAATCGGTAACAGTTGATGTGTCTTGCATAATTTTTCCAATATCAAGGTTACGAACTGTTCCGTTTGCTTTGTAGCCTAAATTTTCCTGCAGCAAATCTAAAGTACCGTCAATTGCTGCAGCAGCAGAATTTACTTCTGTCAGCGAACTGAAATCGATCAATCCTTCTTTTACTTCTGCTGTAAGAGACAGTGAATCCAGCGAAATCCCTTCAACAGTTGAACCATCTGCTACCAACAAAATATTTGCATTCATTTCCTTCGGTGAAAATCCTCTACCAACAAAATTTCCTCTAAGATTTAAACTGGAAGAAATATTAGCAATAGGCGATATATCAAAATTTTGGGAGCTGAAATTAATGTCGTACTCAGCGATGGGTTTTTCCAAATCCATTTTAACATCGGAAGAAACTTTTCCATCATTAGCTGAAAAAAGAATTTGGGATTTGAATTTTAACGGTTTCCCATCAAACGTTAGTGAATCAATTTTTACGACGCCTAATTTTTCAAATGTCGGAATACCAAATTCGGGAAGCAGCATATCAATATCTGATTGAGTGATATATGAATTTTTAAAGTCCGCCGAAATTGTCATCTCATCAATATTGTCGATGTTGCGAATAACTGCTTCTGTTTCGAGATGGGTCTTTTCATAATCGAGCACAATCTTATTTACATTCAACTGAAGCAAGTTACCCGATGCAATAAGCTGAACTCCAACTGTGCCTTTCAAAATATCTACTGGAGGAACAAACGTAGAAATATCATCAAAGTTAAATTTTTTGCTGTTCAACGAAATATCCATAACAGCGTACTTTAGATTTTCCGTCATTGTTGAATCAAAAATATTCAAACCACTTACTTTTGCATTTAAGGTAATGTCAGAATTTTCTGTATTCACAAATATGTTATTCGCAATAATTCCTTTTGGATTTACTCCCAATTCACCTGTGAAAGATTTAAGATTAAACGCTTTAATGTTTGGATTTAGCGAAAGGTTTTCTATTTTCATTTCGAAGAAGTTATTATCAATATCAGCAAATGTTTTTAGCGAAAGAAAAATATCATCTGCTCTAAAATCATCCATGTTTAAGGAAGGATAAAACTCGCTGCTTCCTGTCTTATTATATTTTTGAAGTGAGAAATCAACATTTGTCAGTTTGAAATCAGCCACTTCAATTCTAAATGGAAAATGCGATTCGGTAGTGTCTTCCTCTTTTGAAGGCGGGAATAATTTCGCGATGTTAAGTTCTCCAAGACTATCTTCAACAAAAGCTATCCGTGTGTCTTTAATTTCAAATTTTCTAACATAAATTGTTTTAAGAAAAATTTTTAACGGACTAGTTCGCAGCTCAATTACGCCGGCATTAAGAAGAGTATCCTTTTCCATTGTTACAACGGTATTCCTTAAAATCAAGGAAGTGAAGATGGTTCCCTCAAGCTTCTCAATTGATACTTTGCCGTTGAGATTATCATTAGCTAAATCAACAATAAAATCACGCAGCCAATTCTTAAATATTTGTGTTTGGCTTACTGCAAAAAAAAGAACGAAACAAAATAATAACACTAATCCAATGTACAAGAATACATTGACGATCCTCTGAAGAAGAGTTCGTCTTCTTTTTGGTTTTTGTTCGGGTTTTGTTGCTTCGCTATCTGACAATTTTATCTAACGAAATGAAATTTTTTTGGCAAACTTGTGTGTAAGAATATAGATTTTATTCGATTAAAAAAATATCGGAACAAGCTAACTGCAGTATTTATTTTTGATTGATTCTATAATCTTGGATGTTGATTGATCGTTCACAAA
>DAIMIJ010000008.1:14327-19829 GCA_036722835.1 Ignavibacteriaceae bacterium | reverse complement strand
TCCCACTCACCAAAGTATTCGATATTCACTTTAACCTGGGGATCTGTTTGATAACTCTCAAATGAATTATAATACCAGCCCATAAATTCGGAATCACCTCCACCATGTGTTGTTATTAAAAATCTATTTGGCAGGTGACCGATATTCATTGCTCTGTCTCTTGGTAAAGGTTTATCGCCGCCTTGGGGATCTATAGGAATCCATCCATAATTTGGGAGATATATTTCGGGCCAGCGGTGAAACACCTCATCTATACTCGCATCATCACCGCGGACAACAATACTGCCAACGTATCTTGCGGGCAGTCCCGCTGCACGGCATAGCGCAATAAAGCTGAATGTATATTCAGAGCACGAGCCTGTACCTCTTTGTAGGACAACGGGTGCAACATTCCATCCGCCCTCTAATTTATATTCAAGCGTATTGCGGACATAATCGAATATTTTTCGTGCAATCCAGTAAGTATTCTTTTCTTCACCAACGACTTTCCTAGATAAATCCTGAATAAATTTATCATCTAACTGATATTTGCTTTCGTTGGAAGTATAGTTTGTTCTAATGTCTTCAGGTATATCTGCAACTGTGCCGCATTTATCAGGAAAAATAAAATAGTCAATATCGGAAACCTCACAATTTACAGTCATAATTGATTGAATCTTTGTTTCAGTTTTAACATCCTTATAATTAAGATGTGCAAATTCCTGTGACCATTTGTCTTTTACCTTTGTATAATTACCTGGCTGGAATTCAATGTTTGTAATTTTTTGTTGAGGAAGATTTTCTGGAATTGCAATATACACATCAAGATTTTTCAATTTACCTTGCCCATAAGGCGTAACCTCATGTGTGAATGTTACTTTTGCCTTTCTAGTATTATCTAACTTATAAATATCAGAATCCTGGCGAATAATTTTATATATCTGATCTGTTTGATAATCAACATTCCATAAATACTCGCCATCCCATGCTAATCCGGTTGGATAAGGACCCGGCGAATCAATTATTACAATAACTTCACCTTTATCTGGATCAATCATATAAATTTCATTTTGAAGACGATCGGTACACCAAAGATAGGATCCATCAAAAGTTAGTCCTCCTGCGGAACTTGCTGGCGCATCAATAGATTTGATTGCAGTTCCATCACTTAGATCAATCATCATTATTTTTTTTGTTTTAGAGTCGCTTACCCAAAGTGTTTTACCATCCCACGCTAAACCTTGAGGATTATCACTTGGTGAATCAATTGTAAAAAGAATTTCGCCCGATTTAGGATCAATCTTGAATATCTTTTTCTGTTTTTCATCTGCATTCCATAGATATTTCCCATCCCATGCTAAACCAGTTGGCCAAAAACCTGGGGAAGGAATCTCACGGAACACTTCGCCATCAAACGGATTAATACAGCTCAGTTTGTCAGCTTTGTAATCAGCCAGCCATAAATTTTTACCGTCAAATGTTAATCCTGATGGATTAGAGTATGGTGTGGCAAATTTTTGAACCACCTTGCCGGAGTGAGCTGTAATTTCCAATGTGAAGACAATAACTAAAAATAAAATATTTGTTTTCATGGCCACCACCTATGATTGGTTGATATGTCGTTACTTGAACAATCATCTAAATTTTAGACAATGATTGACGAAAGTGTTTAGTAAAAGTAAAATGAATTAAAATTTATTACTTTATCTAATTTTTTTAGTAGAATCAATATTAGGAACTTTAGTAGAATCTGCCTTCTTGGTTTTAATTTTTGTTGCTTTACTTTTCCTTGGACGAGTTTTTCCATAAGCTCCAATGCTTATTTTTCCTCGTCTAGTTTTTTTATCGCCTCTGCCCATGAATTAGCTCCTTAATTATTATTGATAAATTATAATTTAATATTTATTAAAAACCGATGAATGATTTCCAATCTAAAAAATCAAACAGATATTTCTTCGCTGAAAAATTAGGTAAGTAAATGATAATTGTCCAGCATATCTGCCAAAAATAAAGTTCAAATTTTATTTGTATAAAATATTTTTTTATTGAATTCAAAAGTAATAAGCTGAGAAGGTTATTTTTCTTATGGTCATTTGTTTTACTAAGGTCAAAAAATGCTTACTTGCTTAGTTAATCAGTTAACAAACAACCTTAGTAACATAAAATAAGATAATCTATTTCAACCTTATCACATTATTTATAAAAACACTTTTAACTTCTATCGGGCAATCATTTCTAAGCGTGAGGTGATTTTTAATACAAAACAAATTGAGAAGGAAATAAGAAGATGGGGATTAAAACCAGCAATTATTAAAATGTGGCTATTCAAGATTATTAGAAGAACATTTTTCCTGTTTCATATTTTTTTTAGACAGCAACGTTATCCAGAAATTTTGAATTTAATTTTTTCAAAGCAAATTGTTTTTACTGTCACCATAATCTATATTTGGAAAACAAAAAAATAGAAATGACTTCACGGAAAAAAGTTAAGTATATCTTCGTAACTGGCGGTGTTGTTTCCTCATTAGGAAAAGGAATTACTGCCTCATCTCTCGGACTTTTACTCAAACAACGCGGCTTTAAAGTAACCATTCAGAAATTTGATCCTTACATTAATGTTGATCCCGGAACAATGAATCCCTTTCAGCATGGCGAAGTCTATGTAACCGATGATGGCGCTGAAACCGATCTTGATCTCGGTCATTATGAACGCTTTCTTGATGTGAACATGACAAGAGCAAATAACACTACAACGGGTCAAGTTTACAATGAAGTTATAACCAAAGAAAGACGCGGAGATTATTTAGGTGCGACCATTCAGGTCATTCCGCATATCACCGATGAAATTAAGCAAAGGATGACAAAGCTAAGCGAGTTTGGCGAGTATGACATAATAATTACAGAAATTGGCGGAACAGTTGGTGATATAGAAAGCTTACCTTTTATTGAGGCAATGCGGCAGCTTATGTTACAGTTCGGAAGAAAAAATACTTTAAGCATTCATGTAACACTTGTACCTTTCATCCTCGCCGCGGGAGAAGTAAAAACAAAGCCGACTCAGCACAGCGTAAAGAATTTGCTTGAGCTTGGAATTCAACCCGACTTACTGATTTGCCGGTCTGAGAAAAAATTATCTAAAGAAATTCGTGATAAAATCGCTTTGTTCTGCAATGTTGAACCTAAATGTGTTATCTCTGCCTATGATTGTTCATCAATTTATGAAGTGCCAATGGTATTGTTTAAAGAAAAGATGGACCTAATAGTTGTTGAGAGATTGCATATCACCGATAAAAAAATAAAGCTTGAAGATTGGGAAAATTTTGTTGAGGCAGTCAAAAATCCTGCCGATGAAGTTGAGATTGCTGTCTGTGGAAAATACATTGAACACTCTGATGCTTATAAAAGTATCATGGAATCTTTTGTTCATGCAGGTGCTGAAAATAATGCTAAAGTAAAGATACGACGAATTAGAGCTGAGGCATTTGAGGAAGAACAACCTGAAAAACTTTTAAAAGGTGTGAGCGGAGTTTTAATTCCCGGTGGTTTCGGCGAAAGAGGAATTGAAGGTAAAATAAATGCAATCAAATATGCCAGAGAAAATAATATTCCTTTCTTCGGAATTTGCTTAGGACTTCAATGTGCAGTAATAGAGTTTGCAAGAAATGTTTGCGGAATGAAAAAAGCTCACAGTTCGGAATTTAAGAAAACGAAATTTAGTGTTATTGATTTAATGACAGAGCAAAAAAGCATAAAGAATATGGGTGCAACAATGCGTCTTGGTGCTTATCCGTGTATCATTCAGTCAGGTACAAAAGCACATGCAGCATATAAAACAGATTATATTTCTGAAAGGCATCGCCATAGATATGAAGTTAATAATAAATTCAGAAGAACACTTTCAGAGCATGGAATGATTTTCAGCGGTTTATCACCGGATAGGGAATTAGTCGAAATGATTGAAATTCCGGATCATCCATGGTTCTTGGGCTGTCAGTTTCATCCGGAACTTAAATCAAGGGCAACAAAAGCTCATCCTTTATTCCGTGAATTTGTAAAGGCGGCATTAAAATATTCCGAGGGAAATAACTCTTCTCAAACTAATGCTTAGAGTTTCTTTCTTTTCACATTTCTAACTTTTAATTCTAAATGAATAATGAACAAAATAATTTTTGACAAATATATTTTAAATCTTTTCTTAGCAATAATTTTTTTAGCTTTATTTAATGAAGCCGCCATTTCACAAAGCGTCAACAAAGATATTAAAGCTGGCTTAGAGCTTTGTTATAACTTTAAGTGGAATGAGGCCGAAGAAATTTTTTCGGGTATGATAAAGGAGCATCCTGAAAAAACGGATGGTTATCACTTCTTATCTGGAATTTATCTTTGGTATTTTCTTGGCAACCGTGATAAAGATGACTTTACCAGTTTCGTCAAATATTCAGACAAAGCAATAGAAGCCGCACAACCTCAGTTGGATGAAAAACCGCAAAGCGCCTACTTAAATTATTTACTCGGTAGTAACTATATGTATCGTGCAATTGCCTTTACACGCGATGAAAATTATTTAGATGCCGTTTGGGCAAGCAAAAAATCTGAGTTATACTTAAATACTGCATTAGAACTTGATTCTCAGTTCACAGATTCATATTTAGGTTTAGGGCTGTATAATTTTGCGGTTGGTCAAATTCCCTCGGCATTTCAGTGGGCATTGAGTCTTGCCGGTATTAAAGGAGAAAAGCAAATTGGAATTAATTTTATAAAAAAGGCAGCAACGCAAGGAAGCTTAGCTAAAATAGAAGCACAATATTACCTTTCACAAATTCTTTCAGAGGTCTTATTTGAAAATGAAGCGGCGCTTTATTATTTGAAAAATTTAACCAGAAGATATCCTGAAAATCTTCTATTCAATTATTCTTATGCCGTAATTCAAGTGAAGGAACGAAACTTACGAGAAGCCGAAAGGGTTCTCGCTAAAATTATTCATTTAGATAGCCCGAAATTCAGCCAGATTATTTCATTTTCAAATTTTCTTATGGGTGATATTTTCTTTCGTAAAAACCAATTTGATTCAGCAAAAGTGTATTATCTTTCTTTCCTTAAATCAACTCCAACTAATGATTACAATGGGATAGCCCATTACAGGTTAGCGTTATCCTACGAATTAACCCATGACAGGAAAAATGCTGAAAAATATTTTAATGCTTGTGGAAACGGTAATATGGATTTGGAAGATGATCAATTTGCAAAGAGAAAAGGAGAGATATACTCACGCAGAACATTATCAGTCAATGAAATTGAGCTGATACGTTTCGTAAATATGATAGAAACGGGAAAATATCAAAATGCGTACGATTCATTAAAAAATATTTTGCCAAATTTTAGAAGCGATTGGCTGAAAGCCGAAGCTCTGCTTAACCTAAGCGAAGCGTCATTTATGCTCGGTAAATTAGATGAATCACTAAGCAGTGCGTTATCTGCAATGGAAATAAATCCGTCTGATGAAAAATGGATAGCACCTTTTGC
>DAIMIJ010000008.1:0-14227 GCA_036722835.1 Ignavibacteriaceae bacterium | reverse complement strand
TTTAATTGACAAAATTTCACCATTTACTTAATTTCGTGCACTTTTTAAGCAATTTTTATTTTGAATATAGCAGTTTTTGTTTCGGGTCGAGGATCTAATCTAAAAGCTATTGTGACTTCAGAAGAATTAAAAGAGTTAGTTGAAGTAAAAGCTGTGATAAGCGACAAAATTTCCTGTCCTGCATTTCAAATTGCCAAAAGCTTTTCTATTCCGACTTACTCCATTGGAGATAAGACAGGCTGTCTTAAATATCAAGAGCTGATTATTTTACTTTTGGATTTGAGGATTGATTTGATTGTTCTTGCCGGATTTTTGAAATTACTGCCTAACGAATTAGTTAATGCTTTTCATAATAAGATTATAAATATTCATCCAGCTTTGCTTCCTTCCTTTGGGGGAAGAGGAATGTATGGTCCAAATGTGCATAAAGCTGTGTTTGAATCATCAGCAAAAGTTTCCGGTGCAACAGTTCATTTTGTTGATTATACATACGATACCGGAAACATTATTGTTCAACGATGTGTTGATATTTCGGATGTTAAATCACCTGAAGAAATTGCTGAGAGAGTAATTAAAATTGAACATGAACTTTTACCATACGTTGTGAAGAAAATCGCTCTTGGAAAAGTCAGCATTGTCGATAAAAGAGTTATTGTCCTTTAGTTAACGGATTAAAAATATTTTCACGCCTGATTGGATTATCTTTGAAAAAATTTGCCCTGATTAGTGTATCTGATAAAACGAACATCGTCAGCTTAGCCCTGGCATTATCAAAGCATGATTATGAAATTATTGCTACAGGAAAAACAGCAAAAGTTATTTCTGATTCTGGCTTGAAAGTTATTGAGATAAGTTCAATTACAAATTTTCCGGAGATATTTGATGGTAGAGTAAAAACTCTTCATCCCAAAATATTTGGAGGAATTTTATTCAGAAGGGAAAATGAACAAGATAAGATTGAAGCTTTCCAAAACTCCATTGAACCTATAGACATTGTTTGTGTTAATTTATATCCATTTGTAAAAGTAGCGGAAAATCCTAGTTCAAAATTGGAAACAGCAATTGAGAATATTGACATAGGTGGACCGAGTTTGATCAGGGCTTCAGCAAAAAATTTTGAGTCTGTTTCAATTCTCACCAATCCAAGTCAGTACGATTCATTTATAGAAGAATTAAATAATGGAGACATTCAACTATCAACAAGGAAAAGGCTTGCGGTTGAGGCATTTTCGCATACATCGTATTATGATACATACATAGCAAATTATCTTGAGAAAAAATTAGATGTATCTCCCAAGTATTTCCGGTTAAACTTTCCGCTACAAAAAAAATTGCGTTATGGTGAAAATCCCCACCAGAATGCAGCCATTTATGGAAATTTTGAAGACTATTTTGAAATCTTTCATGGTAAGGAAATTTCCCACAATAATATTTTGGATTTAGTAGCGGCGGTTCAATTGGTTGAGGATTTGGGTACAAACTCTTGCACAATTATCAAACACATGAATCCTGCCGGCGCCTCTGCTTTGCAAAATTCGCTTGATTCTTACACTCATGCGCTTAAGTGTGACCCGGTTTCGGCTTTTGGAGGGATAGTTGCTATAAATGGTAGAATAGATGTAGATTTGGCAGAGAAATTGAATGAGATATTTCTTGAAATCGTTTGTGCAACTGACTTTACGCCAGAATCAATCAAAATCTTAACTAAAAAGAGAGATAGACGATTGGTAAGGCAAAAAAAGTCCATCTTGCATGAAAAAATTTCCCATAGAAATATTCCTGGCGGTATTTTAGTACAAGACGCTGATAGAGTTACACTTGAAAAAGATAAAATGAATTTTGTTACCAACACTAAGCCTGATCAAAGCCAGTTAGATGATTTACTATTTGCATGGAGCGTTGCGAAACATACCAAATCAAATGCAATCATATTTGCTAAGAATAAGTCAACATTAGGTATTGGTGCCGGTCAGATGTCACGATTAGATTCATCAAGAATAGCTGCTCAAAAGGCGCGTCAGCAAGGATTAGATCTTAAAGGTTCAGTTGCTGCATCTGATGCATTTTTTCCTTTTGCCGATGGATTATTGGAAATTATTAATTGTGGTGCAACTTCGGTAATTCAGCCGGGCGGTTCGGTTCGCGACAGCGAAGTAATTCAAGCAGCTAATCAAAATAAAATTTCAATGGTATTTACCGGAATCAGACATTTTAAACATTAAGAGGAACAATGGGTTTATTTGACTTTTTTTCAACTGATCTGGCAATAGATTTAGGCACTGCAAATACCTTAATTTACGTGAGGGGTAAAGGTATAGTTCTAAATGAACCTTCAATTGTTGCCTTCGATAAAAATACCAAAAAGATTATAGCACTTGGAACAAAAGCTAAAGAAATGCAAGGCAGAGAACATAAAGATATTCGTGTCAGTCGTCCCATGCGTGATGGTGTCATCGCGGATTTTGAAATTGCCGAAGGGATGATAAGAGCATTCATTAAAAAGGTCAGAGCGAATGCAATTTCAATAAGAAGAGTTGTGATTGCAGTACCCAGTGGTTGCACCGAAGTTGAAAAAAGAGCGGTAAGAGATAGTGCAGAACATGCCGGTGCAAAAGAAGTTCATCTCGTAGCAGAGCCAATGTCAGCCGCAATAGGAATCGGAATTGATGTTGATGCCCCCGTGGGTAATATGATAATTGATATTGGCGGTGGAACAACTGAAATAGCTGTGATTGCTCTTTCAGGAATTGTTAATGAAGAATCCATTCGTATTGCCGGTGATGAAATGAATTATGCTATTATGCAATTCTTCAAGAAAAATCACAACATACTTATTGGTGAAAGGACAGCCGAAGCAATTAAATGTGAAGTCGGTTCAGCAGTACCTTTAAAAGAAGAAATTACTATTCAAGTGAAGGGACGCGATTTAGTAGGCGGCGTTCCTAAAACTATTGAAGTAAGTTCTGTTGAAATTAGAGAAGCTTTGAATGAAGCAGTAATTCAGATTGTTGATGCGGTTAAGCAATCACTTGAACGTACTCCACCTGAACTTTCTGCAGACATTCTTGATCGAGGTGTTATGATTACAGGCGGCGGAGCTTTGCTTAAAGGATTGGATGAACGAATTCGCATGGAAACTAATTTGCCTGTTCATGTTGCAGAGGATCCACTAACTGCTGTTGTTCGCGGCGCTGGTAAAGTGATTGAAAACTTAAATCACTATTCAAAGGTTTTAATTCGACATAGAAGATATTAATGCTTCGTTTTATTTCAAGTGTGTGGTGGAATTTCAAAGAATATATTATCCTCATTCTTCTTTTAGTTATTAGTTTCATTAGTCTTTCCTTAAATCAAAATCCAGCAATCAAAAAAGTAAGAGCTATTGCATTCGGGAGCTTTGCTGCTTCAACCGCTATACTATCCGATATAGTTAACATTGCCAAAGTAAAAAGTGAAAATGAACGGCTTCGCGAAATTAATGCAGAGTTGATGCTTCAGGTAAACAAATTAAGGGAGTACGGTGTTGTTAACGAAAACTTGCGAAAAATGATTGGACTAAAAGACACGCTAAATTATCCTTTGATTCCTGCTCTTACAGTTTCAAAGTCATTTACCATTGCTCAAGGAACAGTCACACTAAATGCCGGCGCTGATAATGGTGTTAAACCCGGTATGCCCGTTATTAATGAAAAAGGATTAGTCGGAATTGTATATGCAACATCAAAAGATTTTTCTATCGCAAAAACATTAAAAAACTTTGAATTAAAATTAGTCGTAAAGGATGAAAGAAGCAGAGTTGATGGAGTTCTAAAATGGAATGGAGAAGATTTAGTTATAGTAAACGTTCCTAAAACATACGATTTAGAACCAGGTGATCGCATTATTTGTTCAGAGTTAAGCTCAATTGTCTCGTTACCAATTCCAATTGGTGTTGTTGTTGGATTACAAAATGTAGAGACCGGTATTTTTAATTCTATAAAGATAAAACCCTATGCGGATTTTTCGCGAATTGAAAATGTTTTTGTAATTGGCGTTATCGAAAGTAAGCAAAAGAACGATTTAGAATTAAATTTTTTTAAGAGATAAGCTTGATACGCGCATTATATATTTTTGCCATAATTCTGTTTTTTCCCTTGCTCCTTCTGCAATCAACACTTGTGCCTCTGATATCAATTGTCGGTGTCATTCCAGATTTAATTCTAATCCTATTGGTTTATTTTACATTAAGGATGGGGCAAATTCATGGAACTGTCTTAGGTTTCATTTATGGATTTCTTTTAGATATGATAACAGGTAATATATTAGGAAGTGCAATGATCGCAAAAACTTTAAGTGGTTTTGTTACGGGATATTTTTACAATGAGAATAAACTCGACATCTACTTTAAATCAGTGGTTTTTTCTCTTATCGTTTTGTTAAGTGCTACGATTGATTCATTTATTTTTTCTTTTTTCTCATCAGTTGAATTGGAGAAAAGTATTTTACTTAGATTTTTTGAACAAGGTATGTTTCCAGGAATTTATACAGCGGTAATTAGCTTAATTTTAGTAATGTTTCATCCAAGGAGAAATCCCTTTTGAAAATTCCTAACATCGGTTCGATCCAAAGAAGCACAGTAATTTATTTTGTTATCCTTGCATCGTTCTTCATGCTGGTAACTCGATTGTTTTTAATGCAGATAGTTCAACAAGAAGCTTATGACGAAAAATCTGCCGACAACAGTATTAAGGGAATCGAACAAATTCCATTGCGTGGAGTTTTTCTTGACCGAAATGGAGAAGTGCTTGTGAGCAATGTTCCAGCTTATACGCTGCGTGTTGTTCCAGCAGATTATGATACAAGCTTAAACAGTATCTTAGAAACTGTAATTGATGTGGATCCGGGGTTCATTTCAAAAGTTCTGCGCAATAACCGGATATACTCTAAATATATTCCGCTGCGCATCAAAAGAGGGATAGACTTTAAAGCAGTTGCATGGCTTGAAGAAAATTCGGAATATCTTCCAGGAGTAAGTTACATGGTAGAAATGCAGCGAGGCTACCCTGCCGGTATTATTGGCTCACATTTATTCGGTTACACGAAGGAGGTTTCCCCCGATCAATTGAAACGTGAAAAAGATTATTATGCTCCGGGTGATTATGTTGGTCATAATGGAATCGAGAAACAATATGAAAAATTTGTTCGCGGCATTAAAGGATTAAATTATATACTTGTTGATTCTAAGAGAAAAGAAATTGGTAAGTACAAAGATGGCTTAGAAGATTTGACCTCGATAAAAGGACATGATCTTTTGCTTTCGATTGATACCGATGTACAAAGAGTTGCTGAGCAAGAGTTAAAAGGCAAAAGTGGTGCTGTTGTCGCAATTGAACCGAAGACTGGCGAAATACTCGCTCTTGTTAGTGCACCTGATTATGATCTTAACCAGTTTTCATACGTAACAAGCAGAGAGTTTTTACAGGACCTTTACACTAATCCTCTTCGTCCATCCTTTAATCGGGCAACAATGTCTGTCAAACCATCGGGATCGACCTTTAAGCTTATTTCAGCAATTGCTGCGATTGATTTGGGTGTGATAACTACATCAACAACTATATACTGCGGCGGAGGTTTTACATTCGGAAGATTTTTCAAATGTCATGGTGGACCTCATGGTTCTCTAAATGTTATTCATGCAATAGAAAAATCATGCAATACTTTTTTCTACAATCTTATTTACAAAATTGGTTTAGATCGCTGGGCTGAGTACGCAAAAAAATTAGGATTTAGCACGATGACTGGAGTTGATATTGGTGAAGAAGTACCTGGCTTCATTCCCAATTCAAAATACTATGAAAAGATTTATGGTCCGAATTGGCCAAGAAGTATCATGGCAAGTCTCGCAATTGGTCAAGGTGAGGTGAGTGTAACACCAATCCAGTTAGCGCAATATGTTGCTTTAATTGCGAACAATGGTAATTCTTTTGTTCCTCATGTGGTTAAAGGATATATTGATGACAGAACCAACAATTTAGTGTCATCTAAATTTAAAGAAGTAAAAACGGGGATAGATCCCAAAGTATTTGGTATTGTGAAAGAAGGAATGTTCTTAGTAGTAAATGGAGCCGGCACTGCAACAAGAATTAGAATGAAAGAAATAAATATTGCAGGTAAAACCGGTACTGCTCAAAACCCACATGGAAAAGATCATGCGTTCTTTATTGGTTTTGCTCCTTATGAAGATCCGAAAATTGCCTTTGCCATTGTTGTTGAGAATGCCGGTTTTGGATCTACATGGGCTGCTCCAATCGCTCAGAAAATGATTCAAGCATATTTATTAAAAGATAAAACTAAAAAAATGGAGCAAAGGTTTATTCCAGAAATAAAACCAAATATTATCGGAGCTAAACTTGAGAATTGATTATAAGCTTCAGGATAAATTTGATTTATGGTTAATCATTCCTGCTGCAATGCTTATTTGTATTGGACTTGCAGCAATCTATAGTTCTACAATTAATCATCCGGCAGTTCATAGCAATTTTCAACGTCAATTAACTTGGGGAATAGTCAGTCTCATTGTTTTTTTTATAACATATTCATTACCGACCAATTCATTTAGATACATCGGTATCTCCACTTACATTTTTTCGATCTTATTGCTTATGGCAGTATTGGTAATAGGTAGAAAAGTATCAGGCGCAAAAAGCTGGTTATACTTTGGCGGTATTGGATTTCAGCCGTCTGAATTTGCGAAGATCGGGACTATCTTTGCTGTCGCAGCTTTTTTAAGCCGAAGCAATTCAAATATTGATTCAATCAAAGATATTGCAATTGCATTAATAATTGGTCTTTTACCCGTTGGTTTGATTTTACTTGAACCTGATATGGGTACAGCATTAACATTTCTTGGATTAATTTTAATTCTTCTTTTCTGGAAGGGAATAAGTCTTTTTGGATTATTTGTTGTCCTGTCTCCGGGATTTGTTGCATTATCCTCGTTATTTGGAATTTATTATTTCATTGTAGCCCTAGTTATTGTTCTGATTGTTTTATTATTCTTTAGGAAAGATCTTCTCACAAGCGGTTCAATACTTGCGCTGAATTTAGGAGCAGGTTTTCTTACCGATATTGCTTTCAGAGCTCTCAGTCCACATCAGCAAACAAGAATTCAATCGTTCATTGATCCTGGGGCAGATCCTCTTGGTGCTGGATATAATGCCATTCAAGCGAAGGTAGCAATTGGTTCAGGCGGTCTTTTTGGAAAAGGATTTCTATCTGGTAATCAAACGCAGTTACAGTTTATACCCGAACAATGGACTGACTTTATTTTTTGTGTAATTGGTGAAGAGTTCGGATTTATTGGAAGTGTGCTGGTTCTGGGATTATTTATGACTGTAATATTGCGAATATTAAAAGTTGCAACATCAGCAAAAGACGAATTTCTTAGTTTGGTGTTAATTGGAATACTCGTTATCTATTTCGTTCACTTAATCATAAATATCGGAATGGTTGTTGGAATAATGCCAATCATTGGAATTCCTTTGCCATTTGTTAGTTATGGTGGAAGTTCTCTCGTTGTAAATATGTTTCTACTTGGTATTGCTGCAAACATTTACAGGACACGAAAGAATTATACTTAATGATTTTAGATCCATTTTTTAAATTTACATGACTGCACAAGAAAAACTAAAAAAGCAAAATAGTAAGTTAAAGTTCATTTGTGTTGGATTAGATTCTGATTTAAATAAAATACCTGTTTCGTTAAAATCGCACGATAATCCTCTATTAGAATTCAACAAAAAAATAATCGAAGCGACTTCCGATCTTGCTGCAGCTTATAAATTTAATTTGGCTTTTTATGAAAAGGAGGGATTGAAAGGAATAGAAATATTGTATGAATCAATCCAATTTATTCCCGATGATGTTTTAATTATTGGAGATGGTAAGAGAGGCGATATTGGTAATACTTCTCAAAAATATGCTGAGATGCTTTACGATGAATTCAAGTTTGATTCAGCAACACTTAATCCGTATATGGGAAAAGATTCTCTCGATCCATTTCTGGCATATAAATCAAAGTTAAATTTCATACTTGCCTTGACTTCAAATCCTGGTGCAAATGATTTCGAAAAAGTTAAACTTGCTGACAATTCGTTCCTCTACCAGGAAGTAATTAAAAAAATTAAATTATGGAATGTAAATAATAATTGCGGTCTGGTCTTTGGGGCTACTAAAAAGGAAGAATTACTTAGTGACATCAAATTATTTGGAGATTTACCTGTTCTTCTCCCCGGAGTAGGTGCTCAGGGCGGAAGCATTGAAGACGTTGTAAATATTTTCAAGCAAAATGGATCATCTGAATTTCTTATTAATATCAGCAGGGGAATCATCTATAGAAGTTCCGAAGAGGATTTTGCCGATCAAGCAAGAGTGGAGCTTGAGGCAATGAATGAAATTATCGCTTCAATCATGAGTAATTAATATCTTCGGATTATTTTACAATCATTAAAATATTTTTTAATTTCAATTAATTATTAGCACGATTTTGTTTTTGGGTATGATAAGTTGGCAGCAAAGAGGGTAAAAGTCAAAATGCAATCTCAAGATTCTATTTTTCGACCGGAGATAAAGAAAATTATCTTTCCCAAAATTTACGACATTGAAAATTTACCTGTTGATAAAAATTTAGAACCCGTTGTGGTTATTTCTCCTATAGTTAACAAGGTATCATCAGTAAAGAAGTTCCAAATTTCTTTTAACCTTCAGGTTACAAATTTAACAGCCGATGTATTTTTGTATTTGAATGGACGTAAACTTGATATGTATTATTCAATCCGGTCGGGCAGGTATTCTTTCAAATTTTTTCCTAAAAAGGGAAAGAATGTTGTCGAAATATTTTATTTGGTTAATGATTGTAAATCACCTTCGGCTTTCAATACATTCGTAAGTAAATAATTTTATTATCAATGGAAAATATTAAGATAAACGAAAAGTTTTTGTACGAAATTTGGAAGAAGCAGGACTTTGAGAAAGTGCTTCTTAGCCAGGAGAATGAGAAAATCACTGTAGTGGATGCCGGGACAGAAAATACCGAATTAGGCGGACCGGATTTTAAAAATGCAAGAATTAAAATTGGTAATATTACATATCAAGGTGATGTTGAAATTGATATGTTTCATTCCGATTGGAAGGGTCACGGACATTTTCTAAACAAAAAATATAATAAAGTAGTTTTGCATGTTATCATGAATAATAACTCCAATGAACATTTTGTGCTTACGCAAGACGGAAGGAAAGTTCAATCAATCCTTCTCGAATCATTCCTTAAGAAAGATTTGCGAACAGACATTCAGCAAGCAATACTTTCTGAAAGAGAAAAAAGAATTAATCACAAAATGCCTTGCAGCCAGTTGAATTCGGCTGTTAGTAAGAAAGAAAAGCTTGCATATATGTTTGATCTTGGCTTTGCCCGATTTAGAAACAAGCGCGAAAAAATGAGGCAGAGACTGAAAGAACTAACCTATCTCTCAGAATTGAATTTGAAAGAACCCATAGTTAGTTACGATCTGGATGAAAATTTTAATAATCGAAAATTTGTAAGCAAAGATTTTTCGAATAAAGCTATTTGGCATCAATTAATTTACGAATCAATATTTGAAGCTCTTGGCTATACAAATAACAAAGATATTATGCGAAGACTGGCAGAAGCCGCCGACATTCGGTTTTTCAATGAATTCATAAGTGAGGAAGAATTTGTTTTTATTGCTGAGACTGTTCTTTACAATGTAGCTGGATTAGTTCCAGATGTTGAATCGTTGCCCGATGAAGAAACGACTGAATATACAAGAAAGATTTTTGAGCAGTGGAAAAAAATTGGAAGTAAGTACGACGGGCGGACTTTTCATGCTGCCAATTGGCATTTTTTTAAGCTTCGACCGCAAAACTTTCCTACCATTAGATTAGCTGGTGGGGCAAGGTTACTTAACAGAATGCTAAAGGAAAATTTGATTGAGAATATAATCGCATTATTTAAAATGACTAATAACCCTCGAAGACTTACGTCGGAATTGAGGACACTTTTTTTAGTTAAAGCTCAAGGATTTTGGAAGAAGCATTTTGTATTTGATCAACCATCCAATGCGGAATTAAAATATTTTATTGGAATGTCTCGTGTTGATGAGATAATAATAAATATAATTTTACCGATCATGTCCATCTATTTTGAAATCTTTAATAAGCATGATCTCACAAGGAAAGTCTTAAAACTATACTTGAATTATTATCAAATTGGAGATAACAGTATCGTTATAGAAGTTACAAATACGTTGGCATTGGACGATGCAGCAAAAAGAACTGTGTTTAATCAGGGAATGATTGAGCTATTTAAGGAATATTGTTCGAAAGAAAAATGTTTAGAATGTAATATCGGGAAAAAAGTATTTGTTTAATTATTGCTGGTTAATTTTTTAATATCATCTCTGATTTTAGCTGCACGCTCGTATTCTTCAGCTTCTAATGCCTCTCTTAACTTATTCTGAAGTGATGCAATTTTGGCTTCTCTTGATTTGGGCAAAGATGATTTGTCATCGGCATCTGTTTTTTTAACAGTTTCTTTTTCACTTTCTTCTGATGGAATGAATCCGGCGGCTTCTAAAACGGTTTCCGCTACATAGATAGGTGTTTGCGTCCTTACTGATAAAGCAATTGCATCGCTTGGACGGGCATCAATCTCATTTGTTAATCCGGAAACATCTAGAACAATTTTAGCATAAAAAGTATTTTCTCTAAGCTCATTAATAATAATTTCGATAACTGAACCTCCAAGATTATCAATGATTTGCTTCAGGAGATCGTGTGTTAATGGTCTTGGTGGTTTTATACCTTCAATTTCTAATGCAATTGCCTGAGCTTCGAAAGCGCCAATAATAATCGGTAAACGTCTCACGCCTTCAATCTCTTTAAGCAATATTGCGTACGCTCCGCCAGTTGCCGGACTTGATGAAAGCCCTAATATTTCACATTGAACTTTTTGCAACGCATATCTCCTAACCTATTATGAGAAACTTCTGAAAAATTCTAAAATGTGTCATTGCGATCCGCCTCAGGCGGAGAAGTAAACTAAAGTAATTTTCTAAGTTAAAATTGACATTGCTTCGTCATCCGTTAGCTAGCGGATTCTTCGCAATGACTGCTTCCAAATAATTTTTCAGAGGTCTTTATGATTTAAGCTTTTTGATCTCAGTAATTAATTTTGGTAATACTTCAAATAAATCTCCGGCGATTCCATAATCAGCAATACTGAAAATCGGTGCTTCCTTATCCTTATTAATTGCTACAATATATTTAGCAGAAGACATTCCCGCCATGTGTTGGATTGCTCCCGAAATTCCGCAAGCAATATAAAGAGAAGGAGAAACAGTCTTGCCTGTTTGTCCAACCTGTTCACTGTGAGGTCTCCAACCAGCATCAACAACTGCACGAGATGCTCCAACTGCAGCATTTAGTGTTTCAGCTAATTCTTCAATCAGCTTAAAATTTTCGGGACCTTTCATTCCACGTCCACCGGATACAATTATTTCCGCCTCAGCAACATCAAGTTTACCCTCTGATTTCTTGAAACTAACTACCCGTGTTTTTACGTTTGAGGAATTAACTTCCACGGTCTTGATATTTGCATTTGCAGCATTTTGATCAAGTACTGCTTTAAAAATATTTGGACGAAGAGTAAATATCTTTCGTGGTGTGTTTAATTTTACTTCAACAAATGCTTTACCGGCATAGACAGGGCGGGTAGCAATAAAATCTCCATCTACAAAAATAAGTTTAGTACAATCGACTATTACTCCGCTTTCAACCTGGATACTGACTCTTGGAGCTAAATCTCTTCCGAGCGATGTGTTGGAAAATAAAACAATATCAACAGAATTTTCTTTGATGTAATTAGAAAGGATTTCGGAATAAGCTGAAGGTGAATAATCTGCTAAGTTTTTATTCTTAAAATTAATAATCTTTTCAACTCCATACTTTGCAGCTTCTGAAAGATTTTCTATTTCATTTCCGATGGTTGCAATTTCTTTTTCAAAACCATTTTCGGCAGCTAACTTAGATGCCAAGCTTACCGCTTCAAATGATGATTTTTTAATTTTTCCTTCACGTTGTTCTATAAACGCTAATATTTTTTTAGACATATAGTTTTTCCTTAGATTACTTTCGCTTCTTCTCTTAATAGTCTTACGAGTTCAGGAACTGCAGAAGAATCAGTTCCTAAAATTTTACCGGGATTTTTTGCCGGAGGATTGTACATCTTTATTATTTTAGAAACATTATCAACGGATGACGCTGGTTTCTCCACTATGACTTTTTTCTTTGCTGCCATTATTCCTTTCAACGAGGCATATCTTGGTTCATTCAATCCTTTTTGAGCAGTAATAACTATTGGCAGCTCGGATTCAACAACTTCCCGGCCTCCTTCAATTTCGCGTTCTGCAATTACCTTTTGATTATCTATTTTCAAATCAACAACAGTCGTGATACATGAATAACCAAGTATTTCTGCCGTCAATTGTCCGGTAATCGAATTATCATAATCAACTGATTGCTTGCCAAAGAAAACAAGCTCACAACCTGACAATTTAATTTCATCAGCGAGAGCTTTTGCAACGGCATATGAATCTCGATCATTATCATCTTTCAATAATGTACCGTTGTCGGCACCCATTGCAAGGGCTTTACGAATTGTTTCTTTATTAGCTTCTCCGCCAACACTAACTACAGCAACTTCACCACCAAATTTTTCTCTTGATTTTAATGCTTCTTCGATAGCATACTCATCGTACGGGTTTACAACAAAAGTAACTCCCGTTGGATCAATTGATTTTCCGGTGGAATTAATTTTAATTTTTGTAGCAGTATCGGGGACATGACTGACACAAACGGCTATTTTCATTTAACCTCCAATTGTGAATAGATACTAACTTAAAATATATACATGAAGGCATATAAAATCAAATCAACTTATTCAGTTCAGAAAAAGAAATTATCACAAAAACAAGTTCTTTCTTGTGAAAGTATTATTTAATAATTTTAAAATATGAACAATCAAACACTTGAAAATCCTAAAGTAGATATTTCCGTTGACGAGAATATTTCCATTGGTTTGGCATGCAAAGTCATACTTTATAATGATGATTGGCATAGCTTTGAAGAAGTAATCAATCAATTAATCAAAGCCATTAATTGTCCTTTTGAAGTAGCTCGCGGTTTAACATTTGAAGTTCATGTTAAAGGTAAAGCTTTAGTGTTCAGCGGTGGCATGAAGGATTGTTTGCGGGTTTCTTCTGTTCTTGAAGAAATCGCTTTAAACACCGAGATAACTTCGTAAGCTGATCAAATAAATCATCGCCTAATTCATGTATAATTTTTTCATAATTATTTTCTTCATGCTATCCATAATAAAGATGCAAGCACAAAACCTAGAATCTCTCAAAACCAAAATTGATTCAATTTTTAAATCTCTTGATGGAGATTTTGCTATTGCATTCAAGGTTGTTGATGATGGGAAGAGTTTAATTCTTATAAATGAAAAGATGATATTTCACGCGGCGAGTACAATGAAAACTCCTGTAATGATTGAAGTCTTTAAGCAAGCTGCTGAGAATAAATTTAATTTGGATGATTCGATTGAAATTAAAAACGAGTTTAAAAGTATTGTAGATGATTCAATATATTCATTGGATATAACTGATGACAGCGGGGAAGAACTGTATAATTTTATTGGCAAGAAAAAAACTATCCGCCAGTTAGTTTTTGATATGATTACCGTGAGCAGTAACCTTGCAACAAATATATTGATAGAGCTTGTTGGTGCGAAAAATACAACCGAAACTTTGAGAAGCATTGGTGCAAATGACATTAAGGTGTTGCGCGGCGTTGAGGATAATAAAGCATTTCAATTAGGATTGAACAACCTTGTTACGGCTTTCGACCTAATGCTAATGTATCAATACTTAGCCAAACATGAACTTGTAAGCCATGAAGCATCTAAGGAAATGATAAATATTTTGTTGCACCAAAAGCACAATTCAAGAATTCCCGCAAAACTTCCGCCGGATGTTAAGGTTGCGCATAAAACCGGTTCAATTACAGGTGTTGGACACGATTCTGGAATTATCTTTTTACCTGACGGTAGAAAGTATGTACTCGTCCTGCTATCAAAAAATGTAAAAGATGAGAAAGCAGTTATCGAAGC
>DAIMIJ010000007.1:14764-23030 GCA_036722835.1 Ignavibacteriaceae bacterium | reverse complement strand
CATCAGCTTTAAGAGGATTGGTCCCTCTCTTCACTTCGATTCCATCATCAACTGTACCGCCATCTGTATCTTTCTTTGATGGATCAGTTTTGAAGTTGTTAACTTCTTCGCCATCTTTTAATCCATCACCGTCAGTATCTGTTTTTAATGGATCGGTTTTAAATTTCATAACTTCTTCGCCATCTTTTAATCCATCACTATCAGTATCAACTTTTAATGGATCGCTCTTATGTTTCATTACTTCATCACCATCTTTTAATCCATCACCATCAGTGTCGGTTTTTAATGGATCAGTCTTGTACTTCATTAATTCATCATCATCGTTCAAAGCATCACCATCGGTATCAGCTTTTAGCGGATCGGTCTTATATTTCATAACCTCATCACCATCGCCTAGTCCATCACCATCAGTATCAGTTTTTAAAGGATCAGCCTTATACTTATTGACTTCTTCACCATCTTTTAAACCATCGCCATCCGTATCTGGATTCTTCGGATCTGTTCCAAGAAGTTTTTCCTCCTTCTGTATTAAACCATCCATGTCATCGTCGGAATTTCCTCTATCACTTTGGAAAGTAAGACCTATGCCCAAACCAGCGTATGCATCATTGGGTGTTTCAGCAGTTTTATAAACATTTAAGTTTTCTGTAAATGAATATGTAAAATTAGCTTGAAGTTCGAGCAGAACTGTTTCCGTCAATTTAAATTTAGCTCCTACCCCTACCGGAACAATGGCTGTCCAACCCTCTTCTTCAACAGTTTCTTGTGGATTTTGAAAATCAAACGCATTTGGTCTATCATAATATTTTAAATCGTAATGTAATCCACCGCCGCCAATGAAAACATATGGATTCCATTTCTCAGTTTCTTTTAGACTTATAAGTAATCTAAAATCAATTGGAATAATACTCGTAGAATATTTAGCTTTAGCAACATTGTAGTCATCGGCAATATCTTTTCCCTGGTATCGTCCATAGCCGCCGCCTACTTCGCCTTGAATCCCCTTAGCAATATCAAATCTAAAGAAACCTCTGCCAAGGTAAGAGAAATCATACGAATCCGAAATCCCCTTATAATTATAGAAATCATCAAATGGCAATAAGCCATTAAATTGCAAACCGACTTTCAATCCTTCAGCATTTAATTGACCATAGGATGGTAAATAAAAGGCAGAAAGTAAGAAAATGATTGCAGCACATGTGAAGAACTTTTTCATATTTGTACCTTTATTGTTAGTGAATGATATTTGTTAAGTATAATTAATTAGGACTTATTTTTTTAATAAATCACGAATTTCTGTAAGAAGAACTTCCTGTTTGGATGGTACTGGTGGAGCTGCAGGTTTTTCTTCCTCTCTCTTTTTCATCGTATTCATTGCTTTTATAGCCATAAATATAACAAAAGAAATAATAAGAAAATCAATTATAGTATTTAAAAACGCACCGTAATTAATTTTAACTGCTTCTGCGGTTTCCGTTGCCTCTTTAACTGTTAATGATAGTTTAGCAAAATCAACGCCTCCCAACATAACACCAATCGGAGGCATAACTACATCTGACACAAATGAACTGACTATTTTTCCGAAAGCACCGCCGATAATTATACCGACTGCCATATCAACGACATTTCCCCTTACGGCAAATTCTTTGAATTCTTTGATTAGTGACATATCATACTCTCCTTAAGTGATAAATTAAAATAATGTATATGTAATTCCTAACTGCAGCGCTTCTTTTAGCTGAGTTTTGGGCGATTGTTTCTTCTCGTAAATTAATAACACATTAAAGTTCACATTAAAATATTTACTTATTTGAGCAGTGATGAGATTATCCCATCTCACATCCCAAACATCTAATTCGTTAAAGCGGGAAAAAAGTCTTAGTTTAGTTCCGAAAAGAACATTTTCCTCGATATTGAACATTGCTTCAGATACGGATTCTACACCAGTATCAAATCTAAATTTTTCTTTTTCATTTGGTGTAGAAGGATCATCTGAATAGAAAGGAAATTTATTTGTTATGGTTTCCTGGAAAGCAATTCCTAATCGGGTTGTAAAATTAGGAATTCTATTATAAAGAAATCCGATACTTTGAGTGATATACCCAGGATCAAAGAATTGTGAGGTTTGAATGGCCGGAACTTCCTTGTAATTAAATCCTTTGGAAATAACTGTTCTTACTGTGTTACTAAAATAAGGATCTAATGCCCAACCAAATGAGTAGGATAGAATACTTTCAAGATAAAATTCGTTATCGTTTGTTCTAAAATCATCCTCGCCGAGTTTTGTTCTCCCAAAAGCGAGCTTTAACCCATTATTAAAAGTCCATGGGCTATCGACGTACTTTGCTCCGAAATTTCCTAACAAAGTAAAAGCTAAAGCGTTATCTCCGCCTTGAGTCCAATTGTCTAATGCAATTTGACTAATATTTAGACCTGCCACTCCAGAATAAAACCATTTATTTTGAAGCAGGGAATCGCTCATAGAAAAAGTTCTGGTTCCTAAAAGCAAAAATAAAAGAATAACTAATTTTCTCATTCCCAAGATGTCTCCAACATTTATTACGAGATGATATAAGAAAACAATTTCTCCCTAACTCTGTGTCCTCAAAAAGCAATCTACCCATTTCATAAGTTGAGATAGCCAATATGTCCTATTGAATCTAAAAGCTAAAAAACGATAAATGGGTCTCTGAAATAGGGATTTTCTAATGCCCTAATTTAAGGCATTACTTTTAAAGATAAAAGAAATTTTTCCTGAATTTCCTCTTGGTTTGAACTAATTAGGATTAACGAGATGCAGTGATTTCAAGTACCAGCTTTTCTTTTGTACCTGCTCATTTAGGTAATTCATTGCTTAGACAGGTTAAACTATAAGGAAAAAATGCGTTTATGGGTAATTTTGTCCGACATTTATTGTTTTTTGGCTGTTTTTTTCAGTTTTATATTGGCAATCTGTTTGATGTTATAAAAATGAAAAAAATACTGAAATTTTCGTCTTAAAGTTAAATTTTACCATTATCCTCGGTTATATCTTTGGGTAGATTAAGAAAAACGAACCATCTTTTAGAAACATGATTAAAATTGCTCTCAAACTTAAACTTAAAAAATATTTTTGTGCAAGAAATACTTAGTCAACATTCAATTTTAAAGAAAAAATGAAAGAGAAAAACTTGAATAAAAAAGTCATCGTTCAGGAACAATCTCCCGATGCACAGGTTGGTAATTATGTTGACATCTTGGAGGATACTGCTTCCGGAAAGTTTTTAATCAAAAATGGGTTGATTAAAAGTTGTAATACAAAATTTGCTGAACTACTTGGTTTTCAGATTGATGAAATAATTGATCACAAAGGAATAAGAGATTTTATTCATTCTGAAGATTTGGCTGGCATAGAGAATAGTCTAATGAGCCTGATAAGTTCAGATGCAAATTCTACCCAAGAGATATTAAGAATCAAAAATAAGGATGACTCGATAATAAAAGTTCAGGTTAATATTTCTAAAACTTTTTATGAGGGTAAATTAACGCTTATCGGAACAGTAATGGAAGTTTCTGAAAGCAAAACCGTTGAAACGCCAATCAATATTCTATCACAAGCAGTTAACATCTTAAATGATTGTATAATTCTAACTGATCCGAGCAGAATAATTTTTTATGTTAATGATAGTTTATGTAAGCTCCTGGGCTATTCCTTCAATGAACTGCTTGGAAAAAATGTTAATGACGTATTTAAGGAGTGTACTGCTCAATCAGATTACGAAAAGATATTCCTGAATTCTCAAAAAATTAATTGGCAGTTTGAACTTGTCTGTTGTAAAAAAGATGGTACTCATATTTTAATTTCATTGAAGAATTCACTGATAGTTGACAAGAAAAACTCTCCATTATCCGAGCTGTTTATTCTGAACGATATTTCCGACAAAGATAGAATGATGGGTGAGTTAAGGAGGAACGAATTTAAATATCGTAACTTATTTGAGAAAATGCATGATGCTTTTGTCTTTGTAAAGGTAATCACCAATAACCAAAACGAACCGGTTGACCTAATCGTACTGGAAGCAAATAAAGGATTTGAGTTGCTTATTCAAATACCGAGAGAAGAATTAATTGGGAAAAGTATTTTACCAAGCTTCAATCAGTTTGATGATATTGAACCAAAACTCCTATCTGTAATTGGGAAAGCAGCACTTAACGGTGAAGAAAATAGATTTGACGTTAGAACTAAAAATGTAGAGAAGTGGTTTGCAGTATCAGTTCATTCTCCTGAAAAAGAATACGCATTTATTATCATTCATGACATTACTCAAGAGAAGAAAGCCGAAGTTGAATCGGATCAATCAAAGATGATGTTAAAATCAATTCTTGACAATATCCCGCAGAGAGTTTTTTGGAAGGACATAAATTCGAAGTATTTGGGTTGTAATGTTCATTTTGCAAAAGATATAGGTTTAAAAGATGCATCTGAAATTGCAGGAAAAAGTGAGTTCGATTTTAGTCCTAGTGAATTAGCTGAGAGCTATATTGCCAATGATAAATTTATTATTGAATCACGAGAATCCCTTAATTCTTTGGAATATGAGTATCAATTACCAAAAAGTAAGAACAAGATTTGGATTCGCTTGAACAAAATGCCATTTAAGAATTTTGAAGGAAAAACTATTGGTATTGTAGGAACTTATGAAGACATTTCAAAAGAAAAAAACATTGAAGATAACTTAAGAAAACTTTCGCAAGCCGTTGAACAAAGCCCGGCATCAATAGTTATTACAGATACTAGTGGAAATATTGAATATGTTAACCCGAAATTTAGTTTAGTAACAGGGTATTCTTTCCAGGAGGCAGTCGGAAATAATCCAAGAATATTGAAATCAGGTGAAACGAGCGATGACGTTTACAAGGAGTTGTGGAAAACTATCAGTTCGGGAAAAGAGTGGGAAGGGGAGTTTCACAATAAGAAAAAGAATGGTGAGAAGTATTGGGAAAGAGCATCAATATCGCCAATTAAGGATAATAATGGAGTTATCACTAATTATCTTGCAGTAAAAGAAGACATCACCGAACGCAAGCGGTCGGAAGAAATACTTCAAGAAAATGAAAAACTGCTTAGAGAAACACAGGCGATAACAAAATTAGGAAGTTATGTCCTTGATATTCCTAAAGCTATTTGGCAAAGCTCAACAATTCTCGATAACATTTTTGGTATTGATGATAAATTCGCCCGGACAATAGAAGGATGGATTTCGATAATGCATCCCGAATGGCAAGAAATAATGGCGAACTATTTCTCGAATGATGTCTTAGGACAACATGGGCGATTTGACAAAGAATATAAAATTGTTCGTAAATCCGATGGAGAAGAACGCTGGGTACATGGTTTGGGTGAATTGGAATTCAACTCAAACAATCAACCGGTTAAAATGATTGGAACGATTAGAGATGTAACCGATCGTAAGCGTGCAGATGAATCATTAAAAGAATCCTTTTCTTTACTTGAAGGAACTCTTGAATCTACTGTTGATGGAATTTTAGTTGTTGATCAAAATGGAAAAATTCAAAGATTCAATAATAAATTTCTTGATATGTGGGGAATACCTGAATCAATTGTCCAAACAAGAAATGATGATGCTGCACTAAATTTTGTGTTAAGTCAATTAAAGTATCCTGAGCAATTTCTTAACAAAGTGAAAGAGCTTTACAAGGATACAATGGCTGAAAGTATTGATCTTTTAGAATTTACAGACGGAAGAGTTTTTGAGCGTTTCTCGCGTCCTCAATTAATCGGTAATAAAGCAGTTGGAAGAGTATGGAGTTTTCGCGATATAACCGATAGAAAAATTGCTGAAGAATCTTTAATTGCATCAGAAAAAAAATTCAGGACGCTGTTTGAAACTTCAATTGAAGGAATTCTAACTTCCGATGCTAATCAAAAAGTAATCATGGTTAATCCAAGAATGAGTGAATTAACCGGTTATTCTGTTGATGAATTAATGAATATGAATTTTGAACAGTTAGTTCCTCAAGATGAATTACCTAAGCATTCAGCTAAAATGGAAAAAAGGAAAAAGGGGATTGCAGACGTATATGAAAGGAAACTTCTCAGAAAAGATGGAAAAAACATTTGGGTACTTGTATCAGCAACCCCGCTAATGGATAAGGGCGGTAAGTACCAGGGTTCATTTGGAATGTTTACAGATATTACAAAACAGAAATTGGTTGAGAAAGAATTGATAATTGCTAAAGAAAAAGCTGAAGAAACAAATCGCCTGAAATCTGTTTTCCTGGCTAATATAAGCCATGAATTACGTACTCCTTTAGTTGGAATTCTAGGATACGCTGAGACTTTATTTAATGAAATTGAAAATCCCGAATTCAAAGAAATGGCGCATACATTAGTAACAAGTAGTAACAGGTTAAAAGAAACATTAAACTTAATTCTGGATTTATCACACATAGAAGCAGATAAATTAGATGTAAATATTTCGCGCCAAAATTTAACAGTTATAGTCCGTGAAAAATTTAAACAATTCCATTCAGCAGCGAAAGAAAAAGGGTTAAGGTTCCAATTAGTCTTAGGGGAAGATGACCTTTTTATAAATGCGGATGAAAGAATGCTTTCACAAGTTATCGAACACTTACTTGCAAATGCAATTAAATATACAAGCAAGGGTGATATTACAGTTACTATTTCAAGAATTCTTGAGAACCAAAAACAATATGCTCAGATGAAAGTAAAGGATACCGGTGTAGGCATACCAAAGCAAAGTTCTAAAATAATCTTTGAACCATTTAGGCAAGCAAGCGAAGGTTTTTCCCGTACATTTGAAGGATTAGGAATTGGATTAACCGTTGCCAAAAAATTTATTGACATGATGGGTGGTGAAATTTCAGTTGAAAGTGAAGTTGGTAAGGGCTCAGAATTTACGGTTAAATTTCCTATTGATTCACACAATAAATTTAATTTTTCCCAATATTTTGTTCCGGAGAAATTACTTGATAAACAAAATGCTCATAATTATAAATTCTCATCTGAAGTTTTACTCATCGAAGATGATGAACCAACTGCCAACATAGTCAGATTCTATCTAAGTGAAACTTGCAAAACAGATTGGGCATTTAATGCTAAAACTGCTATAGCAATGGCTGAGAAGAAAAATTACTCTGCCATATTAGTCGATATTAACTTAGGATTTGGCATGGATGGAATTGAAGCAATAAATGTGATAAAAAAATTAAAGGGATATAACTCAATTCCAATCGTCGCAGTTACTGCGTATGCGTTATATGGGGATAGAGAAAAATTCCTAAAGCAAGGATGTACTCACTACATCTCAAAGCCATTTGAAAAGAATGATATAGTTGAATTAGTGGATAAAATTCTTGCTGCCAAACAGTAGTTTGTATTTAAATTTATCTGCCCCCAAAATTAGCAGTGCAAATCTTTCTTGATAAATTTTTAATTGTATCTTTAGGATAAAATTTGATTCGATAATTTGTAATTTTGGAAGGAATTATTTTTAAAGGACCTTCCATGTTAAAGTTTAAGTGCTATCTTCTAATCATCTTATTAGTCTTTTTCACATCTGCAATTTTTTCTCAATCATGGATACGAATTAACCAATTAGGTTACTTACCAAAATCAACAAAGGTCGCAGTTTTATTAAGTAAAGCTGAAATTTCACCTAAGTCGTTTAGCATTTATGATATATTAACCGATGAGTTGGTTTTTAATTCTACAAAAATTAATTCTTTCGGATCATATGGTGCTTTTAATTCAACTTTCAGATTGAATTTTTCTGAGTTTGAGAAGAAAGGTGTATATTATATCAAAATAGACTCTGTCTTTTCTCACAACTTTCGTATTGGTGAAGATGCTTACGCTGGAACAGCAGATTTTCTATTAAACTATATGCGTCAGCAGCGATGCGGTTACAATCCTGTACTAAAAGATTCTTGTCATACTTCTGATGGTTTTATTATTTATCATCCAACATTGGATTCAACTCACATAGATGTAACCGGCGGCTGGCATGATGCATCTGATTATCTTCAGTATGTTACAACTTCTGCCAATGCAGTTTTCCAAATGTTGTTTGCTTATCAAGAGAATCCCGAATCGTTTGCGGATAATTTTGACAAAGATGGTAATGAACAAGCTAATGGAATTCCTGACATTCTCGATGAAGCAAAATGGGGTCTTGATTGGTTACTTAAAATGAATCCTGAAAAAAATATGATGTTCAATCAAATTGCCGATGATAGAGATCAT
>DAIMIJ010000007.1:4896-14664 GCA_036722835.1 Ignavibacteriaceae bacterium | reverse complement strand
GGTGTTTGTCAAACTGCGCCCTGTTTATCGCCATACTTTTATGAAGAAGATAATTGGACTGATGATATGCAGCTTGCTGCTTCGGTTTTGTACTCATCAACAAAGACAAAAAATTATTTAGACGATGCAATATCTTATGGCAAACAAGAGCCAGTTACACCTTGGATGGGAGCCGATACTGCGAAACATTATCAGTGGTATCCGTTTGTAAATCTCGGACATTACTATCTTGCATCACTTTCCGAAAATGATCAGCAAAATAGATTTAAGAATTATTTAAAGGAGGGAATTGAAAAAATATATTTGCGTGGAAAATCAAATCCTTTTCTTTTTGGTGTACCGTTTATCTGGTGTTCGAACAATTTAGTATCAGCAATCCTCACTCAATGCAGACTTTATAATCAGCTAACAAATGATTTTTCATTTACAGAAATGGAAGCAAGCTTAAGAGATTGGTTGTTTGGTTGTAATCCATGGGGTACAAGTATGATAATTGGTTTACCTGAGGATGGCGATTATCCTGAGGATCCGCATTCCGCTTTTACTCATTTAAATAATATTCGTATTGATGGAGGGTTGGTTGATGGTCCGGTTTACACTTCGATTTATAAAAAACTCATAGGAATAAAGCTTTTCAGTAAAGATGAGTACGAACCATTTCAATCTGACATTGCAGTTTATCACGATGATTACGGAGATTATTCCACCAACGAACCTACGATGGATGGCACTGCAAGTTTATCGTTTTATCTTTCGGCTTTACAAAAAATAGGATCGAACCAAGTTGGACAAAAAAAATTAACTTATCTCAAAGGTGCAATAGTCAAGACCGATACAACCCAGAAACAAATAACTCTTGTCTTTACCGGGCATGAATTCTCTGATGGATATGAAACAATAACAAAAGTTCTGACAAAGCATGGTATAAAAGCATCATTCTTTTTTACTGGTGACTTTTATAGAAATGAAAAACATCAGCAAATAATTAAAAGTCTGCTTAATGAAGGTCATTATTTAGGCGCGCATTCCGATAAGCACATTTTATATGCTTCGTGGGAAAAGAGAGATTCAACGTTGGTAACCAAAGAAGAATTCCTAAATGATATTCGCAATAATTATAAAGAAATGAAAAAATTTGGAATATCAGCAGAAAATGCAAGAATTTATCTTCCGCCGTTTGAGTGGTACAATCAACAAATTAGTGAGTGGTGTAAAGAGATTGGATTAATTTTGGTTTGTCATTCAGGCGGAACTAACTCAAACCAGGATTGGAGTTATCCTCAACTCGGCGATAAATATTTCGGCAGTGAAGAAATCATCGCCAACATTTATGATTATGAATCAAATCAGCCAAATGGCTTGAATGGTTTTATTTTATTGGTACACTTAGGCACCGATGAAAGGAGAACTGATAAGCTTTACAATCGTTTGGATGAAATTATAACTGAATTAAAGCGAAGAGGTTATTCTTTTACTCTCCTAAATGAATCAATTTAATGAAGGCCATCTCAATTATCTGTCAAATACAGAGATGATTTACCGATATTAAGTTCAAGCAAAGTTCAACATGAACTTCATTAAATCATTCATGTAAAGGAAATTCAACCAACCCAATTTTCTGCAAAGCTATATTTTCTCATCTCACTGTTTTTAATTACAGCCACGTTCGATTTCACACAAATAACAGGAACATCTGCTTGCCGCATGATCTTATCTGCAATACTTCCCATGAGCATATGCGAAAGATTCGTCCATCCATGGCTTGCAATAACAATCATGTCAATGTCATTCTGTCTTGCGTAGTTGAGAATTTCTTTGTGAGGAATTCCTTCGATTAGAACTTCGGTAATCTCAACTTCAGAATGCGGAACTTCAAATTTAAATTTTCGAAGTTCTTCTTTTGCATTCTCAAATCTGATTTTATGTACGAACTCGATATCGGATATCCTTGGCTGCTGTTCCTCGGAGTAAACCGGATCGATAACATGTATTAGATGCAGGTTTGCCCCGTTGTGTTTGGCAAGACAGTGTCCGAGTTCGAAAACCTGATATGAGCTTGTGCTGAAATCAATCGGGACCAAAATGTTTTTAATTTGCATCATTAGTTCCCTTTATATTATTGATTTATTGGCATATTATTTATTGCCAACATTAATAATTTAATATAATTTCGTTTAATGTCAATGTCTTTCAAAATACTTTTCCTAAAACGCACTTATATTTAACTCCAAGTTTTGAAATTGATCTTCAATAACTCAAGACACTAAAAACACGTTTTGAAATCTAAGCTGGGGGAAAGTATATTTTTCGTTAGTCTATTAATTTTATCAAGCGCAGTCATAGCATTCAACGGCTCGATATTCCATAATCATGCCAGAAAATAATCCTGTCTTTGAATTTCTTTAGGAGTTCTGGTAATTAAGTCATCAAAGCATATAAAACCTTGAAAAATTTTATTGAACGGTTTCTCGTTAAAGGGGGAATCTTCTTTTTAGTGTTGTGAAAAGGGGGTTTATTGAATCTGAAGTGGAAGGAAGAATTTTCAATTCTTTTGAATTTAATTCAAATTAAGCTTTAATATCGAGTTCCTTCATTTTTCGATAAAGGGTTGATAAACCAACTTTTAGAATGTCGGCAGTCTTTTCTTTATCAAAATCATTATTTTCAAGTGTCCTCATAATATAATCTCTTTCAAAGTTTTTCACGGAGTCCTCAAGTGCACCAGTCGGAATATGAGTGATGACGAGATCAGCAGGTCTGAAAGTAGTCGGTAAATCTTTAAGTGTAATAAAGTTCTCTTTGGCAAAAATTACAGCCCTCTCGATAACATTTTCCAGCTCACGAACCTCACCTTTCCACTCATAATTGATTAAAGCTCTCAATGCTTCGTTGTCAATTCCTTTAATATTCTTATTCATTTCCTTACGATATTTGTTCAGAAAATGATCTACTAAAACAGGAATATCTTCTTCTCTATCTTTCAATGATGGAAGATTAATTTCAATTACATTTAAACGGTAAAATAAATCCTCTCTGAATTTGCCATTCTTAATTTCTTGTTTAAGGTCTCGATTAGTTGATGCGATAAATCTTATATTTACAGAAATCGGTGAAGTTGTTCCAACTGGAGTAAATTCTCTTTCCTGTAATACTCGTAAAAATTTCACTTGGAGATTTAACGGAAGCTCGCTTACTTCATCTAAAAATAATGTTCCTCCATCAGCCGCTTTAAAGAAACCCTCTTTATCTGAAATAGCCCCTGTAAAAGCTCCTCGTTTATGTCCGAAGAGTTCACTCTCAATTAAATTTTCCGAAATTGCTCCGCAATTCACCGGTATAAATGCCTTATTCTTCCTTTTACTTTTATAATGGAGTGCTCGCGCGACGAGTTCCTTTCCAGTTCCGCTTTTTCCTGTAATTAAAACTGTACTGTCTGTTTCGGCAACAGTATCTATCATGTCATAAACGTTTTTTATGAGCGGACTTTTGCCGACAATATTCTCGTAATCATACGTTCTTTGAATTTCCTTTTTTAGTATTCTATTCTCAAGCAGTATGTCCTTAATTGCCAAAAGATTTTTAATCTTAATAAGAATTTCATCGAACTCGATTGGTTTTAGGATATAATCGCTGGCACCATTTCTCAAAGCTGATATTGCTGTATCTAATGAACCATAAGCTGTGATGATAATTATGGATGTCTGAATGTTCAGTTTTTGTATTTCTTCAACAAGCTGAATTCCTTTCATGCCGGGCATTTCAAGATCGGTAATAACAACATCAAAAAAGCTTGCCACCATTTTATCATAAGCGACTTTACCGTTCTCAGCTTCTTCAACTAAATATCCTTCTTTCTTTAAAACGAAGGAAAGAGATTCCCGAATTATCTCCTCATCATCAACAACTAATATTTTATGCGCCATACTTCCCTTAAGAAATTAATTTTGGATGGGGAAAAAAATTGTAAAAGTTGTGTCTTGACCATAAGTACTTGATACTTTTATTTCACCATGGAAACTTTTTATGATGCCATAGCTGACCCAAAGACCTAAACCTGTTCCTCTTCCATCTTTCTTAGTTGTAAAGAACGGCTCAAAAATTTTAGGAAGGTTTTCCTCTGCTATACCGACTCCATTATCCGAAAATGTGATTATTACTTCATTCCTCTCATTCATATCAGAATTAACAACTATCTTTTTTTTCCTTTTTGGCAATTCCCAAATTGCATCTGTAGCGTTAAGTAAAATATTTACGAACACTTGTTGAATCTGATCGGCAACTAAAGGCAAAAGCGGAATATCCGTATTTAAATTCAATTCATAATCAATATCTTTAGCTTTCATTCCCACCTTTATTATCTCAACAGCTTCAGTAAGATTTTTATTGATATCAGTTGGCTGCAGTTCAAAATTTGATGGACGCGAAAGGTCAACCAGGTCTCGAATGATTTTTGAAATTCTGCTAACTTGACTTTTAACTAATTCAAGTTTTTCCTTTACAAGATCATCGGTTGTAAAACGCTCTGCCACCTGCACGAGTGCAGAAATGGATGCTAAGGGATTTCCGACTTCGTGGGCAATTCCTGCGGCGAGAGTTCCAATGCTTTCCATTTTTTGCGTATGAATAAGCTGCTTTTCCATTGTTTTCTTTTCACTTATATCACGATGAATACCGAAATACCCTGTTACTTTTTGTCCATTGTCTAGTATTGGAGAAACTAATAATTGAGTGTAAAAAGGTTCGCCGCTCTTCATTTTATTCTCAACATCTCCAATCCAGACCTTGCCGCTTTTAATTGTCGTCCACATTTCAGACCAGAATCTTTTCTTCTGTTTTTTACTGCCAAATATGTTCGGATTTTTCCCAATCAACTCTTCTTTTGTATATCCGCTTACTTTAAGAAAGGCAGGATTAACATAAATCATATTGCCTTCAGTGTCGGTTATCTGAACCGGGTTCACAGTGTTTTCAGCCACGTAGAAAAATCTTTGCAGCTCTTCTTCTCGTTCCTTTTTATCTGTTACATCTAAAGCAATAATAAAGCAATTATTTTCTATTGTTGTTCCATCTTCAGTTGATTTGTAAGGGCTTATAAACATCTCGACAAACATTTGCTGGTCATCAATTTTGAATTTTGTAGGAAGATTCAGCGACTTTTGTTTTTGAAGGCAGCTGCTTATCGCATTTTTAACTAAAACTTTTTCAGAATTTGCGATAATTTCAAAAAAATTTATTTTGTTTAGATTGACTTGCAGCTTTTTAATGCATGCTTTATTTGAAGTAAGTATTTTTCCAGTTTCACTGATAATAAAACACATCCCTTCGAAGTAATCGAAAAACTTAAAATCAAAAGTAAACCTTTTATTCATTGGGGGATTTTATATCTTAATATTTATAAAAATTAGACAATAAATTTTAGGTTACTAACTTAAAGAAATGGCAAATAATAACACATGGTATAATTCTGTATATTTCATAAAAAATTAGTAAAAAATATGAAAATATCATTAGTTCAATTCGCTCCTGAATGGGAACATAAGTCAGAAAATATGAAAAAGTTAACCACTATTTTGAAGAGGAAATCTGATTTAGGTGAAATCTTAGTTTTTCCCGAAATGACACTAACCGGTTTTACGATGAATGCTTCAACAATGGCTGAATATCTTAACGACGAAACGGTTGCTTTCTTTTCCGAATTAGCGAGAGGTTATCGCACTAATGTATTCGCCGGTGTAATTGAAAGAGAAGGTAAAAATCATTTCAATACTTTAGTTCATCTAAATCCAAGCGGAAAACTAAAAGCGAAGTACAGAAAGATTCATCCGTTTTCCTATTCATCTGAAAATAAATTTTATAAGTGTGGAAAGCATCCAATAGTTACAAATCTACAAGGATTAAAAATCGGGTTGTCAATTTGTTATGATCTTCGCTTTCCAGAGTTATTTAGATTATATGCAATAGAGAGAGTGTGTCTAATCATAAATATTGCAAATTGGCCCGATACGAGAATTGATCATTGGCGAACATTGCTGAAGGCAAGAGCGATTGAAAATCAATGTTTCGTTGCGGGAGTTAATAGAGTTGGAAATGATGTCAAACTTCATTACAACGGTTACACGAGTTTGTTCGATCCTATGGGAAAAGAAATTGTGGTTGTTGAAAATAAAGAGACGGTTGTTACTGCAGAAATTGATACGAAGTATGTAAGAGAAATTCGAGAGAAGCTACCGTTTCTAAAAGATATGAGATTGGTTTAGGTCTTATTATGACTCTATGTTTTTATAGTCTTGATTAGAATCAGATGAATGCTTACTCCACAAGCAATTGCAAGCAAGATTAATCTTATGTAAAGTTCATGTGTTAAAAAATAACCTGATAGACTAATTGATATCCAAAGAAAAACAATGCTCAGGATTTTTGATTTTAATGTTAGTCCAGTTTTGTCTTGATAATTCCTAAGATATGGTCCCAGATACTTGTTACTCTTCAGCCATTCATGAGCTTTAGGAGAGCTTTTAACAAAACATGCTGATGCAAGAATTAGAAATATTGTTGTTGGTAGCAGTGGCAGGAAAATTCCAATTACTCCTATTGCAACAAGTAAGTACCCTGCAGCAATGTAAAGGTAGCGATAGATTCCCAATTTTTCTGCTTTATCTATTTCTGAGTTCAATGACATAGGGTTCTTAAACTGTTTTGAATTGGACAAATTCACAAATTAAAATGATAATATAAGTTATGGAAAGCAAATAATACCTCATCTTACCACGAGAGCTAATCCTCTAATTACCGAAGCTAATCTTATCGCATCAAAAATACGTGCATCACTCGAACCAAGTTTTCTAACTGATTCTTCATGAGAGTTAACACAGCTTTCACATCCGTTGACGGATGAGATTACAAGACTCATCAGTTCAAAGAGCATCAATCACTCTTAATACTTCGTTTACATTTCTTCCAGCATCTAAATCGGTGTCGGTATGCGCAGTGCGGGTTTTCGAAGCACCTACTTATCAAACCGTAGTATGTTTTATTATTGCTGATTAGTTTCAAATTAACACTTCATCCCGTATTGTGTATGACCGCCTGTTACCAACAATATTTTATTAAGTCTCGATTCATTTAATCAGCTTATGTCTGATATTTAAAATAAATGTTTTCATCTCGCTAAATAAATGCAATTTGGCTAAGTGAAAAATTAGATATTTTAAAGGTGGCCAGGACACAGACCACCTTTTATGACAACAGTACTTATTTTCTACTTTGTAATTTTCGTACTACTGAAAAAATCAAGCTAAATCAAACCGATCGAGATTCATTACTTTGTTCCAGGCAACTACAAAATCTCTGACAAATTTTTCTTTGCCATCTGAACTTGCGTAAACTTCAGCAACTGCTCTTAGTTCTGAGTTTGCACCGAAAATCAAATCTGCACGAGTAGCTTTCCATTTCATCTCACTGGTTTTACGATCGCGTCCTTCAAATGTTTCTTTTGAATCATCAATTGGTTTCCATTCTGTACTCATATCCAGTAGATTGACGAAGAAGTCATTAGTCAGAATTTCAGGATGATTGGTAAGCACTCCATAATCAGAATTGTCATAATTAGTTTTCAAAACACGCATACCACCAATCAGCACTGTCATTTCCGGAACTGAAAGATTAAGCAATTGAGCTTTATCAACCAGGAAATTCTCTGGTGGAATATCAGACTTTGCTTTCAAATAATTACGAAATCCATCCGCAAATGGTTCGAGAACGGCAAAAGAATCTACATCCGTTTGTTCCTGAGAAGTATCCATTCTACCAGGTGTGAAATGAACAGTAATATTATATCCGGCATTTTTAGCAGCTTGCTCGACGCCGGCACAACCTGCGAGAATAATCAAATCAGCCAGTGAAATCTTCTTGTGATCTTTTTGCGATGAGTTAAATTCTTTCTGAATCTTTTCAAGCACGCTCAGTAGTTTTGATAATCGAGATGGATTATTAACCTCCCAATTTCGTTGAGGTTCTAATCTGATACGAGCACCATTTGCACCGCCTCTCTTATCGGAATTACGGTAAGTTGATGCCGATGCCCATGCTGTTGAAACAAGTTCTGAAATTGAAAGACCCGAAGCAATAATTTTTCTCTTTAAGTCAGCGATATCATTATCGTTCACTAATTTATGGTCAACTGTTGGAATTGGATCTTGCCAAATCAAATCTTCTTCAGGTACTTCATAACCAAGATAACGGCTTTTGGGACCCATATCTCTGTGAATTAGTTTGAACCAGGCAAGTGCAAATGCATCGGCTAATGCACCGGGATTTTCGTAAAAGTGTCTTGAAATTTTTTCATACGTAGGATCAAACTTTAGTGAAAGATCAGTAGTGAGCATACTGGGTAAGTGTTTTTTAGAAGGATCGTGTGCATCAGGAATAATCTCCTTAGCATTCTTTGCAACCCACTGATAAGCACCCGCTGGACTTTTAGTTAATTCCCATTCATATTCAAACAAGTGTTTGAAGAAATCATGACCCCATTTAGTTGGAGTGGTCGTCCAGGTTAATTCCGGTCCGCCGGTTAGTGTATCTGGTCCTTTTCCAGATTTATTTTTGTATTTCCAACCTAATCCCTGCTCTTCAATATCGGCAGCTTCGGGTGCTGGTCCCATAAGTTTTGGATCACCAGCTCCGTGAGCTTTACCGAATGTATGACCACCAGCAATCAGAGCAACAGTTTCTTCATCATTCATTCCCATTCGGGCAAAAGTTTCCCGAATATCATTAGCTGCAGCAACAGGATCAGGAACACCCCCTGGTCCTTCCGGATTTACATAGATAAGCCCCATCTGTACAGCCGCAAGAGGGTTTTCGAGCTGTCTTTCACCAGAATAACGCTTGTCATCTGCCAGCCATTTTTTTTCTAAACCCCAATAGATACTTTCATCCGGTTCCCAGGCATCTTCGCGTCCGCCTCCAAATCCAAATGTTTTAAAACCCATTGATTCCAACGCAACATTTCCTGCCAGAACTAATAAATCAGCCCAGGAAATTTTACTTTCATACTTTTGTTTGATTGGCCAAAGCAATCTGCGTGCTTTATCAAGATTGGCATTATCCGGCCAACTATTTAGAGGTGCAAAACGCTGGAATCCGCCTCCGGCACCGCCTCTTCCATCACCTATTCTATAAGTACCTGCGCTATGCCAAGACATACGAATAAACAGTGGTCCGTAATGTCCAAAATCAGCAGGCCACCAATCCTGTGAATTAGTCATAAGAGCATGCAGATCTTTTTTCAGCGATTTATAGTCAAGACTATTAAACGCTTCTTTGTAGTTAAAGTTTTTATCCATTGGATTGGATAGAGAAGAATTTTGCCTGAGGATGTTTAGCTTTAGGCGGTTGGGCCACCAATCTTCGATTTTAGTCCCGATGGTGCTCACTCCTGGAGAATGTACCGGGCATTTGCCGTCATTGTTTGAGTTATTTTCCATTTTTATTACCTATTTGTTTTTAAATGAATGATTAAATTTTTAAAAAAAAGTTTACAAATACAAGAAACGAATAGTTTATCAATGATTACAAAAACTATTGTGATACCCTAATATTGTTGGTAACATTTGCGCATACCCAGCGAATTATTCCTTGCGGATCAACTATTAAGTTACACTGTAAGCAACTTTATCATCCTTCGTAAGAATTCCAAGAGATTCGGCAAGGGATTTGGAAGTATCTGTAATTAACGGAAATTTAAGATCTTTTAAATCCTTGTGATCT
>DAIMIJ010000007.1:2852-4796 GCA_036722835.1 Ignavibacteriaceae bacterium | reverse complement strand
TAATCCTAACATTATATTCTCCTTAAATAATTAAGGATAAATTTTAATGTGCTTAAAAATAAGCTTGAGTATATTAATCGGCAAATAGATTGAACTTATAGTTGTATTGGTAATAATGATACAAAATTGATTTTAGTGATTTCAGTATATTAGTAAAGAAGATTATGACTATAGTCCAACTTGAATATATTGTTGCAGTAAATGTATATAAAAGTTTTTCAATCGCTGCCAGCCATTGCTTTGTAACTCAGCCGACATTGAGCATGCAGGTTCAAAAGCTTGAGGAGGAACTGGGTGTACAAATATTTGATAGAACGAAAAATCCCATCGTTACTACAAATGTTGGAGAAAGACTTATTCAGCAGGCAAACTCCCTTTTGCTTGAAAGAGATAAGCTTCAGTTGATTATTGAGAATGAAAAAAATGAATTTGCAGGTGTCTTAAAAATTGGCATAATCCCGACAATCTCGTCATTTCTGCTTCCGTTTTTTCTGAAATCATTTCTGAATAATTATCCTAAAGTTGATGTGGTGATTGATGAACTTACAACTGCCGAAATAATTTCTAATCTTCATAAATCGGTTTTGGATATTGGAATCCTTGCACTTCCCATACATGATCCAGGAATAGCAGTCGAGTTCTTATTTTCCGAACCATTTGTAGGATTCATTCCTAAAAATCACAGGTTATTTAGGAAAGAAAAATTAGATGTTGCAGATCTTAATGTAGAAGATCTCCTTCTGCTGAAGGAAGGACACTGTCTCCGTGAACAAACTTTGCGAGTGTGTAAAACTTCCGGTAAAGAATTAAATGCCAAGCATCAAAAAGTTTTATTTGAATTTGGTAATCTCGATACACTCGTTAAGTTAGTTCAACAAAATTTTGGTATGACACTGTTGCCTTATCTTTCAACTAAGTATATGAATGATGAAAAGCAACTGCGACTTGTGCGTGAATTCAATCCACCGGTTCCTAAAAGAGAGATAGGGTTGGTTCATAACAAAATTTTTATCAGAAAACACCTGGTAAATGCACTTAAGAAAGAAATATTAAATTCAATACCGCGTGAGTTACTGAAAAACAAAAAAGAAACAATCATTTAATGAATTATGTATACATCAAAAAGAAAAATAAATTTTTACGATTGCGATCCTGCTGGCATTTTATTCTATGCTAAAATTTATGAGCTGTGCCATTCTATTTATGAGGGAATGATACAAAGCTTTGATCTTAAAGAAGACTATTGGACGAATGAAGACTATATCGTTCCAATCATTCACAGCGAAGCTGCGTATCACAAACCTCTCTTTTACAACTCATTTGTTGAAATTCAGTTGTCTGTTTCAAGCATAAGCTCATCTGCATTTAAACTTTCCTACAAATGTAAAAATGAAACTGGTGATTTGTGTGTTGAGGTTAAAACGACTCATGTTTTTGTTGATAAGAAAACATGGAAAAAGAAACCGATTAATGATAATGTTAGAGCAGGATTAACGAAGCATTTGTTGAAATAATTATTCGATCAAATCATTTTTTCTTTTAGAATAGAAACAAACCCAGTTTCTCTGTAAACGAAAACCTCGATTTAAAGAAACTGGGTTTGTTACATGTTAAAATTATTTCGGACGAATAATTTCTTAAGACTCTCTCGTTTTATCTTGCCCAATTCTGTTTTTGGAAACTCATCTACAAAGTAAATCTCTTTTGGAATTTTGAATGATGCAATTTTATCTTTCAAGAAATCTTTTAAATCCTCACCACTGAATTTTGCATTTGAGTTTGCTACAATTGCTGCGGCAACTTTTTGTCCCCAATAGATATCATCAGTTCCAAATACGCAAACCTCTTTAACTTTTGAAAAATTCATTATCATTTCTTCAACTTCTGCTGGATTAACATTTTCACCGCCTGTTACAATCAAGTCGCTTCGTCGATTGACCACAT
>DAIMIJ010000007.1:0-2752 GCA_036722835.1 Ignavibacteriaceae bacterium | reverse complement strand
AATTCATCTGGAGTGAGAACAGTTACAAATGATGAAGTTTCGGTTGAACCATAAACCTTTGAAACATTCCAACCTTTATGCAATGCTTCACGCATTAGGTTTGAGTCAATAAAACCGCCGCCAAGAAGCACATGTCTTAATTCATCATTTGGATGAATGTTATTCTTAAGTAATTCACTCATCTGGGACGATACGAGCGAAATTAAAGTTGGTTTAAGCTGATTTATGCTCTGAATGATTGATTGAAGCTTCAAATTATTGGGAAGAATTATTTCTGTTCCAAACATTAGTGATCGAAAAATGATTGAGAATCCTCCGATATGGTAAAAGGGGAGACTCGCGAGCCAACGATCTTCTTTCGTTTGCTTGAGGTATTCATTACCTATACTCGCACTGCTAATCAAATTTGAAAATGAAAGCTCAACCGCTTTGGGTTTTCCAGAAGAACCGGAAGTGAACATTATTATTGCGGTTCTGGTTTCGTTGTAACGGAAATCAACATCAAAACTATCCGAGGTTAAATAAAGCAGATTAATATTTATTTTATTTATTCCTGCAAAACTTATTTTTTCTTTTAGCGAATATTCTGCAAGCACAAACTTGCATTCTAGAATTTTGAGCTGCTCTTCAATTTCAGATGCAGACAATTTTATGTTGATAGGAACTGGAATTGCTTCTATCATCCACAACGCTAATATTGAAACAACAAAATCGGGGGAATTATCACTCAGAATTGCAACTAAATCTCCTGGAGCGATTCCAGATTTTCTTAAGTGTTTTGCGGCTAAATTGACTTTGAAATTTAACGATTGATATGATATACTCTCATCTTGGGAATGGATTACAATTTTGCTTTCGGGAGTTATAAGATGCGAGTTTAGCGATTTTAATAAATTGTAAACTGTTTTCATTTTGAGTACAACTCGATAAAATTAATTGGCTAAACTTATTTGACCATTCTTCACCGGGTAAGGATCGGGAAAAAGATCATTCTCAAATAATTCAGCAGTACCTAAACCATGTGCGGTTTCTTGTTCAACAAAAGATGCAGCTAAAACTGCGAATGATCTCCCAATGCATGAATCAAGCGAAGTAGTAACCACGACTTTAATTTTATTTTCTTGAGCATACTCGATAATCTTTAATGTAGGAATTACTCCTCCTAACATCATTGGTTTTAATATTATTACCGATACAGCTTTCCGTGAAATAAAATCGTAAGCATCTTTTAATGAGCGAATTGATTCATCAGCAGCAAGTGGAATTTTTGTTTTATGCGACAGTGCTAAATACTCATCAATTTTATTCAAGGGCTGTTCAACATATTCAATCCCAAATTTTTCTAACTGCTTGAGGGATGAAATAGCTTCTGAAAAACTCCAATTACCGTTAGCATCAATTCGTAAATTAATTTCTTTGCCGATGTTTTCTCTTACGGCTTTTATGCAAGCGTAATCCTCCTTAAAAATTTTCCTTCCCACTTTTAGCTTTATAGTTTTATATCCTTTACTTACTAATTCTTTTGCTCTTGAAGCTGAATCCTCGGGAGATAGAAAACCTATCGCAGCATTGACATTGATAATTTTTTTTGAAGATGAATTGAGAATTTCATTCAGCGATAAATTCATGTCACGGGAAATTAGGTTTAGCAAAGCTTGTTCAAATCCATGCCGAAGAGTGGGAAAACCGTTTAACGGTTCTAAAGTTTTCAGAATACTTTGCTCAAAATCATTCGTATCTATTCTAATTTTTAATTCTAAATCTTTAATCTTAGCTTCTGCCTGTTCATAAGATTCAGAACCAAACTCCGGAAGTGGACAGCAATCACCATAACCGCTTTTTCCATTTGCGCTATCGAGCTTGATAAGAAATCCTTTTCGCTCCGAAATTTTTCCTTTAGAAGTTGAGAATGGCAGCTTAAATTTTAGAATATAAGGTGAGCAGGATGAACGAACAATCTTCATAAAATAATGCCGGCTGAGAACAGTAATCCATAAATAGCAGATAGTCTTGCTGTCAATTCGAGTGTTGAATTTAATTGTGTGCCATTTAAAGTGTAAATCATTGAGATGACTTTATACGCGATTGGCAAAGTAAGATAGGGAAGAAAGATGAATATACTGGCATTGAAAAATATAAATAGTATTAACGGAACCAAAAATGATAACACAATTAAAAATATAAACTGGTAACGTGTAAAATTTTTTCCCAGCTTAACTGCTAAAGTTTTTTTGCCTGCGGTTTTATCTTCTTCAATATCTCGATAGTTGTTTACAACTAAAATATTTGTTACGAGCGCACCAACCGGAATTGATGAAATGAAAGAAACTATAGATAGATCATTCGTGTGAAGATAATAAGTGCCAACAGTTCCGATAATTCCAAAAAACATGAAAACAAAAATATCTCCCAACGCATTATAAGCAAGAGGATAAGGACCAGCAGTGTAAGCTAATCCGGCAAGAATGGATAGGATTCCGATGACCAGTATAACAAATCCGCCATGATAGACTAAAAACAACCCGATCAAGAATGCCGTAAAAAAAGTCAGCACGATTGCAGTTTTCATTTCACCCACAGAAATTAATCCTGATGCCAGAACTCTTCTCGGACCTTTTCGCTTGGTAGTATCAGACCCTTTTAGAAAATCATAAAGATCATTTGTGAAGTTTGTTCCAACCTGAATTAATAGAGAACAAAGAAGCGCGCTAAGAGATAAAATTATTTTTAACTTTCCCTCGTTAAATGCAAC
>DAIMIJ010000006.1:16744-23092 GCA_036722835.1 Ignavibacteriaceae bacterium | reverse complement strand
TTCTTAAACAAAGTTCTAGATTTTTTAGCTAGTCATGAGGATGCGAGCATTGGAGGTGATCTAAAACCAGATGAGATCTGATTTATTAGAATATTTAAAAACCCGATACTCTCGTCTAAAACATATTCTTCTTTTTCAAGAGTTTTATTTATTGTAATCAAGTTATAAATTAGATATGTAAATCAAAGGCAACTTCCACAAGTTGCACAATAAATTTATAACCAAAATAAACTACAAATGAAAAAAATAATTTTATCCTTTGCCCTATCATCATTCATAATTTTTAACTGGAATTGTGAGACAGATATTCCTGTCGCACAAAGCCGTGTTGTTATCGGAGTTCCGGCCGATGCTGAAACTTTAAATCCACTTTTTGCGGTCAGTTTAACTGAAGGGCAAATAAATGAACTTCTTTTTTTAGGTCTTGTAAAACATGACTGGGATGAAAATGCTGCTGATATTACTTCGTCGCCTTTATTAGCAGAGAGTTGGGAATGGAACAAAGATTCAACATCCGTTACATTTTTCCTTCGTGAAAATTCATTTTGGTCCGATGGAATAAAATTAACCTCAGAGGATATTTTATTTTCATTCGATTTGTACTCGGATCCCGAAGTCAATAGTAAATTTTTCGGTAGTTATGATAACCTATTCACTGAAAAGAATCAGCATATTAATTTGAAAAAAAGTTTTGAAATCATATCACCCACTAAAATTAGAATAAACTTTAAACCTGGTTCAAAACCAAGCTTGTTTGATATTGATATGCCAATTCTTCCCAAACATACATTTTCAAAAATTCCAAGAAAAGATTTAAGCACAGCGAATATTGAAAAGGACATTGTAACTAATGGTCCTTATACTTTATCGAACTGGAAAAGGAATGAGGCGATTATTCTTACAGCCGTCAAAAATTCTTTTCTTTATAATGATGACATAGTAAAAGAGTTAATATTTAAAATTATACCGGATGAAAATTCAATTTTAACTCAATTGAAAAAAGGGGAGATAGACTTAATTGAAGATGTAAGCACAGAAGCTATTGCCGACTTAAAAAAAAATGATCATATCAAAATAGTTGCCCGGACAGGAAGAGATTATGATTACATTGGATGGAATAACATTGATCCCGAATTGTATTCTAAAAGCAAAGCGGTAAATCCGAATAAATTTTTCGGCAGCTCAAATGTTAGAAAAGCTTTAAGCTATGCAATTAACAGTGAAGAAATACTTAAGGAATATTTGCAAGGATTTGGTCAGTTGAGTTTTGGTCCTGTTTCCCCAATCTTTAAAAATTATTATAATCCTGAATTAAAATCTTATGAATATAATCCATCCAAAGCGAAGGAGATCTTAGCTTCCGAAGGTTGGCTTGATCGTAACCAAAATGGAATAATGGAAAAAAACAACCTGGAATTTTCTTTTAAGCTTTTCATTGGTTCAGGTAATCCAAGACGCACTTTTGCTGCAACCGTAGTGAAGAATGATCTTAAAGCTGTCGGTATTGATGTTACGATTGAAACCATGGAGATGAGTGCTTTTATTAATAAGCTTTTTGAACACGAACTGGATGCATTCATGGCTGGTTGGACAATTCCTCTCCCAATTGATCTTCAACCATTTTGGCATTCAGATTTTAATAGAAGTCCATTTAATCTTTCAGGATTTAGTAACACTGAGGTTGATAAAATTCTCAACGCTCTCGAAGTAGAAAAAAGTCGTGAGAAGAAAGTGATTCTCTATAAGAAGATTCAAGAATTGCTTCATGAGAATGAGCCGGTGACATTTCTTTATTGGTTAGATGTAAAAACAGCTTTTAATTCAAGGATTGAAAACATTACAATAAATCCTTTGGGTGCAATTCAGCAATGCTGGAATTGGAGAATAAAAAAGTAGTGAAGATTAATTGATTTGAAATTGGGATAGATAGTTCGCAAACAATTCCCGACCAATGTATGTAACTCTTTCATTTGGATCATTTGCAACTTGTTTAAGTATTTCTTCCGAGCAAATAACAAATATCCTACTGTTATTTTTTGAAGCTTCTTTAATAAAAGTTTCAACAGGTTCCGCATCTTTGGTTTTGAATGGAAGACATAAAATTGCAGTTTTAATTTCATTCAAACCCTTGTTAGCGGTTCCGTAAATACTTAATTCCTCATGCAGCATATCCGGTTTTAAAATAAGATTCTTATAACCGAATTTAGTGAACAATGTTTTAGTTTTTTGTCCTATTTCTTCAATAGAAGCTTCGGAAATAATATTCATAATTGTTTCAATATCGGGTTTTAAATTTTTCCGCGATTTTTGGTGTTCAATGCCAAGTATATCAAGCCAATCTTCGTTACTAATAAAGCTGTAAAGAGTTTCGTTCGAAAGAAATTCGATAAGGTTTTTAATCAGCAAACCTTTTTTCTGAAGAGTTTCTCTTATGTTAATTTCTACAGAGTTGTTGCCGAAATAGTTAAATACATTTACACTTTCCATTGATTGATTAAAATCATCAACGTTTGATGACTTCTCTTCGTACTGCCATTGAGTAATAGGATTCCACCATTGATCAAAATGTATTAAATATGACGCATCAGGAATTTTCACTTTAACACTTGCAGCCGTTAATCCTGCAAGCATTACACTAATTCTGGATTCTTTTTTAAATGCATTTGCTGAATTTTCAAGCTCCTTCAGAGGCATTCCTGATTGGTAAAGAACATATCGTATCTGATTATTTTTTAGCAAGTGCTCAATTTTTTGTATTCCTTGTTTATCGTATTGTGAAAAAATTATACTCTTCTGTCCGCTTGCTATTATTGAATCGAGCTGATCAAGTAAAAGTTCAGACTTCGGACTTGTTTCTTTATGTGTTGAGAAATTTCCTAATTGCTTTATCTGGTGAATCAACGTGAAAATATTCGATTGAATTATGAAGGGATTTCCGCCTTTTACTAAATCAAAAATTCGTTTTTGACCTTGAAGCATTGTGTTTTCAAATTCCTGCATTTGTTCATTATCCAGATCATGCCAGTAATCATTACGAACCAGGGGAGGAAGTTCGTTGCTTAAGACATGTTTTGTCCGATTCAATGAACCATCTAACTTATCAAAATCAACAAGATGATTCTTTAATTTAGGTATTAGTCTTTCCTCAATGAGTTGAGAGGGCAGACTGCTAAGAATCCAACGATATTTAGTTTCCGGAAAATTAAATAAATGTTCGGACTGTATTTCATTATTTATAAGGTATTGTGCTTCATCAAATATCAAACACTCAACATTTTTGGTAAAAGATTCTTTTGTGGAATCGCGTGATATTTCAATTAAAGTTTTGTAGTTAGTGATAAAAATTTCGGCATTCCTACATGCCGCAATACTTTTCTCATCGTCAATGGCATTTATAGTTGCAAAACGAAGTTCAGGAGCCAGTTTGTAAATTTGGCTTTCCCACCCCTCAGAATTATTCACATGCTCGGCGACATTTTTGCTTCCGATATGTGAATTTGGACATGCAATTAAAACATTTTTAACCACTCCTTGTTTTAGAGCAGCATGTAATGCATAAATTGCCTGAGCTTTTTTATCTATTCCTATTTCATCGGAGAGTAATGCAGTTCTATTGGTGAGCAGGAATCTGATTCCTTCTTTTTGATGAGCAAGAAGGTTTTTAATATTGGGTTCAACCTCTTCAAGGTTAATTTTCTTAGTTATTAATTCAACTTTTTTCGATTCAGGGGTAAGAGTTTCCTTTTTGATTTTAGCTTTTTGAATTTTTCTTTTTGGCTTTTCGCTTTCGACCGGTAATAGCGGTTTAAGTATACCAGGATTGATAATTTTTGATTCCGGTAAAAATTCTACAACCAAATTTTTATCATTTACTACGGGCTTTTCTAATGAATTAAAATTAAGCTGTTTTAATTTCGCTTCCTTAGTGTGAAGATTTTTAAGATGAAATAGCGGCACCTGTATATTTTCTAATTGAATAAATTTCAAGCGGTACTGTTTTGCTTTCTGATCAAGAATTTCTATCGGGATCGCCAAAATTTTCTTTGTATCCGACTTTTGTAACTGTTCTTTTATTTCTTCGAGAGTAGTTACGGGAATATTTTTTAGTGATGGTTTTTTATCGAGTTTATTAAATGCAATTGCCAGATATTTTTTGTTCGTGTTATTTCGTAATACGTTAAGGTTAAAGATTTTATCAGGCGGCAAGGTTGAAGGCATATCAATCTTGATATCTGAATTTTCCGGTTTATTAATGAGGCAATCGCATTTGAAATTATCCACTTTTTGTATGTCGGTTAGAAGCGTCTTAACTGTAACTTGTATTGGCTCAGGTTTATTTGAAATAGTCTTAGGAATGAGACTAATGATTGATTCTTTATTATCTTTTTCAACTCGAAAGAATAATTCTTTTTCTTTATAAAAAAAGGACGAAAGAAAAAGCAACCTGGATGCGTCTGATTCAAAAATACTAATTTTGTGCTGATACGGTTTAGGGAAGGAGAAGAAGATTTTAAATGTTTTTTTCTTTTTGACTATTACGTTTTTTATTTCTTCTGAAACTTTGAACTTAGTGAGCGCAAATTTTTTTATCTGGAAGAGCGTTGGGTCGCTGAATTCCTTAAAGTTTTCTATTTTTTTAGTATCAATGCGGGTTTTGGGAAATCGTTCTAAGTATATCTGGGGTTCTTTAAGCCATTTATTCCACTCAAATTGTTCCGGATCCTCTACGTTTGATATAGCTTCGGCAACAGACTTTCGTATTTTTTTGTACATCTAATCTATTCATTGGTTTTCTGAAGGTGAACTTGCTCACAAGCTGCTTTCAATCTGCTGAATGGTTCAATGAGGTTTCTCTGATCAGAAATCGAGTTTAATAAATCTTTAATCTGGGGAAGTTCGGATTCATATTTGGGAGATGTTTGTATGAAAACTTTTTGACCATTGCCTTTGTAAGATTTTAGTTCTTCAGCTCCTTTTTGAGGAGCAGACTGGTTTTCATCTTGCGAAAATATATGAATAACTCTGATTCCTTGTTTGTTATTTGCTCCTAAAAACAGCGGATCTTTGACCAGAATCAAATCAAGTTCTTCATTAAGAGCAGTTATTAGCGGCAAAGATATAAGCTCAACAAGAACGTGTTCGAGGAGAACATCACCATAAAGTGTTTTTTGAAAATTTGTCGTTTTTATTGGGGCGGTTACTCTAAACTCCAAAGGTTTTGTTTCCGCATCCGTAACCAAAATTGCTCCCATTATTCCACTTGTTTCGTCTAAAGTTAAACTCTCTAAAAATCCTATTTTTGCAAGATTCATTAAGAACTCCGTAAAATTTATTGTGAGAAACTTGAAATTTTTATAATTCTGATGATTGAGTTAGGTTGTTCGAATTATCAATTTTTCTTATTGTAAAATTTTCTGTCGTTAGTTCATTTGCTACGTGAAGATTTTACTTATAATATCTAACAATTTATATGCCGTTTGAATTAATATGAGAAATCGAAATTAAATGCGTTTTTTTAATTCTTTTCACAAAAGTCGAATATAATTTTTGCCTAATACAAGTAATTGCCGCTGAAGGTGATTTGGGGTTTTTCTGATAGCGGGCGAAGGTTTTATGCTTTTTAGCAATTTCATTGCGATCTTCACAGATAATTATGTAAAATCATTAGATTTATTTTTTTTCTATAGGGAAAGTAACCTTTTTCCTCAATAAATTTTTTGTATACTTTTTGCTTAGATATTTCTAAATTATTCTTTGAAAATTATTCACTATAGACCAGATGCGATTTTGCTTGCTGACTTAAATAAGTTATTCAAAATTAAATCGGAACGACAATGCAGCTCACTTATAAAATATTATTAATAATCATTCTGCCAATTGTTTTCATACTACCGCAGAAGGAGAGTAAATTACGAACACACAATTTTTCTGGAAGCAGTTTAGTATCTATTAACGGTATATTCACTTTAGGATATTCTGATTATAGCAATGGCAAAATTGTTTTTGGTGCTGCCGGAATGGCGGAGTATTTTATTCCAACACATTCTCCTACAATTTTTGGATTAAGATTATTATTCGGCGGTCAAACAGTTAGCGGAAAGGATAAATTTAAAGACCCGACGGAATTTATGACTGATATGTACATTTTGGGTGGTGGTTTAATTCTGGGTTACACATTTGATAATGAGTTCTTCCCTTATGTTTATGGTGGGGTATCAAATTTATGGTTCAGTCCTAAAGATAAAAATGGAAAAAGATTATTGAATAATAGTCTAAATGCTTATTCCCGATCTACAATTGCTTATGATGCTGAGATTGGTTCTCGTATTGTCCTTCAGGATCGGCTAA
>DAIMIJ010000006.1:9976-16644 GCA_036722835.1 Ignavibacteriaceae bacterium | reverse complement strand
TTGATAAATGCCCGGATCAAGCAGAAACATTCAATAGTTTTCAAGATGATGACGGATGTCCCGATTCTGTTGCGGTAAGCGATACAATATCCGTAAAAGAAATAATGCTTGAAGGAATAAAATTATTCGATTATCGTGGTTCTGAAATCAAACCAACTGCTTATGAAGAACTTGACAAAACTGCTGAATTTTTAGCGAATGATCCATTCATTAAATGGACTGTTGAAGGTTATACCGATAATAATGGTGTTCAGGATTCTCTTAAATTATTATCACTGGAAAGAGCAAGAACAGTTGTTCGATATTTAATTAACAAAGGGCTGCCTTCGTTTATGTTTAAAGTTTATGGTAAAGGCAGCGAATTACCTATTACTGAAAATAATACTTTGGAGGGAAGACTGAAGAATAACAGAATTGTAATTAGGCGTTTGGATTAAAATCTATAACTCCTAAATATTTTTCGCATCTGCTTACTTTAGAAAAGTCATCATCTTACTGATGACTTTTTTATTTGATCTCAGTGTGTAGATATAAATTCCGCTCCCGATATTTTCAGCTTTGAAAGTGAAATCATGAAATCCTTTGGTTTGTTCTTCCTCGACTAATGTAATTATTTTTTCTCCGAGCAGATTATAAACACTGAGAGAAATAAAATCATCTTCATCCAAGTTATAAGAAATTTTCGTTTCTGGATTAAAAGGGTTTGGATAGTTTTGAAATAGCTGGAAATTATTTGCTATCAGATTTTCTTCATCAATTCCAACCACTGCATCAGTGTTTACTACTTCGCCGGCATTAACTGTAACAGTTCTTCTGTAAGTACCATTTAATGCGGTAATAACATAAGTGCCTGGTTTTACATCGCCGATTGTGTAATTCTCTCCGTAAATGTCGTCGCTCTGGATTGCCGAATCATTAAAATTATATGTTAAAGCATAACCAAAGGTAGTGTAAGGCGGACGCGGTTTTGGATCAGGCGCAATATCAACTCGACTGCTGTTTGCTGCGTTTGGAATTCTGCCATAGATTGCGCCCATTCCGTTAATAGCGACCCATAATTCTGGGTTGCGGCGTGTTCGTAATCCAGATGGACTTTGTGTTCCTTCTCTGATCTCGAAATGTAAATGTGGTCCTGTGGAATTACCCGTATTACCGCTGATCGCAATTGGCATGTTCACAAAAATTGAATCGCCATTACTTTTAAGTGGTTTAGTTAAGTGAAAATAATTGAGATAGATAACTTTAATGTTCCACATACTTTTGATGATGATGTAGTTGCCAGCGCCACCAGGTTCGTATCCTCCAACAGGATCATTTGGATTGTAGCCAACTGCATAAACTATTCCATCTGATGCTGAACGAACAGTATCATAAGCAATGGAAATATCAATTCCATGATGAGCAAGTGAAGGATTCTGAAAGTTTGGTTCACCAAAAAGATAAGAACCATTGGTTTGAATATTATCGGGAACCGGCCGCATTAGTCTAAACTGCTGTGATAGATTTTGCGCTGCAAGTGCTAAGACTATAATTAAAGCTTTTGAGAATGTAATTTTCATGGATAAATAAATTGAAATTAATTTTTCCAAGCAATGTTTTTCCTGAATGAAGAGAAAAAATTCACGATGAGAAAAATTTCGTAAATCATTTGTAACACAGGAATTTCATTCAACTTAAATTTATAATTAAGTTTTTTTTGCGTACTCAGAATAACAATCAGATCACCAAATAATTTTATAAGAAATGGTATAATGAAGAAAAAACTTACCGGTAAAAGTAAAAGTGAAAATAGCATTAGAATGTTTGATGAATGCCACAAACCCAATAAAAATTTATGAATAAATAAATAATATAAAGATGTTTTTGTGTGTCTCGCTTTTTGATTTAGAAATTCTTTCAGTTTACTCTTTGATTCGGAGAGAACGTAGGATTCCTTAAAATCAACCACTCCAATTTTCAATTTATTTTTAACTGCTTCTCTGATCAGCAGGTCATCGTCACCGCTTGGTGTTTCTAAAGTATTTGCGAATCCTCCCAATCTTTCGTAAGCTGAAATGGTAAATCCGAAATTTCTTGCCGCAGCAGAGTAGTGAAGTTTTAATTCAGCGAAGGAAAACGTTAAGAGACTTCTTCTTAGGTTTTCAAAACATGATATTTTGTTAATCATTCCTTGGCTCTGCTTAAAAGGTGAAAGCCCGAATAGCATTTCATAACCAGAATTAAATTTTTCTGAGTACCCAATCAGCCAATTTTTACCAGGCATACAATCTGCATCGGTAATTAAAATGTAGCGGTGTTTTGCATTGCGAATTCCAACATCCAGGGCGCCTCTCTTCCCGGGATATTTTTTGTTCTCTGCTTTTAGAACACGATAATTATTATTTGTGCTGGAAAGCTCAACAGCTTTTTGATATGAGTTATCGGAAGAGTTGTCGTCAACTAAAATGACTTCATATTTATCCATTGGATAAATCAACATCTTTAATGCTGAAAATAAATCGCCTAAATTTTTCTCCTCATTCTTGAATGCGATGATTATTGAAACGTTCAAATAGTTGGATTTATCAGATTTGCTTTTAGTGAAATTCGGAAACACGATTAGAAAACCGATGTTTAGTAATACAATTAAGAAACTGAAAACAAGGAGAATGATGAGAAATGTCATTACTTATAATCTAAGTACTAATTGGAGTTGGTTCAATGTGAACGAGCACATCTGAAATCTTAGGATTAAATTTCATCAATTCATCTTTAACGTTATGACCAATTAGATGCCCGGCATGAACCGGTAAATCTCTATTGACCACAACATGAATATCAACAAAAAATTCTAATCCCATTTTTCTAACAAAGCATTTATCAATTGTCATAACACCATCAACCTTACCGGCTGCAGATTTCACTTCTTCTAAAATATGAATCGGCGGAGCAGTATCCATTATCTCAGAGAAAGCAGGTTTGAATAATCTATAGGCATTGGAAATAATTATTCCCGAAGCAAACAAAGCAGCGTAATCATCAGCTTCTTCGTATCCTTTCCCGCCAATCAGAGCAATTGATATTCCAATAAAAACCGCAAGAGAAGTTATTGCGTCGCTTCTATGATGCCATGCATCGTTTTTTACTGATATGCTTTCAATATTTTCCCCAACCTTAATTACAAATCTGAATAACAATTCCTTGGTGACAACAACAGCAACCAAAACGATCAAGGTAAATGCAGCAGGAGCATGATGAGGAGTAATTATTTCATATATGCTTTGAATAATAATTATAATTGCGGCAACAATTAATGCTGAGGCGACTATCATTCCTGCAATTGGCTCTGCTTTTCCATGTCCATACGGATGATTCATGTCCGCAGGTTTTGATGCAATCTTCAATCCCGTTAACACAATTACTGATGTAAAAACATCGGCAGTTGATTCAATTGCATCTGCTACTAAAGCATTTGAATTACCAAGAACACCTGCAGTAGCTTTAATTATTGCAAGTAAGATGCTTGTAATAATCCCAATTAAGGTTGACCTAATTCCTTTTTGGGCAGATGTTTTAGAATTATGATTAAGCACTTGTAAACTTCTTTTATTACTGCAAGCAAATTATAAAAGAAAAAACTAAAAGGTTATAATTCTATTAGAAAATGTTTAAGTTTTAATTTTTGAAGTTCTAAGAGGGACGCATAGAAATTATGAAAAATGAAAGGGCTCTGAAGAGCCCTTTAAAATTAAAAAATTCAGTTTTTTTTGGTATCGGGATTTTCCTTGTTGGTTGAAATTCCAAAAGGTAAGTAAAGAGGACAGATTCCTACTAGTGAAGTTAACAATGGTAGTAATCCAATTAGACCCCACCAACTCTGGTAATATAATCCCAATGCAATTATCACCACACCAAGAATAATTCGAACTGTTTTGTCTACACTTCCTATGTTTTTTTTCATTTTGAACTCCTTTTATTTATTTGTTTGATGAATTATTATGGAATAAGATTCACTGTATTTATATGATATATGTTTTTTTTGATCACTTTACAATTTTTGAAATTTGCTTGAACTCTTCGGTTCCGCAGACATTCATCAATTCAAACAATATCGCTTCGGTTGTAGTGACGATAACACCGGCAGATCGCATCCTTTCAAGCGCAATGTTATAGTCAGTTTCTTTCCTAGATGAACAAGCGTCTGCGGCTAAACTGACTTGAAATCCATTTGCCAATAAATCTAAAGCTGTTTGCTGAACACAAACGTGAGATTCAATTCCAGCCACTGCCACTTGTTTAATGTTTTTGTACTTTAACATTTCAAATAAATTTTCTGCGCCGGAACAGCTAAAACTTAACTTTTGAATGGGAACAATACCTTTCAAGGATTCTTTTATTCTGCTCTCAGTTTCACCTAAGCCCTTAGGATATTGTTCAGTCACAAAAATGGGTGATCCTAAAATTCTAAATCCTTCTATCAGCTTTATAGTATTTTGAACTATGAATTCTGGACTTAACATTACGCGGAAAATTTTCTCTTGAATGTCAATAACCAAAAGAGCAGTTTGCTCTCTTTTTAAAATGGTTGGATGACGAATTATGTTAAGGTTCATATAAAATTATTTTTTTTAGCTACAAATAGTAAAAATAAATATTTTTTAATAAATTGGATCCATTCCATACTTTCCGCAGGAATACATCATCATAATTGCAGACAAATCAATCAGCGCTTTTTTTTGATCTTCTTCAAAAATAACTAGGTCATAAACTTCTGCTACAAACTTCATGTTATCTAAGATTTTTTTCAGCTCTCGTGAGGTTGGAGTTCCATGCCAGTGCACTATCTCTTTTACAAGAATATTTTCATGCCTTCTCAAAAATTCGTTGAAGGAAATTGTTTTGTATGAATTTGGTGAATGCGGTCTGCAGATATTTATTAAGTCATTAAAATAAGTATCCCACTTTGTTGCCAGATTCCGGTTCCTTTCGTGCATAATGTGTTTCACAGTTTCAAGGGAGAAATTAGCTTTTGTAGTGACTTTAAATTTAGGTATCAAAGCATAACCATCATAACTTATTTCACTGGATTCCTCATCGGTGTATTTCCATCTTCTCACCAATTGAGTTGGAGTATAGGTAACAATGACCTTATCTAAAGCACTATCAACAACAATGAATTTATTTTGCTGCACATTGATAATTGTAAACCAATGTTCCCAATTATCAACACTAAGGATGCATGGATAACCTTTTCTGAGATGATCCTTTAATGCTTTCAGTGCTTCTTTGGGAGATTCGCGCCTGAAGTATCTCATTTTACAGTTGTAATTTTTTGCAGCTTTAGCTAAGCCAATTTCGTCCGTTCCATACCACCAATTGCTCCCAGCTTTTTTAGCTATTTCCCGTTCATTAATAAATTGTCCGAGCATGACGAGAGCATATTTTAACGCGAATGGTCCGCACTGATATTTGTAAGGTTGAGGATAAAAGCTCATGATTTTAATTTTTAAAAGTTTAAATTAGTAGTGTTAAAGTAACAAGATTAGTTTTTTAATCTCATATAATATTTTTCAGGGCTGGTAAGATAATGAAACCCAAATTAAAAGTTGCAGTAATTTTTAACGAACCAAACCCGGAACTTTATCGAAAACCCCCAAAAACCCGCAAAAAACAACAAAATTTTGTACCCTACTTTGAAGTTGACAAAACTACGCCATTGGAGGATTATAAATACATTCAAGAAAAACTGGTTGAGGAGGGATTCGATTGCTATACTTTTAATCTGTTTGACGATATAAATATTCTAATAAACGATGTTAAGAAAAATCAACCGGACGTAATTTTTAATTTTGTTGAACTTTACAAGGATGATCCTAAACTTGAAATGAATGTTGTTGGTCTGTTTGAACTTATGGGAATTCCATATACAGGTTCTCCACCATTGGCATTAGCTAATTGTCAGAATAAAGTAATGGCAAAAAAACTGCTCAATATAAATAGGATTAAAACTCCTCCTTATTTTTTAGCAGCCGATCTTCCCGAAAGAATAAAGCATGATTTAAAATATCCACTTATAGTTAAACCCGCTTTTGAAGATGCAAGTGTTGGGATTGAAAACGAGTCTATTGTTTTTAATAAGAATGAATTATTGATGAGAATGGAACTTGTCATGCAGAAATTTACACAACCGGTTTTAATTGAAGAATTTATTGAGGGACGTGAACTTAATATTGCTGTTTTTCAAGATGAAGGAACAAGAGCATTGCCAATCAGCGAGATTGATTTTACTGAGATGCCCGATCATCTTCAAAATATTGTAAGTTATCAAGCAAAGTGGGATCCGCAGCATGAATCTTATCATAAAACAATTCCGATCTGTCCGGCAAACTTGCCTAAAAAAATTGAATCGAAGGCAAAAGAAATTGCAATACATGCTTTCAATATTATGGGCTGCAGAGATTATGCAAGAGTTGATGTTCGCTTATCCAAAGATGACCAATTATTTGTGCTTGAAGTAAATCCCAACCCCGATTTAACTGAGGGAGCAGGGTTTATGCGTTCTGCTGAAGCCCATGGCTTATCTTATTCTGAGGTGCTGAAAAGGTTGGTTAATATGGCCTATGCTCGTAAAGGGAAAGTTTCGGTGTGATATATTAAGTCGGTAAGGGATAAACCCTCCTTAATATTTC
>DAIMIJ010000006.1:0-9876 GCA_036722835.1 Ignavibacteriaceae bacterium | reverse complement strand
GCATCTGCGGCTGTCATAACTGGAATATCATTGTGTAAATGGTTTTTAAGTAAGAAGTCCTTTATGTCCTTTTTCGTTCTTAAAGTAGAGTTGCTAAGAATAAACGAGGGAATCTTGTACTTTTTTAAATAGTTAAGAAATTCTCCAGCATATGGAGCAGGTTTTCCATAAAGATTTATCACACCGTCAAAATCAATTAGAAATGGAATTGGGAGACTTTTGTTCATAAAGAAAAAGGGCGATTTGCATCGCCCCAAATTTAATTAAGCTTTTATCTTTGCAAGAGCAGGAAACTTTAATTGAATTGCTGCAAACAATCCGAATAATATTCCCACAAAAAATAAATCACCCAAAACTGTATAATGAAAAAACGGAATAGCAGCAACGTAACAAGCAATTAAGCCAGAAATATTTTTTGCATACAATGTACCCTGAATCCACATTTGAAAATTTGTTAGAATAAAAAACAAAACTGATGATAACAAAGAAGCGGTAACAACATTTTTTAATTTGATGTTCCTGCTAAGTACAATTCCAATTCCAACAATTAAAACAAAGCTAACATAAACTGATAGCATTCCATTGTGGAAGCCGATTATCAAATCAGATAGTAACATTGCAAGCATTGGAATAATAAAAGCATACTTTTTCTCCGTGAAATAAGCTCCTCCAAATAATGCGATAGCTCCAACCGCAGTAAAATTTGGTGGATGAGGTATTAATCTTGTAAAAGCGGCGGCTAAGATCATTACACTTACAAGCCAGAATTTTGATGTGAAATTATTTGAGTTCATTTCTGTTCCTTTCTTTTAAATTCTTTATGAGTAATTCAATTATATACACTTACAACTAATTAAAGATAAAAATTCTAATGGCGTAAATCAAAATACAAAAAAAATAGTGCGCGTCTATAGGTCATTAAGACTCAATTTTATTCCACCGTAAATTGAAAAGCCGGGAGTTGCATAACCATACACTTCTTCATAATCTGAATCAAGTATATTTTCCAAACGCAAGTTAAATCTTAAAAACTCCAGCAATTGATAATGTGCCGAAAAATTTAGCAGAATATATGGATCAAGCTGAATTCTTGAAGATGTAAAAGTAAGATTATCAAAAACTAAATCATCCTGTTCTCCAATGTAAATCACTTCAACATTTGCGTTAGCTTTTGGGGAGAAATTATAACTTAAATAACTACCCACTTTATGTTCTGGCCTTCTGATGAGCTTTCGCTCGTCGTTGTCAAGTCCGTCGCTTTCATCTTTCGCATTTGTGTATGTGTAGTTCAGTTTAATTTTAAGTTTATCAAACATCTGAGCCGTAAGATATGTTTCAACTCCATTTGTTTTCGCTTTGTTAACGTTGATCGCTTTAAAACTCTGATCAAAACCTATAAGATCTTTGTAATTATTTTGAAAATAAGTAACACCAATAGATAATAAGTCGTTAGCTAAAAATTGTTCAACTCCCGCGTCAAAGCCAATGCTTTCTTCAGGGTTTAGATCCAGGTTGCCGTAAGCGGGATCGTACAAATTGAATAATGAAGGAGTTTTAAATCCTGAACCAAAGGTGGCTTTCAATTTTGTTCCTGTTTCCCAAATTATATATGCCGGTGCAAATCGATATGTGAAAACCGAACCGAATTTATCATGGTTATCGAATCTAACTCCTAAAGTGCTGAAAAAACTTTGACCGATTTTTAGTTGATCCTGAAGATAAGTGCCAAAGGTGTTTGATTTTTTTTGCGGGAAAAGACTTTCGTAATTAAAAAATTGTGAGAAGTAGAAATATTCAGATACTGCTGCCTCGCTAATATTTTCAATGCCGAAAGTCAGCAGGTGATTTTCTAATAGGTTAAAGTTATTTTGCCAATCAATTTTAATTTTTCTGCCGTCGTAAGAACTGTTTGATGCGGCAGCGTTGAATTTCGAATAATCGAAATTATATTTTCTAACGTTTCTAAAAATGGAGGCGCCGATTTTCTGATTCCATTTTCCATCTAATAGATCAAATTTACCTTCACCGCGGAAAGAAAATTCTTCCTGGTTAAAAATGTATGTTGGATCATCGCCAAATTTTCCTGCGGTTTGATCGTAATCAGATTTTGAATTGTTATAACTCATCAGGAGATTTAGTTGAGCGGTTTCGGTAAAATCATAACCCAACCTTGCGGATATATTATTTTTTTTATAGCCATCTTTTTCAGTGTTTCCATATTTTTCTGATGCTGCAGAGAACCCTTCGCTTTCAGCCCTACCCAAAGTAACTGAATAGTTGAAATCTGAAACATTACCATTCATGCCAAGTGTGTTTTTGAATGTTTTGTATGAACCCGCTTCCGATAAAAGTGAAAAGCTTGGTTTCCCAATTCCTTTTTTTGTAATCACGTTAATAACACCAGCCAGTGAGTTTGAGCCGTACAAAGTTGATTGTGGTCCGCGCAAAATTTCAATTGACTGAACATTATCAGTTGATAGAGAAGCAAAGTCGTAGAAGTTTGATGGATCGTTGTTTAAGTTGACTTCAATTCCATCAACTAAAACTAATGTGTATGAAGAATTTCCCCCTCTGATATTGATGTTTGATAAAGTTCCCGGTCCGCCTTGCCTTGTGTAGCTTACACCGTATTCATTCTTCAGTAAGTCAAAAACATAGGAAGAATTTCGATTGGCTATTTCAGCCGAATCAATTACAGTGACAGAATTAGCAAGCTCTAAAGTGCTGGTTTGGCTTTTAGTTGCGGAAACCACAACTTCGGAAAGTTTGTAAAGACCTTGAACTTCAGTTTTCTCAACAATTTTTTCCTGAGGGAAATTTAACTGAGAGAAAAAAAAGACCGAACAGAACGAGAGCAAAAAGAGATTTTTCATGAAGTTACTCCTATATGTAAATGATGTTAAGTAACTCCGCGTATAAGAAAGTTGAGATAAAACGAATGGAGATTGTGAGAGACCATCGTTAATCTTACCTTTGCCGCGAAGGTTGATTAATTATAACTTATGGCAAGTCTCCTGGCTTGTTTCAGTAAGCAATTCGCCAAAGGCGAAGCAATAGGCAGTAGGCAATTTTTTGCATACTGCTTACTGTCAACTGCCTACTGATTTTTACAGTTGCGCGACAGCGCCGGAATTGATGATTGCTGTCATTGCGAGACATGCTTTGCATGTCGAAGCAATCTAATTTTAAACCATAGATTACTTCGCTTCGCTCGTAATGACAGAACCTCGCACCGGACTTCCCTATATTTCCCGTTATCCCAATTTAAATTAGGATCGGGACACCAAAAGTCGTGTATAAAGAACTAATGCTAAAATACTTTTTTAATATTTAGATTCAAACATATTTAAAATTTTTTTTATTTAAACTTTTCACCTTCGAAAAATTTTTCTAAGTTACAGACGAATTTTATTCTCATTTATCAAACCATGTATTCTTTCAGATTTTTCACTCAAAATATTCTTGCTTCGACTCTCGACTCTTTCCGTATAGAAATACAAATTTTCAATTTCACCTTGAACCAAATTTATTCTTTATTCAAAAGGAGCTTTTAATGAGCTGGCTTTCTAAATTTCTAACCTCTTCTATCGGCAAAAAATTTATAATGGCTGTAACGGGGAGTTTCTTGTTGATTTTTCTAATCATACACTTGATAGGAAATTTTACTTTATTTTTTGGTCCAAATACTTTTAACGGTTATGTTAAAACCTTGGATGTCATTAAACCACTAATTCGTGTTATTGAAGTTGTTCTGCTTGCTGCATTTGTTTTTCACATTTTTTATGGAACGTTATTATGGTTAGAGGACAAGAAAATGCAAGGTGGTAAATTTATTGGTAAATATAGAATTAATGCCTCAAGACAAAACAGCTCGTTTTCATCCAGAACATCGTTCGTTACAGGATCAATAGTTTTTATTTTTCTTGTTTTACATCTTGGAACATTTTTCTGGCGTTTCAATGTGCATGATCCGGAAGGATTAGCTAATACGCATGAGTATTTTAACATTGTTACCGGGTTCTTTCAGATTTGGTGGTATGTGGCTCTTTATGTTATCGCCGTATTACTTTTGGGATTTCATCTGAACCACGGATTTCAAAGTGCATTTCAAACTTTTGGTTGGAACAATAAAAAATATTTTCCACTTGTTCAAAAAATTGGAACTATTTACGCAATTATTATGGCTTTAGGATTTGCTTCTATGCCGATTTACTTTTTCTTTTTTTACGGAGGTAACTTATGATAAAGCTTGATTCAAAAGTTCCAGCAGGTCCTCTTGCTGAAAAATGGACAAATCATAAATTTAATATGAAACTTATAAACCCGGCTAATAAAAGAAAATTTGATATTATTGTTGTGGGAACCGGTTTAGCCGGTGCTTCTGCCGCGGCTACTTTGGGTGAATTAGGTTATAAAGTAAAAGCTTTTACTTATCATGATTCAAGCAGGCGTGCTCATTCAATTGGTGCACAAGGTGGGATTAATGCTGCGAAAAATTATCAAAATGATGGCGATTCAGTATTTAGATTATTTTACGATACAATAAAAGGTGGAGATTTTAGATCGCGTGAAGCAAACACTTACAGATTAGCTGAAGTTAGCAATAACATAATTGATCAATGCGTTGCTCAGGGTGTTCCTTTTGCTAGAGAATACGGCGGAACTTTAGCAAACCGCTCTTTTGGTGGAGCACAAGTTTCCAGAACTTTTTATGCGCGTGGGGAAACAGGTCAACAATTATTACTTGGCGCCTATAGTTCTTTGAATAGACAAATTAAATTAGGTAACGTTCAAATGTTCCATCGCCGTGAAATGCTTGATGTGGTAATAGTTGACGGAAAAGCTAAAGGTATTACTGTTAGGAACTTGCTTACCGGCGAAATAGAAAGTTATGCTGCACAAGCAGTTATTCTTGCAACGGGTGGATATATGAACGTTTACTTTTTATCTACAAGTGCAATGTTGTGCAATACTACCGCTATTTGGCGGGCTCATAAACGCGGAGCTTTATTTGCAAATCCTTGTTTTACTCAAATTCACCCGACTTGCCTTCCAGTACATGGTGAAGGTCAATCTAAATTAGTTTTAATGAGTGAAAGTTTAAGAAATGACGGTCGGATTTGGGTTTCTAAAAAAGCTGGTGATCACAGACCTCCAAATGAAATCCCTGAAGATGAACGTGATTATTATCTTGAGCGAAGATATCCATCATTTGGTAATTTAGCTCCAAGAGACGTTTCTTCAAGAAGTGCAAAATATGTTTGTGATGAGGGTCGTGGTGTTAATGGAGGCAGGGCTGTTTATCTTGATTTTGCCGATGCTATTAAACGCTTGGGTGCTCATGTTATAAAAGAAAAGTATGGTAATTTGTTTGATATGTATAAAAATATAATGGATGAAGATCCATATAAAGTTCCAATGAAAATTTATCCAGCACCACATTATGCGATGGGTGGTTTATGGGTTGATTATAATTTGATGAGTAATATTTCTGGATTATTTGTAGCAGGTGAAGCTAACTTTTCTGATCACGGCGCAAACAGGCTTGGCGCAAGTGCTCTTATGCAAGGTTTAGCAGACGGCTATTTTGTTATTCCTTATACAATCGGAAATTATTTTGGAAGTGATAAACCAACTAAAGCTGATGTTAATTCATCTGAGTTTAAAGAATCAAAAGAACAAGTAAAGGAAAACACCAATAAACTCCTAACAATTAATGGCAAACAAACTGTTGATGAAATTCATAAAAAATTAGGACATTTACTTATTGACAAAGTTGGAATGTCCCGTGACGATGCCGGACTTAGAAAAGTAATTAAAGAGATTACTGATCTACGTGATGAATTTTGGCACGATGTAAAAGTTGTTGGTAAGGGTGAAGAGTTAAATCTAACTTTAGAAAAAGCTGGTAGAGTAGCCGATTTTCTTGAGCTTAGTGAATTAATGGCTGTTGATGCTTTAAATAGAGATGAATCTTGCGGAGCACATTTTAGAGAAGAGCATCAAACAGAAGAGGGTGAAGCAATTAGAAATGATAAAGATTTTGCTTATGTAGCTGCTTGGGAATTCGAAAAAGTTGGCAAATGGAATCTTCATAAAGAAAATCTTGAATTTGAGTTTGTTGAATTAGCAACAAGGAGTTATAAATAATGACTAACACTAACATAAATTTAACCTTAAATATTTGGCGACAAGAATCTACTGATGCAATTGGTGATTTTGAACAATTTAAAGTTTCTGTTTCGCCTGATGCTTCAATTCTTGAAATGCTTGACGAGTTAAATAACAAATTAGAAAAAGAAGGTAAAATTCCTATTGCTTTTGAAAGTGATTGCAGGGAAGGTATTTGTGGTACCTGCGGGCTTGTTGTTAACGGGCATCCACATGGACCACTTCCGAAAATAGCCACCTGCCAACTGCACATGCGTAATTTTAAAGATGGAGAAACATTATTTATTGAACCGTTTAGAGCAACTGCATTTAAAATTATCAAAGATTTAATTGTTGATCGTTCAGGTTTCGATAAAATACAACAAGTTGGCGGATATGTATCATTTAATACCGGCAGTGCGCCTGATGCTAATGCAATTCCTATTTCTAAAGATGTTGCAGCTTTGTCTTTAGATGCTGCTGAGTGTATTGGATGCGGTGCCTGTGTTGCAGCTTGTAAAAATTCTTCTGCAATGTTATTTGTTGGAGCAAAAGTGTCCCAGTTTGCAGTGCTTCCACAGGGCCAACCTGAAAGATATGAACGTGTGATGAACATGGTTGCAGCAATGGATGAAGCTGGATTTGGAAGCTGTACCAACACTTATGCCTGCGAAGCTGAATGTCCCAAGGGAATTTCAGTCACAAACATTGCAAGAATGAATAGAGATTTTGTGATGGCAAATGTTAAATCGAAAGTTGTAGAAGTTTGAATTACCTGTATATTTTTGACACTTAAATCCCGAGTAATATCGGGATTTTTTATTTATGTTAGAGTCGAAAATAATTTTTACAAGAAACAATAAATGAAATTATATTTACTCCTTAAAATCTCGTTCATTTTTATTTGTCTGATTATTATTTCGGGGTGCAGATCTGAATCTGAGAAGGGAAAATCGGATTTTAATTTTGCGTCTGTCAAGCAAGAGATCTGGAATGAATCAAGTAAGAACATGTATAAAATTTATTTGTCTATGAGAAAAATAGACAGCTTAAGCGCAGAGCTTAATCTAAAGTTCACCCGAAAAAATTCTCAAGGTCTTTAAGCATTTTCCTTATGTGCTCTTTTCATCAATAGCAAAATCAATAAAGATTATTTTAATTTTGGTTAAAAATTTTTGGTAATAATATGTTTGAAAAAGAAATAAAATTTATAAGCGATTTTTGTCTCAACAAAATAAGCAAAGCCGGTTCATTCCTTACTTTTGAAAAGCTTAAAGGAATCGAGATTCATCCAGCAATTCTCAAGTACATTTCAGCGGGAATGGACTTCCAAATTTTTAAGGATCGTCAAGTGCTTCTGCAAAAATCTGCTTTTGATTATTCGGGTTCTGAAATATCAAAGTATTTTAGGATGATAGCTCTTGAGATAAAAAAATCTAAAAGAATAAGTGAGAATGAAATAAATGATTTGATTTCTCAAGCGGTAACCTTCAATTTTAACTACATAACCAGACCGAATGAAACTATTGTAGATTTTATCTTCAAAGAATCCGATAGTTTATCTCCCAAAGAAATGGCGATGATCTTGGATTATCCTTACTACTACAATTATTTAAGACAAATTCTTTCCTCATACATGGGAAAAAAACAACTGCTTACGCTGGAGAAAAAAGAATTAGAATTTCTCTTAAATAAAATTGATAGTGAATTGTTTTCTATGAAGGTGAACGAGCTAATTGATAATGCATTAGAAACGATGGCTGATTTTTTTAATATCGGGGCGGTTCTTCGTTCACAAATTCCGCCGCAAGCAATTGAGTTGTATCTTAAAGAAAAAAACTTAAATGATCATTTGTCACGTCTTCAAAATGCTTTAGCTCAATCGCCAAAAATAAAGTACGAAATTGATGAGATAAAGAAAATCATTTACACTGTTGTTCCTACTGAAGAACAAAAAACGGCAGCATCGGAATCTGAATTAACATCTATTGAAGATGAATCTTTAAAGGAAACCAAGACTGTAGATGTTTCGGAGGATTTGAAGCCGGGGATAAACACAATTATTAAAGAAAATTTACTTCCTGATTCTCCAACTATAAGTGAAACCGAAGAAATAGAATTAGATGATTTTGAGATAACCAATCCAAATGCAAATGAAACGATTAATTTATCAGACGAAATAAAAATTGAAGAGGATACTGAAACATTTCCTCTTAATGTGGAGGAGCTTCAAGAATCATCTCAGGAAAAATCTATTGATGAAATAACATCTCATAAAAAAAGCGATAAGGATATACTCTCGTTCCTGTCTAACAGAGAAATAGAAAAAATAATTAGTTCAATTTTTAATGAAGATAAAGAAGATTTTGCTACAACTATCGAGACAATTTCTGAGTGTAAGACTTACGAAAAAGCCACAGAAATTCTGAAGTCGCTTTACACAACATATAATGTGAATCCTTATTCACGCGATGCTATTCTTTTAACCAACGCGGTCGCTAAATATTTTACGATAGCATAATTATGTTTATTGATCAAGCGGAACTTGAAATTAAAGCAGGTGATGGCGGCAATGGTGCTGTAACTTTCAGAAGAGAAAAGTATGTTCCGAAGGGAGGACCTTCTGGAGGTAACGGCGGAAAGGGCGGAGATGTAATAATTCAGGCATTCAGTAATCTTAATACACTTTTAGATTTTAAGTACAAAAGAAAATACCTGGCTGGTGATGGAGCAATTGGGGGCAGTTCGTTGAAGGATGGTAAGAATGGTAAGGATGTTTTAATAAAAGTTCCTGTCGGTACTATAATAAAAGATTTTAACGATGATAAGATTCTTGCAGATTTGGATGAAGAAGGGAAAATAATTGTTATAGCTAAAGGCGGAAGAGGTGGAAAAGGAAATAGCAACTTTGCAACATCAACAAATCAAGCACCAAGATATGCTGAAAACGGTAAAAAAGGCGAATCAAAAAAAATCATTCTTGAACTGAAATTGATTGCCGATGTTGGAATTATCGGTTTTCCAAATGCCGGAAAATCTACTTTGATTTCGGTTATCTCATCTGCTAAACCTAAAATTGCCGATTATCCGTTTACCACTCTTGAGCCAAATCTTGGAATTGTTTATTACAAGGATTATAAAAGTTTTACTGTTGCTGATATTCCAGGAATTATCGAAGGTGCGCACGAAGGCAAAGGTTTGGGATTAAAATTTCTAAGGCATATTGAGAGAACCAAAATTCTTCTCTTCTTGATTGAGGTTACTTCCGAAAATATTGAAAGAGATTATAAAATTTTATTGAATGAATTGAAGCAGTACAGTAAGAAATTAGCTGAACGAAAAAAGATTATAGCTCTTTCAAAATCGGATTTGCTTGATAAAAAAAGCTTAGAGAAGATGACCAAACAAAAGCTATTCAGAGCGAAAATTCCTATCACTTCGATTTCATCTGCTACGAATGAAGGGATTCAAGAATTGCTTGATAAAATTTGGGAGTTGTTAGAGAGCACTTATTGAAAGAATTCATTCCACACTCTAAAGGTATTAATTGGGAAAAGATTTTTTTTCATTTAGATTTTATAAGTCTTTTTTTTAGTAGTAAAATATTTTAAGAATCCATTAAACATTTCTAAGAAATTGTACTATGAGTCAGTTATGATAATTCAGCCCGTAGATTTTCTGCAAGATGGAAGACAGAATATGTGTGATGGTTGTCCAGATATTACT
>DAIMIJ010000005.1:20122-23790 GCA_036722835.1 Ignavibacteriaceae bacterium | reverse complement strand
AGAATCCAAAATCATTTTCATAGTTGGTGCATCAATGTTACCGCCGCTGATGATGACACCAACACTTCCGGTAACAGTAACTTTTGAACTCAACAATGCGGCAATTCCTAATGCACCGGATGGTTCAACCACAATCTTCAATCTGAAAAAAAGAAATTTTACCGCATCAATAATTTCTTCTTCGGACACGGTTTTCATTTCATCAACATACTTTAGAACTAACGAAAAAGTTATTTTTCCCAATGATGCGGTTCTCGTTCCATCTGCAATCGTTGACGGATTTTTTACAGAATGCAGTGTTTTTGTATAAAAGGATTTAGTTGCATCATCAGCAAGTTCCGGTTCAACTCCAATAACATGACAAGCCGGATTCATTCCTTTAGAAGCAATTGCAGTTCCCGATAAAAGCCCTCCTCCGCCGCAAGGTGCAAGAACATAATCAAGTTTACCAATCTCCTCAAACAATTCCAGTGCGGCTGTTCCTTGACCAGCAATTATATCATAATGATCAAAAGGTGGAATTAGATTATAGCCGTGTTTTTTGATAATGTCTTTTGCAACTTCTTCTCGTATGGATGTTTCAGGATTATACAAAATTATTTCAGCTCCATAATCATGAGTTGCGGTCCTTTTAATGATGGGTGAATTTTGCGGCATCACTACAATTGTTTTTACATCAAGAAGTTTTCCAACCAATGCAACTGCTTGAGCATGATTTCCTGAAGAATAAGTTATCACGCCTTTTTGTTTTTCATTATCAGATAATTTTGAAATTGCATTGTAAGCTCCCCGAAATTTAAACGCGCCTGCTCTTTGAAAGTTTTCACATTTCAAGAAAACATTTGCTCCAACTAATTTATTAAGAGTGTCAGAAGTGAAAACGGGAGTATGATGTGCAATTCCTTTAAGCCGATTATTTGCTTCTTTTATTTTATCGAACATTATTAATCATTCTCAGAGTTTGAACTTTAGTCCGACCGATAAATTTTTCCCAGGAATACTTTGTGGATTATTTTGTACTCCAAGAAAAATTTCAAAAGGAATTTGATTTTGAATTTTCTCAAACGTTAATTCTTTTTCTGAATAGTCTTTATGGAAAGATTTATCCAAAGATGTTTTGGTGGAATCAGTTTTAATTTCATCCTTAGTTTTTGGTTCTTTTTTATCGAGGAAAACTTTCCAGACAATTAGTCCAACGAAAATAGCCCCAACAGCGATATAGAGAAAAGTATTATCGCTTTTAGAATCCTCAAGAGCAGTATTAGCTCCGCTTCCGCCTATTTTATCTTCAATCCGTTCAATGCTTTGGGGAAAAGCATTTGGTGAGAAAAATACAATCTGTAAAGAATAAATAAAAAGCGTAAGTACGATGGCAGTCTTAAATCTTTTGCTGGTTTTCATTTTAACATCTCTAGTTTTACTTGAAATATAATTTAACCTAAGCTTAATTTAGGATTAATTCAAGAAAGATATTCTTTAAGATATTTCCCTGTCCAGGAGTTTTTATTTCCGGCAATTTCTTCGGGGGTGCCCTCCGCAACTACTTCTCCGCCATTATCACCTGCTTCGGGACCAAGATCAATAACATGATCCGCACATTTTATCACTTCTAAATTATGCTCAATCACAACGAGCGAGTTGCCTTTCTCAAGTAAAAGATTGAAACAATTCAGCAGTTTTGAAATATCATCAAAATGAAGGCCGGTTGTCGGTTCATCAAAAATAAATAGTGTATGCTTCCTATCCCGTTGCAGAGAAAGATGTGCAGCAAGCTTAACCCTTTGTGCTTCTCCGCCAGATAATGTATTTGACGGCTGACCAAGTTTTATGTAACCCAGACCAACTTCAGCCAGGACTTTAAGCTGTCGTAATATTTTTGAGTTTTCCTTAAAATATTCTACTGCCTCATCAACTGTCATATTCAAAACATCGACAAGATTTTTTCCTCTGTAAGTTATCTCCCGAATTTCTTCTTTGAATCGAGTTCCTTTACAATCTTCACATTCAAGATAAATATCGGCAAGGAATTGCATTTCAACTTTAATGAATCCATCACCTTGACACGTCTCACACCTTCCACCCGGCACATTGAACGAGAAAAATCCAGGTTTATATCCTCTTGCTCTTGCCTGATGAGTTGATGCAAATAATTCGCGAATCAACTCGAACGTTTTGATGTAGCTGATCGGATTTGATCGCGGCGACTTGCCAATCGGAGATTGATCAACTATTTCCACTTCGTCAATGTATTCACTTCCTTTTAAATCCGTGAACTTCCCAACTTTCGACGGTGCCATTCCAAAATATTTAGCAAGTCCTCCATAAAGAATATCATGAACAAAAGTGCTTTTACCTGAGCCGCTTACTCCGGTAACAACAACAAATTTATTTAATGGAACTTCAACATCAATATTTTTAAGATTATTCTCCGAAGCACCAAATATTTTTATTGTCTTAGTTTGTTTCTTATTTCTTTTGGCAGGTAAAGGAATTTTTATTTTTCCCGAAAGATATTTGCCTGTCAACGAATCTTTGTTTTTCACCACTTCATCATAAGTTCCCATTGCAACAATTTCTCCGCCGTGTATTCCAGCTTTCGGCCCCATATCCACAAGCAAATCCGACTCTCTCATCATTTCGGGATCATGCTCAACAACAAGAACTGTATTTCCAATATCTCGAAGATTTTTCAGAATGTTTATCAGCTTTGAATTATCTCGCGGGTGAAGACCAATGCTTGGTTCATCAAGAACATAGAGAGTTCCCACCAGTGAAGATCCAAGCGAGGTTGCCAGATTAATTCGTTGAGATTCCCCACCGGAAAGAGTACTGCTCAATCTATCAAGAGTTAAATAACCAATTCCAACATTATTAAGAAATCTTAGTCGTTTAATAATCTCTTTGAGAATACGATCGCCAACTTTCAAATCAAAATCAGATAATTTTAAATCTAAAAAGAACTTTAATGCATGTTCAATCTGAAGTTGAACTACATCATGAATAGAATGCTCATTGATTATCACTTGCAGCGCTTCTCTTCTTAAACGCGAACCTTTACAAGCTCTGCATACTGAATAACCCCTGTACCGGCTTAACAAAACGCGAATATACATTTTATAAGTTTTGCCTTCGAGCTTCTCAAAAAATTTATCTATGCCGATAAAATCGCCGAATCCCTTTTGAATTTTTTCAACTTGTTCACTCGATAAATTTCTATAAGGCACGTTTAATGGAATATTGTATTGTTTGGCATTTTTAACAAGATCTTTAAGATGAGTGCTGTACTTTGCCGTACGCCACGGGGCAATTGCTCCATCAGTTATTGACAAATTAGGATTGGGAATCACTAGATTCATGTCTATTCCTATTGTCTTGCTGAAACCCTGACAAACAGGGCAAGCTCCGAAAGGATTATTGAAAGAAAAAAATCTCGGTTCGGGTTCTTCGTATCTGATTCCGCAGCACTCATAAAATTTATTAAAGTCGGTTTGCTCGCCTGTATCGGAATTAATAAGTACTAATCTATTTTCTCCTTCTTTAAATGTAACTTCTATAGCATCCGAAAGTCTGTTCCTAAGTTCATCCTTAACAATTTTGAATCTATCTATGACAACTCTGATCTCATCTTTCTTTTTAGGTGATATATCTTCAACATTAATATCATGCAG
>DAIMIJ010000005.1:6827-20022 GCA_036722835.1 Ignavibacteriaceae bacterium | reverse complement strand
GCATAAGATGACAAGCTTTCTACATATCGTCTTTGCCCTTCCGCATAGATTGTATCAAAAACCAGAGAAGATTTTCCGCTTCCACTTACTCCAGTAAAAACAATTAACTTATTGCGGGGAAGTTCGAAACTTAGGTTTTTGAGATTATGCTCTTTAGCACCTTTTACAATGATCTTTTTATTGTTTGATGTTCTCTTTTTTGCAATCATTAGTAATTCTGTTAAAAATTTTTATGCGAACATTAAGTTGGAGAATAAAATTAAAGGATGTACTGCTGCCTACGCAAATTTATTTTGGTGCAGTTATATGAACTTCGAATGGAATGATTAAATTTGAAAATTTTATTTATTTACAGAAGCTTTTTCTTCTAATTTCTTTAACGTTTCAATTTTTTGATCAATCATTTTTATCTTTTCATCTAACTCACGCAAGCTTGAATTTATTTGATCTTCATACTCAGCTTTATCCCAATATCCTCTTTCTTCAAAATAACTTTTGAAAAGCCAATTGTGCTTAAGCGCTTCCATATTTTCCGATAGACGTGAGGCCGCAACACGTGCATCTGTGGATGTTTTTTGAATTTCAGACATAGTAGCTGTGAACAATGAATCGTATTTGCTTCCTTCAACTAAAACTTGTCCAAGCATTCCGCGTCCTTTGCTCACATCTAAAATAATTGTGTCGACTTCTGTTACTACTCGATTAACATTCGTTATAACTTCATTAACACCACCACCAAGATTTTTGAAGATGCCCGATACTTTTTCCAATTCTGTTATTACTGCGGAAAGACTTTGATCAGCTCGTTTTGTTAATTCGGTTGCTTGATAATACAGTTTTTCATCGGTTAATATTTTTCCAATTGTTCCTTCCCCTCTGTTAACCTTCTCAACTATTTCAGCCATATTTTTAGTCATCTCTTTTGTATAATTCATGATTCCCTGCGTCTCTTCTACAACCGCAGCAAAACCAACCGGATCTTTTGATTGAATTGTTCCTCCATCTCCAATGGGATCGGCAGTTGAGCTTCCTATCTGAAGAATCACAACTTTATTTCCTACCAATCCTTCAGTTTCAATTGATGCTCTTGTATCTTTTCTGATGAATCGTTGAATTTCATTCAACAATCTCAATGAAACTTCGACTTTACCAGTTGTATCCTTAACAATTTCAATATTCTTCACGCTGCCAACATCAATTCCACCTAATCTAACAGGGGCACCGTTTCTCAATCCTTCAATATTGTTAAAGTATGCTTTAACGGTAAATGTTGGACGGAAAAGAGCTTCTTTATTTCCTAAAAGAAAAATTCCGATAACAAGCAAAGTGCTTCCAATAAAAATAAATACTCCAAGTTTTGCACCTGATAAATCTTTTATCATCATTTCCTCCCGGTTTCTTCGATCAGTTCATCACTAAAGAAATTTTTTAAGAATGGATCTTTTGAAGTTGTTAGTTCTGTAATATCACCAGTATATTGAATTTTACCGTTTTCCAACACTACAGCGCGATCCGCAATAATTTTTGCACACAAAATATCATGTGTTACGATGACCGAAGTCATTTGTAATTCCTTCTGCAAATCAAGAATCAGCTTACTGATTTCCTTTGCAGTAATTGGATCAAGTCCTGTAGTTGGTTCATCATAAAGCATTAACTTTGGTTCTGTAATGATAGCTCGGGCTAAGCCAATTCTCTTTTTCATACCGCCGGACAGATCAGCCGGCATTTTGTCTATTGCCTCTTCCAATGAAACTTTTTCCAGCACATCTTTAATTCTTCTCTCTCTCTCTTTGAGTGTAAGACTAGAATTTCTTATCAGCGGGAAATCGAGATTTCCTCTAACACTCATCGAATCATACAAAGCCGCACCTTGAAAGAGAAATCCCATTTGCTGTCTCAATTCATTTAACTCATCTATACCAAGTGCCATTACATCTTTACCAAAAATAGAAACATTACCGCCATCGGGCTGCATCAATCTGACAATACATTTAAGTAAAACGCTTTTACCTGTCCCGCTTCTGCCAAATACCACAAGGTTTTCGGCTTCTTCAACTTTTAATGAAACTTCATCAAGAACAAGATGACTGCCAAATGATTTAGATAATTTTTCTATTATTACCATATTAAATTGTTGGCCACAACCATAAAGTTATTTTAACAAGTACCATATCAAAAATTAGAATTAATATTGAAGATACAACAACAGAAGTTGTAGACGCTCTGCCAACTCCTTCGGTTCCGTTTGTGGCAGTAAAACCTTTATAAGTTCCGACAACTCCAACAATAAATCCAAATACAAAAGTTTTTGCAATGCCCGGAATTGCATCACCAAATTCTACTGACTTAATAACCGCACCTGTAAAGTAATCGAAGCTCATATTTTGAACAAGAAGCACTGCAACATAGGCACCAAACAATGCGATAAAAATTACGTAAACAGTTAGAATTGGGAGAATGAAGGTGCAAGCAAAAATTCTTGTTACAACTAAATATTTAAATGGATTAACAGCACCAACTTCCATTGCATCAATTTGTTCAGTTACTCGCATCGAACCTAACTCAGCACCAATTCCCGAACTAACTCTTCCGGCAAATATGAGAGCAGTGATAACGGGTCCAAGTTCTCTCACGATTGAAATTCCAACTGAACCGGGAAGAAAAGCTTCTGCTCCGAACCTCACCAACACCGGTTGAGTTTGCATTGTAATTACCAACCCAATAATAAAACCTGTTAAGCTGACAATTGGAAATGTCTGAATTCCTAAAACATCCATATGTTTTCTGATTTGCTCGATTTCATACGGCGGTTTGAAAACATTTTTGAAAAATAATATTGTAAATTCGGTTAGGCCGCCAATCGTTTCAAAAAAATTGTTGGATTTCTTTTCAAAACTTCTATAAATTTTTTCTTGTATGGAATGTGTTTTCACTAGAGTTGCATTAAAAGTAGATATTATTCATAGTCTTATGTAAATCAAAATTAGTGAAAAATAGAAATGAAAAAAAGTTATTGATGCATCTTACTTTTATGCTAATCAAAAGCATTAACAAAGTGTTCTATTTGGGGTTTTTGACCTGGCAGAATTAAGATTGCAATAACATCAAAACGGCATAATATTTCTTTTATCTCATTTTCGTAAAGATATAGTTCTGCAATTCTTTTAAGCTGTTTAATTTTATTTTTTGTAATCGCTTCTTCGGGAGACCCATATTCAAAACTTTTTCTTGACTTCACTTCAATAAATACTAATCCCTCCTCTTGAGGATCCTTTGCAATAATATCAATTTCACCTTTACCATAGCGATAATTTCTGTTAATGATTGTGTAACCTTTCGATTCCAGTAATTCTACTGCGAGGTCTTCACCTTCGTCTCCTGTTTTTTTTGTTAAGAATGTCATACAACTTCTTTTTTACTTTTGAAAATAATTTCAAAATTCTCAGATAAAACATTGTGCAAAAAGCTTTTTCTGTGAAGAGAGGTTGGTCCAAATAATTTAATTGCATTGATATGCTCTTTCGTCGGATATCCTTTATTCTTTGACCAAAGATATTGCGGATATTGGTGGCTTAATCTTTTCATGATCTTATCACGCGTAACTTTTGCAATGATGGATGCAGCAGCAATTGCAAATGATTTTGAATCACCTTTTACAACTGCTATTGTGGGAATTTTATGAGCGAAAGTTTTATTCCCATCAACTAGAATAAGATCAGGTTTAACTTGAAGCTTGTTCACCGCATTCTTCATTGCGAGAAGCGAAGCTTGAAGAATATTAATTTTGTCAATCTTAGTATTTGAGATTATGGACACTCCATATGATAAAGATTTTTCAATGATAATAGGAAAAAGTATTTCACGTTCTTTCACACTTAATTTTTTTGAGTCATTTACGTTTTCAATAAAAGTTTCCGGAGAAAAAATAACCGCTGCAGCAACTACCGGACCGGCAAGTGGACCTCTTCCCGCTTCATCGGTACCGGCAATTAATTTTATTTTATGATTTAGAAATGAATTATCAAAATTTTTCATTTGCCCATGTAAATTGCTATTAAACCGAATACCATATTTAATTTGAGCAATGAGCTTAATCTCCCAAGATTTTGTTTAGATGAATCCTCAAAAATGGATTTGATAATATAAACCAATATTGGATTAACTATTACCATTACGGCAACAAAAAACTCAATGGAATAAATATGAAACACAAATGGAATTAGAGTGAATAGAACTAATATTACTGTAACTACAATTACTAAATACTTGGCTGCTTTATTTCCAAATCGAATTGGGAAAGTACGAATACCTAAAAGCATATCTCCCTCAGTATCTTCCATATCTTTTATCACCTCTCTAATTAAATTAATCAGAAAGGCGAAGGCAGCAGGAATAATTGCAAGCGCAATATTCCCAACAACGACACCGCTAAAAATGAATGCAAGTGCTGTAAGCAAAGCAACAATGAGATTACCAATTAATGGCATGCGTTTAAGTCTGTAGGAATATAAAAGTAAAAGAATTATGGATGTTATGGATATTTCAAATGAGTAAATATTAATTAGTAAACTCAAAGTAATTGCGATGATGCTGAGAAATATGAAGAATACTAAAACATTCTTTTTGATTAGAACTCCGCTTGGCAAAGGTCTATCCGGACGATTTACTTTATCAATATCAATATCATAAAAATCATTAATGGAATTACCGGCGGCTGTAATTATGAAACCAACCACTCCTGCCAGAATTAACTCTGCTGAGATATCATTATCATTAGAACAGATTAATCCGCCAACAATAATTGTAAAAAAAGTTATCAAACAATTTAGCGGACGAATAATTTTAATAAAACCTTTTATCATTTTCATAACTTTTAATATCGAAAGGCGACCAGGCTGGTCGCCCTACAAATTTGTTTTGATCCCTAATAAATTAATCAAAACTCACTTACCAACCCGAAATGAATTTTACCGTCAGAGAACGAATCGCCCTTTGCTAATGCGAAACTGACACCTATGACTCCTAATGAAGTTTCAATATTAAGACCTAATCCATAACCGATGTTGAATTCTTCCTGCTTGCTTACTTTTCTAGCGGCGTCTTCTTTCACAAGATAATATCCAGTATCAAAAAATAAATATGTGTACGTACGGCGTGCTAACAAGAGTCTATACTCAAGATTCGACCAGAACACTCGTGATCCTAAAAATTGATCTTCACGATAACCTCGTAAGCTGTTTGTTCCACCAAGTCTAAACAAATCGCTGATTTCAAAAAACGAACCCTGTAATTCACGTCCGTTTAATTTTAAAGCAACCACTTGCCTGCTGAAAATTGAATAGTAGAAGTCGAGACCGAGTAATATTCTCTGCAGATTAATATTTGTTTTGAGATCGGTTGAAATAAATTGCTGAGGACCATTAATCTTTTTTCTGCTGTATGAATATGTGTTGTTAAATAAGATTCCTTCTGTCGGAGCATAAGGATCATCACGGGTATCTATTTTGAAATTCAACCCCGTTAGAATTGAACTTGAATTATAAACTGTAAAAATATTAGCTAAATTTTCAGAGGGAATAATTGATTCGGCTGCAAATTGCAAAGAAGCAGTTATTGTTTCGGTTGCTAGAAATTCAATTGCTCCTTCAAATTTTCTTTGAACATAAATAGTATCTTGCTTTCGCTGATTGAATCCAACACCAATGTTAAAAGGGTAACCTAAAAACCATGGTTCAAGATATTTTAGCTCAAGATCTTGAGAATTGCGATCAAGTTTCTGCCAGCGAATAGCAGCGGATCTACCGCTGCCAAAAATATTTCTTAAACTTACATTAACCAGTCCGGTAACAAATCCTTTATCATCCGGCTTGTTTGCGGGAATGTATCCGATGATTCCATCAAAATTATTTGTTTGCTTTTCCTTCACTTCAATTAATAAAATTCCTTTGTTATCCGAACTAAAATAGAATTGGGGGGAATTTACAGGTTCAAAAAAACGTAAGCGGTTTAATTTATTTGGCAGCTCATCAATTTCTTTTTGTGAATAAATCTCCCCCGGTTTAATCCGAAGCTCCCGAATGATTACATCATCATTTGTTTTATCGTTACCTTTGATTTCAAACCTATCTATCATTCCCTTTAAGTCTTTATTGATATTTACGAATACATCCGCGAAATATTCTTCTTCTAAGGTATCTTTAACAAAACTCACCGAACCAATTTTTATGTTTGCAAAGGGATAACCATTGTTTTCAAAATAATGTAAAAGGTTTGCAACAACTTCTTCGAACTCAGCTTTATCAAATACTCGTCCTTCCAAATAATTAAAAGACTCCACTATCTCGGCTTTGTCAGATGAATCGGGATAATCAATATTTATTTTTCTAAAATAAGCTGCGGGACCTTCATCAATGAATAGATTGACAACAGCAGAAGAGGAATCAGAATTGTATTCAATATTGCTTCCACTAAAATCAGCATAAAAATATCCACGCGAAGTTAGATTCGAAGCAATTCGTAACAGCGCCGAGTCGAGATACTCCGGCTTTACTTTAGCGGAGACAGCAAGTCCGCTCCATGCTAAATATTCTTTCTCGCTAAATATTTTATTATCAGAAATGTTTATGGATTTAATATTCTGAGAGTACGAAGAAGAAGAAAGTAGCACAAGAATTATAAAAATTAATTTATGTCGGTTTAACATCAATTAATCTCATCTTCTTGCCGAGGGGAATAACTTCAATTTTATTTTTTATTGCATTCACTTCTTCAAGAGTAACATTACACACATCATACTTTGCTGCATTAGCTGCACCAAGGGAAGAAGCAATTATTAATGATTCTTCAAAAGGAAGATTTCTATGCCATGCATAAACTATTCCCGCTGCAAAGCTGTCTCCGCTACCGGTGGAATCTATAGTATCTACTTTTGGATTCTTAACCTTGAAAATAAAATCGAAGTCAGACGCATAAGTCGGATTTGCTCCATCAGTGATGAATGCCTGCTTAATATTTTTAGTATTGAGAAATCTTAGGTAATCAATCATTTCCCTCTCTGATCGAAGTGAAACCTTTAATGATTTTTCTACTTCATCAATATTATTATGAAGAATTGTTGGCGACGCTTCAATACAATCTTTAAGATGATTTCCATAAGTATCACAGACTGAAATTTTATCATATTTATTCGCAGCTTGAATACCGAAAGGAAAAATGGAGTCTGTATCTTTGCATGGAGAACTACCGGAAAAAACTACCATCTCACAATTTTGAATCATTTTTTCCAGCTTTAATTTAAATTCTTCAGCTTCAACCAAAGATAATTGCGGATCATTTCCGAAACATGATGTGACTGTTTTGGTGGATTCATCAATAATTATTGCTGAAGAGCGCGTTTCTGAATGAGTTGAGATGGATGTGAAGTTTATTTTCTCTTCGGTGAGAAGTTTTTTCAAAAGTTTACCGTTACTTCCACCAAGAAAAGTGAATGCCAGGTTATCAACAGAAAAAATATTTAACTGTCGGCTGACATTTATTCCTTTTCCCCCTGCTTTGTAATTCTCTATTGCGGAACGATTTTCCTTACCAATGTGTAGAACTTTGTAGGCAAGTCTGTGTTCAAGAAGCGGATTGAGAGTAACAGTTAAAATCATTGAATGCCCGGGAAAAAATAATTACAATCAATTTTAAAAGAAGAGAAATATTAGAAACTTGAAGCAAGTTTTAATTTCTGTACCTATAAAAATCTCCGTAAAGCGGTGTTATCAAACGATAATCTCCGAAACCTGTTTCATCCAAAAAAACAAAGCTTTTGTTCAGCTCGTAATATTCCCAAACTTCATAAGGTTTAGAATCATATTCAAACGGATGGCGATCAATATTATTTGGAGCACCAAGAATGATGAATACCATTCCACGGTCTGTTCTCCAACCTTCGATGTAGTGTGAAAAATTTTCGTTTGCAAAAACAACTCTTCTATAATATTCGTCAAAAACCGGGTTATCTTCCGATTGCGGATCTGGATCTTTCTTCTTCCAATAAGCAAGATAATTTTGAATTTTTTCTTCCTTCGATTTGGCATCATTTATTTCATCAAGTTCACTGCTTGTCGCAATATAAACCATCTGGGCAACTGCTTTATCCAAATCTTTTATAGAACTCGGAACGCCCATCCATCTTGAAACAAAATTTTTAATAGTTGAAACGGCTAAATCATTTTTATCATCCTTAATGTCCGTCGTTAATATGTAATTACCTAATCCTAAATCAACATCTTTTATATTATGAAAGATTTGAGTTCTGCCGGAATCAATCTGTCTGCTGGTTTCTTCTTTGTAAACTTTATCTTTTCCATCATCTAAAACCGAATATTCAATTTTAATTTCTCTTGGCATACTAGAATAAACTTCGAAGAAAAATGGTATACCGTCTTTTTTAGCCGCAACATTTCTGGAAACATTTGGAATGATTTTGTTGCTTCCTTCAACAGCGGTCTGCTTTGAAATAAGCATCATATCGCTCATTGCAAATTCTTGTTCCATCTTACGAACGGTTATCAGATTTTCCACCGCATATTCCTTACGTGAATCAACATCCTCAAAAGATGTACGCATCAAATATTTACCCGCTTCTAGGTTAAACGACCTCAAGCTTAAATTATAATTTGTTTTGGAAGTAGTTTGATCAAATTCTTTCGTAGTAATTTTTTCACTCCACGATTTTTCAACTAAAAGATTCTCCTTGTCTTCGTCAAAAACCGAGACAGTAAGATTGTACTTTGATTCAAACCCGCTAGTTGTTTTAACAAATTGAATTTCGGAATAAGGTACTTGAATGAAAACATCAAGGCGAATTTTACCTGCTTCAGTTGAGGCAAAGTTCAAGTAATCTTCAAAAAATTTTGCTTTCGGATTAAACTTAATTTCCTTGTCCTGCTTTCCCTGCTGAGCAAAAGCTGCCGCAACTAAAACGAAGCAGCAAATTATTTTGAATAAGCTTTTCATAACAAAATCCTCCCTATGTTATTAACTTACCAAAGACATCATAATCATCGTAGTCATAAAATTCCACATCATAAAAATTACCGATGTTAATGTTACTTTCAGCCGGAATTAAAACATCGCCATCAATTTCCGGCGCATCACGATACGAACGCCCAACATAATAGCCGTTTTCCCGGTTTTCGACTAAAACTCTTAATCTTGTTCCTAGTAGTTCTTTATTTTTCTCAGCAGAAATTTCTTTCTGTATTTCCATCAGAACTTCTAGTCTTCTCTTTTTTTCCTCTTCAGATACAGGATCACCAAGAATAAAGCTGCTTGTGCCTTCTTCTTTTGAATATGTAAATACGCCCAACCTATCGAATTTAGTTTCGCGGACAAATTCGCAAAGCTCTTCAAAGTCTTTTTCTTTTTCAGCAGGATATCCGACAATAAAAGTTGTTCTTATTATAATGTTCGGAATACGTGCGCGTAAATTTTCTATAAGCTCCTTAATTTTTCTTTTGGTAATTCCTCTTCGCATAGATTTTAAGACATCATCGGAGATATGCTGAAGGGGAACATCAATATATTTGCAAATTTTTTCGTTATTTGCAATAACATCTATTACATCTTCCGGGAAATGAGATGGATAAGCGTACATAATTCTTATCCATTCAATTCCGTCAATCTCGCTTAGGTTTGATAAAAGCCCGGCTAAATTTCTTCTGCCGTAAATATCTTTACCATAGTCGGTTGTATCTTGACCAATAATTATAAACTCTTTAACACCTTTTGCTGCTAAATGATTCGCTTCAATTAAAAGTTCATTCATTGGTTTGGATTTATGCAATCCGCGCATCAGGGGAATTGCACAGAAAGAACAAGGATGATCGCATCCTTCAGAAATTTTTAAATATGCAGTATGATTCGGTGTAGTTAGTAATCTTTCGCCTAATAGTTCGTGTTTTAATTCCCCGCCAAGTTCATTTATTATCTCTTCATATTTTTCAGTTCCGAAAAATGCATCAACTTCGGGAATCTCTTTCATCAAATTTTCTTTATATCGTTCGGATAAACAACCGGCAACCACAATTTTTTTAACTTGTCCCGAATTTTTCAACGCAACTGCATTTAATATTGTCTCGATTGATTCATTCTTTGCCGCTTCAATGAAGCCGCAAGTATTGATGATTAATGTTTCGGCATTATTTGGATTTTCGGTTAAATCAAACTTATTAACCTGAAGCTGTTTCATTAATCTCTCGGAATCAACCGTGTTTTTTGAACAGCCCAAAGTAATCACGCTTACTTTATTTCGTTTATTCTTGACCATAATAATTATAATTCAACTTAAGTTAATATGGATAGAAAAGAAATTCCCAAATAATTTTATACCACACTTTTTAATAAGCAATTCACGGATTGATAATAAAGTAATAAGGTTAAAAAACATGTGCAATCCATATTTACTAAGGTTGATCATACTGATAATTTTACCTCAATTTTTATACTGTAATTTCCATACCAACTTTTACTGTTAAGTAATCCGGTTTTATTTGGATTACTGCAGAACCTTAACTAATTTTTTGTAACCTTAGTAATAATCGCAACCCACTGCCCTTTAACCTTATTACTTTATTAAATAATTGTTAGTATCCCGAATTAAGTTTTTATAGCTCGAATCTAAATAAATTAAAAAATAACTTTTAGCCTACTTCTCTTAATAATTCATCGCTCAATTAAATTTAGAAGAATAAGAATCAATGGTGCTGAAAATATTAACGAATCGAACCGATCAAAAATTCCACCATGGCCGGGAATAAGACCTGAAGAATCTTTTACACCGGCATCTCTTTTGAAAAGTGATTCAATCAAATCACCAATCTGTCCTAAGACTCCAACGATTATTCCGATTCCGATCGTTGAATTCCATGAAAGAAAATCTAGGACAATTAATTTAGAGGCAATCATTGTTATTATTGCAAAAACAAAACCTGCTATTGCGCCCTCCCAGCTTTTTTTAGGACTAACTCGCGGAAAAAGCTTATGATTTCCAAATGCAGTTCCAATGTAATAAGCAACAGAATCGCAAATCCAGATTGCTGCAAAAATGGATATGATTAAAAATCCGCCGTGTGAATAATTTTCTTCGGGCTGAATGTAAAACTCCCTTATTGAAACTAATGCAGCCGAAAATAATCCGATGTAGAGAATTCCAAGAAATGCAGCACCTAAGTTTAGCAATGCTGAGTTCTTGTTTCTAAATAATTCGAATATACAAGCTGCGGCGACAACTATCAGCATAAGAGCGTAATTATCAACAAATCTTATGTAAGAATTGACAACAAAAAAAAATACGCTGAGCAATCCTGTAATTATGTTCACGTGCATATTTTTATTACGTGCCAACACAGAAAATTCATAGAAAGAAATTAGCGAGATGACTAAAACGAAAAAGAGGAAAAAATATCCGCCGAAATAGCTCGCAGTTAAAATAACCGGTATCGCAATTATCGCTACCAAAACTCTTAGAATCCCGTTACTCATCGCCATTAGTTTGGTTTTCTTCAGTGTTTTCGTTTTTAACTTTTTGAATAAACGCAATCGCATCTTGGACATCTTCTTTTCTCACCAGAAGCTTAACAACAGAAAAATCTCCCGGTGCAGGATAGTTTCTATCTTTTTGTGAGAGAACGACCGCTTTAATTCCGGCACTTTCAAGATTATTCTTAATCATTTCAGCCTCAAATTCTTGAGATGAAGTGTAAACAATCTCCCAATTTTTTTCGCTCCATTCTTCCGGTTTAATATAATCATCATCGGGTAGCAGAGCTGTACCGCAATCGGGGCAAAAGGCAACTCCTTCAACGTATTCATATTCGCAATTTGGACATACTGGCATAAGTCCTCCTATATTTTTATTGCTTTAGAATAATATTTTTTAATAGTGAGTAAAACTCCGGCAAAGAGCATAGCCATAGTCAACAGCAGCAAAAATGATGATCCAAGCTCAACCGGTTTTTGAACTGTTGAGCTGATAAGTTCATCATCGCCAAAAATGAAGTAAAGCATAACAGCCGTGAAATTATTTAGGAAGTGAAGTATTATCGGAACGATTATTGAACCGCTCATGTATGCTGCAAATCCAAAATATAATCCAAGAAGGATAAGAGGAATTAATCCATAAGGATTAAAATGATTCACGCCAAAAAATATAGCAGTGATAAGGGCAGCATAAAACGGTTTCATTTTCATTTCAAAACTTCTCTGCACTAATCCCCTAAACATTGCTTCTTCGCTTAATGCCGGAACAATCGCAACAACAAATACGATTAAGATTCCTTCGTAAACAGAATTGGCTTTCAGCAAACTGCCGTATGTTTTTTCAACATACGCATTGAGAGTATCTAATAGTTCTTTAATTGTTTTAATTAATGGAACACTATTAGCTAACTGATCAATAAAATAATTTTGAATGTAAAGATAATTCTGTAAAAGAACGGTAAGAATTGCTATCCCAATTGTGAAGAGAAGAACTTCTTTCCAATTTGGAATTTTTATGCGAAGGAATTTTGTAACATCAGAATAAAAGAATCTTGAAAAAACGAGCGCGGGCAGTAGGATAAAAAGAATCTGACCTGCCATTGTCATTAATCTTATTCCGTTAACTGGTGCATTTTCAATATCTAAACCAAAAATAAGAAGCGTGAGCAACCCGCCGACAATTTGATACAAAAAAAAGCCGCCTATTAAACCAATAAATGCAGCAGCTATGGGAGATATTTGCGGATTGAATTGTTGCTCGGGAGTTAACTTGGTCTGCGCCTGTTCTTCGATTACATTCCCGTGGTCGGAATTCTCGTTTAGCTCTGAATCTTTATTTTGTTCATCCATATTAACGAGAAAAATTATGATTTGAAGAATTTATTTGTAATCAAATTACTTAAAAACCAATTTCTATCAAATGAAGATAATCTTTGAATAAAATGGAGTTCGATTATCTTTTAGAAGTTAGTTTACCGGCTAATCCTTCATACGCGGTTAGGTCTCCGTCAATGGAGCCAATTATAACTTTGGTCTTAACTTTAACCGGAAGTTTTAATGTATCATCTGTCATCCAAACAAGAATGCTTCCCTCACTTTTAAATAGTCCGCCTTCCTGAACTAACGGTTCGACAACAATGCAATCAAATTTTCCGGCAGGAACTTC
>DAIMIJ010000005.1:0-6727 GCA_036722835.1 Ignavibacteriaceae bacterium | reverse complement strand
ACATCTCTTCCTGAAATCCTCTTATTCCTCGGTATGTAAAACGTTGCTATTCCAGCAGTAACAAAACCATACTTGACATCAAAGGTTAATTTTTCACCGACTTTAAAAGCTTTGTTCTCAACTTTCCTAAATTCTTCGGGAGGAGAGAAAATCATTCCGCTGAAAAAAAATGTCGTCAATACAAGAAAAGAAAACAAAAAGGATTTAGGCATTAATTTCTCCATCATTTCTCTTAAAGTTAAGTAAATTTTGCACTTCTGAAAACACTTTACTCATTTTAATACTGCCCATACAATTTAAGCGCTCACACTGTTCCCTTGTGCAATCACAACAGTTGATTTCCGGGATAAATATTTTGCCTTTTTTCGAATATGGTCCCCATCTTTTAGCAGAACAAGCTAAAATTTTAGGGTAAAAGCCAATCGTTGGTTTTCCTAATGCAGCAGCTATGTGAATTGGACCGGTTGAATTAGATATAAAAATTGCAGACTTGTTAATTAATGCCATCATTTCCGAGAGAGACAACTTTCCTGCAAAGTTTTTTATGTTATCATTTATAATTAGTTGATCACAAAGTTTTTTCTCGGAAGCAAGCCCGGTAATAATTATTGAAACTTTCGAATCTGCCCATATCATTTCAACAAGTTCCCTAAAGTTATTCATCGGAAGATCAATTGCGCTGCCACCGCTTCCAGGATGAATAATGACTACTGGTTTAGCAGGATCAATTTTGCTTTCATTTAGCAGCTTATCAATTACTATTTCACTTTGCTTAGAAACATTTAAATGAAATTCTATTTTGTCTACGCTGACTTTTTCATCTATCCCAAAAGCTTTTAGAAGATTAACATTATATTCAAGTTCATGTTTTTCGGCAAATTTTCTGTGTTCAAATATTCTGTGATTTAGCAGAAAAGAGTACCAGCGATAGCCGGTGCCAATTCTATGCTTTATTCGACTCAAAAATACAATCAGTGCCGTTTGAAAAGTTGGATAAACAATTAAGCATGAATTAAAATTATACTTTCTCAATTCCCGAAAATTATCTTTAACTAAAATTTTACCTTCTCTTTCTTTAAGTAATAATATATTGTCAATAAACGGATGATTCTGAGCCAAACATTTTGTGTATTCACGCAAAAGATACGTTACTTTACAATTAGGATAATGCCGTTTGACTAATTCAGCCAAAGGTAAAGATAGAATAACATCACCAATTCTGTCGGTTCGTACAATTAATAAATTTTTTGGTTCAATCATTTTCTTGAAACGAATAGATTACCTTTTATAAAAAATCTCCACTGCAAATCTACTGATCTTGTAATACCAATCCTTTTACTTACACCAATTTCATTGCTTCTTAACTTTGGTTGATCTAAAATATAAATTTCATTTCCAATTAGATCGGTGCCATTATGATTTTTATTTATTCCGAAAGCTTTACACAGTTTTCCAGGACCATTTGTTAGATTATAATTTTCTTTTTCGTGGATTAATTTTCCTCCAAAACGATTTTTTATCATCACATCAATACCTTCCACCGGTTCAAGTGCTCTAATCAATACTGCAATTCCCTTTCCTTTTTTACCGACGACAACGTTAGCACAGAAATGGGCGCCATATGTGAAATAAACATAAAAGTATCCCCCTTCGTTGAACATCACCTCATTGCGTTTTGTTTTTCCTTTGTATGCGTGAGATGCTTGATCATAATCCCCGTGATAAGCTTCCACTTCAACTATTTTTCCGGATAATATTTTACTACCGGATTTTTTCACTAATATTTTTCCCAAAAGATCTCTGGCGACAAAAAGTAAACTGCGAGTATAAAATTCTCTCTTAAGCTTTTTTGTTTTGTTGGAAATCATAAGTAGAAAATGAAACTAATTACTGGAATTATTTTTCAAGGCGGGATTTTAATTCTTCAATTGAATGAAGATACTTTTCATTATTCTCAGGTTTCCTCTCAATCAGCTTTTCGTAAATTTTTATGGCTTCTGTAAATTCACCTTGTGAAATATAAATTTTTGCAAGAGTTTCTGATACTAATAAAGTTTCGTATGTTTTTGGTTCGCCCGAGGGCGTTGAGTATTCTTTATGTGTTTCAACCGGAATTTTAAAATCAGTTAGATTTAAATTATCAATATTAAATCCAGTTTTTTCCCCTCGTTGAATATCCTCAATTTCTTGTAGATAAAAATCAATTGTTTTGGGGGAATGAATAATTTCGCTTGCAGATTTTAAATGCTTCACAGCCTGATGATATTTACCAAGCCGTGCATAAGTTTGACTTAACAAGATTTGAGCAGCAGTATCTGTGGAAAATTTTTCTAAACGTCTTTCAAGTATCTCGGCTGATTCGGTATAATCTTCATCTTCATATTTCTTTGCTGCTATACGTAAAGATAAATTTGTATCCCGATTCAGCTTCGAAATAATTTGCGCCTTTTGTATAATCGAATCGGAGATATTATCCAATTATTTTCCAGACCAGCTATACTTTTGAATAGGCATGCTTAATTGAAGTCAGCGAAACAAAAGAAAATCCGAGAAAGAATAAAATTTGAAATGGAAGGGCTGCTATCTCAGAGAAGTAGATTGATGAACCAATTCCAACCAGGCAATACAGAGCCATAATCAGCTCCACATAAACTGAGAGTCCTATCTTACGGCTTGTGTAGCGTTTGCCAATCCATGAATCCTTTTCATTTTCAAGCTTGAACTTAGGTGTTCTTACGAATTCACTTTTTCTGCTCAAGAGCCCTTCAATAACAGCACGTGAATTGTTAACTGCAAAACCCATGCTTCCTGCCATGAACAAAGGAAACAATACTATCTTTTTACGCCAATCAGTTCTAATATCTTTCTGTGAATAAAGATAAAAAATGAATGAGCTGACAAATGCTAAAACGAATAATGATAAAATTGCAAAATAAAGTTCATGTGAGCCGCTATTTTTAATAAAGATTAATGGAACATTTAATATTGCAGCTAAAAGTATAAACGGAAAAACTAAATTATTAGTTAAATGAAAAGTTGATTGCAGCTTAACTCTCAAAGGAATATTGGATTTCCAGACGAGCGGCAATATTTTTTTTGCAGTTTCAATTGCACCTTTTGTCCAGCGAAATTGCTGGGATTTAAGAGCATTAATTTCAGAAGGTAATTCTGCGGGAGAAGTAAAGTCCTTTAAGAAAACGAATCTCCAGCCATTTAATTGAGCACGGTAGCTTAAATCTAAATCTTCTGTCAATGTATCTATCTGCCAATTACCGGCATCAATAATACAACTCTTTCGCCAAACTCCGCCGGTTCCATTAAAATTAATGAAAAACCCCGCTTTGTTTCTTACAGACTGTTCAATCACAAAATGCCCGTCTAAAGCCAATGCTTGAGCTTTTGTTAAAAGAGAAAAATCTCCGTTAAGGTGTTCCCATCTTGTTTGAACCATGCCTATATTTTTATTCGAAAAAAATGAAAGCGTCTTTCTTAAAAAGTTTTTATCGGGAATAAAATCAGCATCAAATATCGCTATATATTCGCCTTTGGCTGTAATCAAACCTTCCTTAAGTGCACCAGCTTTGAAGCCAGATCTGTTAGAACGACGAACATGCTTGATATCAAATCCTTCGTTCTTTTTTAACTCAACTGCGCTGGCAGTAATATTAACAGTTTCGTCCGTGGAATCATCAAGTACTTGAATCTCTAATTTATCCTTCGGATAATCAATCTCACAAACAGAATCAATTAATCTTTCCACAACATACATTTCATTGTACAAAGGAAGTTGAATTGTCACCAACGGATATTCTTCCGGGCTGTCTTTGGGAACCGGCTTTACATCACGGTATTTATTGTGATAAAAGATCATAATAAATCCGTGCAATCCGAAAACGAACAAGATAAAAAGAGCAACGAAATAGGAAATAAGTACTACATCATCCATAATTTTTTGTTTGAGCAACCTTATATTGTTATTACCATCCTGAAACTGTATCAAGCAGGATATCTTGAGTTATTTTTTCAATCGCTTCTTCGATTGCATTTTTTCTTGAATCAATACTTCCTCCGGAAGGATAATCTCCATAATTAGAGAAAGTTTTTTCAAAAATTATTTTTCGTTTTACTAAATCTTTATCAACAACCAAAACAGAAATAGTAACCCTTCTTGTTGTAATTTGCTCTCCTGCAGAAACTATTGCAGGTGCATCTGTAAGAGAAACTATTGTACATTCCAGAATAGCATTTGCTGTGCTTTTATCTGAAACCTGAAGTGTATTATCATCAATAAACTTTTGAGTCAGCACCTCAGTTATTTTTTCGCGCAAACCAGGTTCAGCACCACCGCTTCTGTCATCAGCAATAGGAATTGCAATAGTTTTTAAATGTTCGGGAACAGAAGCACCTGTAAAAGAATATATACAGCAACCATTGAAATTACCCACTATAACAGCGATAAACAACCACAGAATTATGGGCAAAACGTACATTTTTTTGCAAAATTGCAATATTTCCATTTTGTCTAATTTACTGTTGGAGAAATTATCGTTCTTAGTCATTGTGGATGTTGTATTCTTTAATTTTTCTATACAAAGTTCTCTCGCTTATATTTAATTTTCTTGCGGCTTCTCGTTTACTTCCCCTGGTTTGATCCAACGCATTTTTAATTGCCTCTTTCTCCATTTGATCAATGGGAATCACTTCATGACGATGATTATTTTCAGTCGAACTTTTTACTTCCATTTGACGCTGAATGATTAAATCCTTTAATTCAATAATATCTTTTTTTATCTCAAAGAGAGCTCGATATAAAATTTCTCTGTCAACTTCTTCGGTTGTTTTTTTAAGAAAGACGGGAAGATTTCTGTGATCTGTATCTTCAAGGGGAACGTTCAGCAGGCTAATGAATTGCGATACATCAAGAACTTCGGTTTTGCTTATTGCAATTGCAGATTCAAGTGTATTCTTCAGTTCACGAATATTTCCAGGCCAGCTATACTCCTTTAAAAGTTCTAATGCCTCATCGGTGAGCCGGGGAGGTTTTCTTTTACTTGATTCCGAATACCTGGTAATAAAATGGTATGCAAGTTCTTCAATATCAGCTTTTCTTTTTCTTAATGGAGGTATGCTCAATGTTACAGCTTTAATCCGGAAATACAAATCCTCTCTAAACTTCCCTGCGTCAACTTCTCTCTGAAGATCCTTATTTGTAGCGACAATAATTCTCACATCTACACTTGTAACGGTCTCAGCGCCAATTTTCATAAACTCTTGCGTTTCGATTGCCCGCAGCAATTTAACCTGAGTTCTTAAAGGCATTTCACCAATTTCATCCAAGAACAGAGTTCCGCCATCAGCAATTTCAAAATATCCTTTTCTCGTCTCGAATGCACCGGTGAATGATCCTTTTTTGTGTCCGAACAATTCACTTTCCAAAATTCCTTCGGGGATTGCGCCGCAGTTCACACTTACTAATGGTTTATCTTTGCGATTACTGTATGCATGTATGGCTCGCGCAAAAACTTCTTTTCCAACCCCACTTTCACCGTAAATTAAAATTGAAATATCGGCTTTTGCGACTTGCATGGTAATGTCAATAAGGTCTCGCATTTCTTTCGATCTGCCGATAATTCCATACTCTTTTTTGAATTCTTCAATAATCATTTTTTATGAGAAATTAATGTGGAACTGAAAACATGAATAAGTATTTCATACAATTGTTCAGTTAAATATATCACATTTTCCAGGTTTAATAAATGCCCATCCCAACCCTTCCCGCTTGTGGCAATAGATTCGTAAAGAGGCAGGCCGAAGGGAAGGGCTTAAGGAATGGAAAACTATTTTACATCCTGTTCTAAGATATTTTAATTTGAAAATAGAGGCCATCGTCTGCAAGTATAATTTTCTCCTTAATAATTTGCGGGAGAAGCTTGACTTTTTGCTTTAACTCAAATTCAAGTTCATCACTTAAATGTGTGAGATAAACTTTTTCGGGTTGATTTGTTTCAATAAAATCTAAAATGCTCTTCCATTTGATATGAGTCGCTTCGGTTATTATGATTTCAGGTTTCTGATCTTTGAATAAATTTAAATCTTGGTTAGAACCAATATCTCCCGAGTAATAAACTTTTCGTTCACCGAGCATTAGCAAAAAGCTGCTGCACGCAAAGCCAGTCTTCTTCTCATTTAGATAATCTCCATATTCATCCAGATGGGAATTTTGCTTGGATATGAATTTAAAATCTTCGGACAAAACTATCTTTTCGCCATGTTCAAATTCACAATACTCAAGCTCAAAACTCGATCTTTCAGTAAAAACGAATGACTGATAGAGAAACGATTTTAAAACTTCAGTCAGATTTTTATGGCAAAATATTTTGAGCTTCTTTTCTCGTTTTAACTGTTTCATTTGAACAATCAGGGAAGGAAATCCCGCCGAATGATCTGGATGCAAATGTGTGAATAATATTCCATCAAGCAAATCAAGTGAAATGCCCTGAGATAAAAGCGCTTTGGAAATTCCATCGCCGCAATCAATTAGCAAATTAAATGAGTATGATTTAATTAAAAGAGAGGAGTGAAATCTTTTTAGAGATGTTTTGCCAGAACTTGTTCCGATAAAAACTACGGAGAAATCATTTGCTTTCATTCTAACCTAACAACCCAACCTTGAAGTTTAAACTTAGAATTTATTACGGCTAAAAAACTTTTTGCTTCTTCTTCAGAA
>DAIMIJ010000004.1:0-34673 GCA_036722835.1 Ignavibacteriaceae bacterium | reverse complement strand
GGTGGAATTACTCCTGATTATATCGTAAAGTCAGAAGATTTAACGGAATATACAGTCAAGCTTTTGAGGAATAATGTTTTTTACCTTTTTGCTTTATCGTATATAGATTCTAATGGAAGAGAAATAAATTCTATGTATGGAAAAAATTTAAAAATGTTTCGTAATGAATTTTTGTTTTCTGAAAACAAAATTAAAAAATTTATTGACTTTGCTTCGCAGAAAGATGTAAAATTCGCTGAGAACGATTTTCAAAAAGATAAAGATTTTATTCTGGCAAGATTAAAAGCACAGATAGCCCGTAATTATTGGAAAAATGAAGGATGGTATTCTGTTTTAATTTCTGTTGATAATCAAGTTGAAAAAGCATTAACATTATTCGGTGAAGCAAGAAATTTAGCAAACCTTAAATGAAACTAAGAATAGTTCTGTTTGCTTTTGTACCTTTTATTTTTTGCATTGTCGATAATCCTTTCTCAACAAAAGAATTGTCTTACTATTTTTCATTCAGTTCTGATAAAAAGTTACTTCCCGGTGAAGAATTAAATTATGTCGTCAGTTATTCATTTATTAAACTCGGTGAAGTAAAAATTCGTGTGAAAGATAAAAAGACAATTAATGGACGAAATTATTATAATGCAATTGCATATATAGATTCTTACGATGGTATTCCATTTGTAAACTTGCATCAGATTTATGAAAGTAAAGTTAATCAAGATTATTACTCTGATTTTTTTCGTGGGATTGTGAAGGGCGAAGAATACACAACTTACACTGAATATTATTTTGATTACGGTGATTCTAAAATCCGGATTAAAAAAGGGAAGTTCAGCCCAAGAGAGCTATGGGTTGATTCAACTACTTCAGTTGAAAGTCAATTTCATGACGGTTTGTCTATTTTTTTCTTTGCTCGAATGTTATCAGGTAAAAAAAATTCGATGTTTCTTCCATGTTTTGTGAACGAGCAAAAAGTTCATACTAAAATTAATTTTTACGATAATATTATTCCCGTTTCAATTGGTGCGATAAATTATGATGTTGAATGTGTGAGGTTAGATGGTGAAATGGATTTTATCAGTATATTCGGATTAACCGGTTATTTCGAGGGCTGGTTTTCGAATGATGAAGCAAGTATTCCCATTGTGGCTAATATGAAAGTTTTAATCGGCAATATTACACTTGAATTAAAAAGCTGGGAAAGAGAAGGATGGACTCCTCCCAAATACAAAAATTAAATTTAGAGGGAAAATTATTTCCCTATTTAGACTGTTACCCGAAACCCCGTCACAATAAAATTATCGAGAGTTTATAACATCAGCAGCAGGTATTGAAATTGTGGTTAAGAATTTAAGAATTTACAGTAAACAAGATATTAAAAAGCGTACAGTTCATAAACTTATTATCCTGTTAAAGAAGGAATTAAATTTTACCATCAATAATCTTGAAATTTCATTTGTAAATTCTGCTGACATAATTCAAGTGAATAGGGAATATTTAAAGCATGAGAATTCCACTGATATAATAACATTTGATTATGCGAAATTGAATTCATCACTTGAAGGTGAAATAATCATTTCATATGATGATGCTTTGTATAATTCAATACGCTTTAGAACTTCAATAAATGCAGAATTGCTTAGACTTATAATACACGGTGTTCTTCATTTGCTTGGTTATAAAGATAAAAAAAGCAATGAAAGAAGAGCAATGAAATTAAAAGAGGATTTGCTTACACATAAGTATAAATTTCTCGCTAAAGAAATGTAAATTGAAAAATATTTTTGATCATGTTTTTGCATACTAGTAAGAATTTTATAATTTCGCAGCACTCTTTTTAAACATTGTGATTTGTTTGAAACGTTTTGATATAATTTAGATAAAGAAAATTAAAGTAATGAGTAAAAGTTTAGTCCTTGTAGAATCTCCGGCAAAAGCAAAAACCATTAATAAATATTTAGGCAAGAACTTTGTTGTCGAAGCCACTGTCGGACACATAAAAAATCTTCCCAAAACACGCCTCGGAGTTAAAATTGAAGAAAATTTTCTACCCGAATTTGTGACCATTCGCGGCAAAGGAGATACAATTAAAAAAATCAAAGGGCTTGCGGTAAAATCTAAAGCTGTTTACATAGCAACTGACCCTGACCGTGAAGGGGAGGCGATTGCACAAGATGTCGCCGATATTCTAAACGGGAAATCCGAGGCTAAGCTCTTTAGAGTTCTGTTCAATGAGATTACTAAATCCGGCGTTGAGAAAGCGATGCAACATCCTCGAGAAATCGATATTCATCTTGTACAGTCCCAGCGTGCAAGAAGAGTCATGGACAGAATTATTGGCTATAAAATGAGTCCATTCTTATGGAAAGCGATTATAGAAAATTCAGGCAGCAGCTCTCTTTCAGCAGGAAGGGTCCAATCTGTTGCATTAAAATTAATTTGTGATAGAGAATCTGAAATTGATAAATTCAAAGCAATTGAGTATTGGTCAATTTGGGCAATCTTCAAAACTGAAAGCAATGAATTCTTCAAAGCAAAACTTTTTAGTATTGCAGGAAAAGACATAAAAGTTCCACATAAATTTGACATGAGTGTTGATGAATGGAATGAATTCAATGAAAAAAGCATTACCATCAGCAGCGAAATAGTCGCTCAACAATATTTTGATACGATTTCAAAGATCAATCAATTTACTATTTCCAACATCATTAAACGACACACTAAAAGAACTGCTCCGGCACCTTTCATCACAAGCACTCTTCAAGCTGAAGCATCTCGACGATTAAGGATGCGACCTAAACAAACGATGATGCTTGCTCAAAAACTTTACGAGGGTGTTGAGTTAGGAAAAGAAGGTCTTGCTGGTTTGATTACTTATATGAGAACAGATTCAACAAGAATAAGTGAAGAGATCTTACCTAGGGTTCGTGAATACATCAAACATAAATTTGGAAACGAATACTTACCTGATTCACCAATAATTTATGATAGGAAAAACAAAGCTAATGTTCAGGATGCTCACGAAGCAATTCGACCGACATCTTTAGAATACACTCCAGAATTCGTTAAGAAATATTTGGATGATAAATCCTTTAAGCTCTACGAGCTAATCTGGAAAAGATTTCTCGCTTCACAGATGAATCCTGCTTTATTTGAAACAACAGTGATTGAGATTACCGCAAAGGAATTCGTATTCAAAGCTTTGGGATCGGCACTTCTATTTAACGGATTTCAACAAGTGTACGAAGATATTCCTGAACCAAAAGTAACTGCTGATGATAAGGATGAATATCGTAACGAAAACATTCCGATTGGTTTGGAAAAGGATCAATCTCTTGGATTAAAAGAGCTTCAAAAAACTCAGCACTTCACAAAACCACCGGCAAGATATACTGAGAGTTCCCTTATTAAAGCATTGGAGAATCGAGGTATTGGACGGCCAAGCACATATTCGATGATTGTAAGTACAATTCAAGATAGAAAGTATGTTCATTTGACCGAAAAAAAATTAGCACCGACCAAGCTCGGACAAAAGGTAAGTGAAATTTTGGTGAAGAATTTTCCGGATATCATTAATGAAGACTTCACGGCTGCTATGGAAAATGAATTGGATCAAATTGCACAGGGTGAAAATGAATATTCATCGGTTCTTAGAGATTTTTATAATCCTTTTGCTAAAGCGTTAAAGCTGGTTGAAAATAAAATTGAAAAAATTATCTGTGAAAAATGCGGTGGTGAAATGGTAATTAAAATCGGCCGCTTTGGTAAATATTTAGCTTGCAATAATTATCCTAAATGTGAAAACATAAAATCTTTTCGCGAAGTATATGCACAACAGAAGGAGGTTGAATATACCGGTGAAACATGCGAAAAATGCGGAAGCAAAACTGTCTTTCGCGAAGGAAAATTCGGAAGATTTATTGGCTGCGAAAAATATCCTGAATGTGATTATGTGAAAAATATTACACTTGGTATTTCCTGCCCGAAATGTAAACAAGGAGAAATACTTGAAAGAAAATCGAAAAGGAATAAAATTTTTTATGGCTGCTCACGTTATCCGGATTGTGATTATGTAAGCTGGCATAAACCATTTCTTCAAGCTTGCCCCAATGGTGATTCCGAAATAATGGAAGAAAGATATTCTAAGAAGAAAGGTAACTACTTAAAATGTCCTGCCTGTGGTGAAGAACTAATAGCAAAAAAAGTAAAAGAAGAAGATGAAAATTGAGCAAGTGATAGAACTTTATTTGAGTGAACTCAAAAGCATCAAGAGATATTCACCGAATACAGTTAAAGCATACAGAGAAGATCTTCTTAGTTTTCTAAGCTTTTGCAAAGAAAATCAAAAAAATGATATTGAAAATATTACTAACAAATTCATAAAAAATTTTCTGATGCATCTGAATGAACTAGGATTAGATAAAAGATCGATAGCAAGAAAACTCGCTTCAGTGAGAGGTTTATTTAAGCATGCGTTTCAACGAGAAATTTTAGATTCAAATCCGGCACTTCAAATCTCGAATCCAAAGCTGGATAGAAAATTACCTGAAGTTGTTCCATTGGATTCTATCCTAAAGATTTACAATATTGCAGATGAAGCTGAGGAAAATCCTATAATAGTCAAAGTCATTTTTGAAATCCTGTATGGCTGTGCATTGCGTGTTTCAGAACTATGTGGCATTAATAACGTTGATGTTGATCTTAAAAGCCGAGTGATAAAAATTCGAGGAAAAGGAAATAAGGAACGAATTGTTCCTGTTGGCGACAAATCTTCAGAAATTATTCAAACTTACATGTTGTGGAGAAAGAATTTCAAAGGTACAAATGCTTTCATACTAAATGCTAAAGGAGATAGGATCTACCCGAGATATGTTCATCGCTTGGTTCACAAATATTTAGGAAAAGTTTCTGATATTAAACAGAAAAGTCCGCATGTTTTGCGTCATACCGCCGCCACGCATATGTTAGATAGAGGCGCAGATATTCGAGCTGTCAAAGAATTTTTAGGACATGAAAATTTATCTACTACGCAAATTTATACTCACGTGAGCATCGAAAGATTAAAATCAACCTATAAAAAAGCTCACCCCAAATCATAAATATAATTGGAGGTTAAAATGAACATTATAATAACTTCAAGAAAATTTAAAGCTCGTGATATTCTTAAGGATTTTATCACTGCAGAAGTGAAATCTTTAGAAAAATATAACGACAGGATATTGAACGTAGATGTTATTTTAAGTTATCAAAATTCTCGTGATAGTATAAAAATTGCTGAAATAATTGTACAAGTACCAGGGCAAACTTTAACAGCTACCGAACAATCTGATGAATATAAGAAAGCTGTGAGTGCAGCGGTCGAAAAGCTTTCAAGACAATTAACTAAACTCAAATCAAAAAAAACTGCAAGAATAAGGGCATGAATATAAGTCAGAAATCCATTTCTAGGAAGGAACATATTACTGTTGATTTTTTGGTCAAGAATTCCAAAGATCTTTTTAGGTTAAAATTGTTTTCGGATGGTTCAGGATTTGAAAGAAAAATAGTCGATCAGAATATTCATCGTCCGGGATTAGCATTGGCGGGATTTGTTGATTTGTTTTCCTATTCCAGAGTTCAAATTTTCGGAAATACCGAGATGAGATATCTCAAACAGCTCAGCGAAGAAAAAAAGCAAGAGTCTATTGAGCGAATATTTAAATTTAACTTACCATGTATCATCTTAACTGATGGAAATCAGCCCTTTCCGAAGCTAATTGAATTAGCAAATAAATATCATATTCCAGTTTTTGGTACTCCATTCTCAACAACAAAACTCGTTTATCTTGTAGGAGATTTTCTCGATGACCAGTTTGCTGAAAGAATTTCTCTCCATGGTTCTTTTGTTGATGTTTATGGAGTGGGAATTTTATTCATTGGTAAATCCGGTATAGGAAAAAGCGAAGTTACACTCGATTTAATTGAAAGAGGACACAGACTTGTTGCTGATGACCATATCATCCTAACGAAAAAAGGCGAAGGTATTTTAATGGGATCAGGTACAAATCTTGCCAAGCACTACATGGAAATACGCGGTTTAGGTTTTATTGATGTTGAGAGAATGTTTGGCATTAGGGCGATTCGTTATCAAAAAAGACTTGAAATTGTAACCGAACTTGAATTGTGGGATGAAAAAAGTGAATATACTCGAACTGGTCTTGAGGAAAATACAATCAATATTGCAGGTATAGATATACCCCACGTAAAACTCCCGATTCTTCCCGGTAAAAATATCACTGTAATTTCTGAAGTTATTGGACTTAACTATCTTCTTAAGCATTATGGCTACGACGCCCCAAAATCTTTACAAGATCGTCTAAAAGAAGAAATTAGTAAGAATGAAAAAGACCAAGATTTACGAGGTGTCAAGTATTTTGAACATGATTTTGAATAAATAAATTCAAATTCTAACTTGACAAAATAAGGGTATTTCTTTACATTCACCCACCAATTATGCGAAAATTATATTATTTTTCAAAATCGAACCAAAAGCTCAAACAATTTGAGTATCTGAATTCAAAATCGATACTTATCATTGTTACTATTGTGCTTTTTCTATTAGGAATATCCTGGGGGACGATCAGGCTTATTGATCATTTTACTTCTTCATCCAATAGCATTTCGACTTTAAAAAGTGAAAATAAAATTCTTCAAGAAAAAATTAAAAGCTTAGCCGCACAATTCAAAGATGTCGATAAAAATTTAACAGAACTTCAAACTGAGAACCATTATCTCCGTCTCGCAGCAAACTTACCTTTATTATCAAATGATGAAATAGCTTTAGGAGTTGGCGGCAGCGAGTTTGAGACTTCTCTTAAATCAAATATTAGTTCACTAAATAACTTGGACGAGCTATCAAAGTATGTTGATAAATTAACTCTAAAACTTAAATTTGAGAAAGCTGAACATCAAACTATTTCTAGTAAACTCAAAGAGAACGAAGTGTTATTTGCTTCTATTCCCGCAATCAAACCGTGCGAAGGAGTAATTGGTCAAAACGGATTCGGGATGCGTGAACATCCAATACTTATGATTGAGAAAATGCACGAAGGAATTGATATTATCACTGACGTTGGTACACAAGTTCATTCTGCGGGAAACGGTACGGTTAGTTTTATCGGGCTTAGAGGTGGATATGGTTTGACAGTTGAGGTAGAACATGCTTCAGGTTATAAAACTCTCTATGCACATTTATTGCGAGCAGTAGCTACAGAAGGCCAAAAAGTTACGCGAGGGAAGGTAATTGCGTTGACAGGTAATTCCGGTTTATCAACCGGTCCGCATTTACATTACGAAGTACATCATGAAGGAACTAAATTGGATCCAATTCAGTTCTTTTTCGATGACTTAATTTTATTCGAACAAAAAAGCAAGAAATAAATCTAACGGAGTTTTTAAACATGATCTGGACAGTTGAACTTGCCTCATATCTAGATGATGCGCCATGGCCAGCCACTAAAGAAGAATTAATTGATTATGCTGATAGAATTGGTGCTCCATTAGAAGTTATTGAAAACCTTAAGGAGCTTGAAGATTCAGACGAACCTTACGAATCAATAGAAGACATCTGGCCGGATTATCCTTCTGAGGAAGATTTCTTCTATAACGAAGATGACTTTTAACAAAATAATTACGTAGTAAAATTCTTGTCTATGAATGAAAATCAGGGCAGTATTTATGGACATAAAAATAATAGGGAAGTCTTAGATCGAATAATTGCCTCCAATAAAATCCCTCATGCATTTCTTTTCGTAGGTAAGCAAGGTGTTGGTAAAGATTATTTTGCTTTACAATTAGCTCAATCTATAAACCGTAAATTCACGGCAACTGAGGAACAAACTCATGTACTTAACGGATTAGCAAATTTCAACGAACCATTCATAAAATATATTTTTGCACTGCCACGCGGTAAAAGTGAAACCGATGAATCAAATCCCTACGAAAAACTTAATTCCGATGACCTTGAAGAAATTAAAGATGAAATAAAAAAGAAAATTTCAAACCCTTATCATAGAATCCAATTAGCTAAAGCTAATACAATTAAGATAAGCAGCATTAGAGATATAAATAAATTTTTGTCGCTTCAGTTTGAACAATCTTACTACCGATTCGTGCTTATCTCCGATGCGCATTTAATGAATGAAACCTCGCAGAATGCATTGCTTAAAAATTTAGAAGAACCTCCCGAGAAAGTAATTTTTATTTTAACCACTCCATTTCCAGAGCTTCTGCGCGAAACGATTAGGTCAAGGTGTTGGACTTTGTATTTCAGCCCTCTGAGCATTGATGATATTACTCAAATTCTTGTTGAATATTTTAATGTTGATAAAAAATTAGCAAGTGAGGTGGCTATATTCTCAGATGGATCAGTGACAACGGCAAATCAACTTATTGAACATGACTTTCGCTCATTGAAGAATAAAACGATTAGCTTTTTACGGTATTCACTTGGCAAAAAATTTCATTCAGCCTACCAGGAAATTTCTGATATTTTAAGCGATGGAGATACTTCCACATTTAAGTTATTCATTCAGATGATAATTACATGGCTCAATGATTTGCAAAGGTTTAGAACAGCTAATGCTGATTTATTTTATTCTGACTACAGAGAAACCTTAGAAAAATTCAATAAAAAATTTCCGAAACCTAATATTCAAGATGTTGTTTTTAAATTAGATTACTTAAGTTCACTTATGCAAAATAATATTAATCCTAATTTACTTGCAGCAAATCTAATTTATAATATTTCATCGTTAACAAAATAATTTTTCATTTATTTTAATCATCAACGTGGAAGTAACAATGAATAAAACATTAATAGTAAGCGCCAAGAGAACCGCCGTAGGTTCGTTTGGGGGAATCTTAACTTCATTCAGTGCTCCTCAACTAGGCAGTATTGCCATAAAATCAGTTTTGGAAGATTCGAAGATATCCCCTGATTCCGTGGATGAAGTAATAATGGGTAATGTTCTTACCGCCGGCTTAGGACAAGCACCTGCTCGACAAGCTGCCTTATTTTCAGGTCTTTCAGAAAAAACTGAGTGCTTAACTATAAATAAAATGTGCGGTAGCGGTTTGAAAGCTGTTATGCTTGCTCATCAAGCGATTTTCTCCGAAGATGCTGAGATTATCATCGCAGGCGGTCAAGAAAGCATGAGCAATGCTCCTTATTTGCTGCCTAATGCAAGATTTGGCTATCGGTTAGGTGATGGCCAAATAACCGATTCATTGATCAAGGATGGACTTTGGGACGTTTACAACAATATTCACATGGGTAGTTGCGCTGAAAAATGTGCGAAGGATTTTAGTTTTACAAGGGAAGAACTCGATGAGTTTGCAATTAACTCCTACCGTAAAGCTCTGGATGCACAAAAGTCAGGGCGATTCAATGATGAAATTATTAAAATTACCCAAAAATCTAAAATGGGGGAGACTATCATAGATAAAGACGAAGAACCTGCAAAAGTGAAGTTCGATAAGATACCAACACTAAAACCTGTTTTCGATAAAAATGGTGTTGTCACAGCAGCAAATGCCTCCAGCATTAATGATGGTGCCGCAGCAGTTTTAGTCATGTCTGAAAAGAAAGCTCTTGAATTGGGATTTGTCCCGCTTTTTGAAATTGTGGCTCAGAGTTCCGCTGCAAAAGCTCCTATGGAATTTACAACTGCACCTGCTGATGCGATTAGTAAAGTACTTAAAAAGGCAAATCTTAATATTTCAGATATTGATTTGTTTGAAATCAATGAAGCTTTTGCCGTTGTATCTCTTGCTGTAAATAAAATTTTAAATTTGGATAATTCAAGGGTTAATGTAAATGGTGGAGCTGTAGCCATAGGACATCCGATTGGTGCAAGCGGTGCAAGGATTCTTGTAACTCTTATTTATGAAATGAAAAAAAGAAACTCTAAGTATGGATTAGCTTCTCTTTGCATAGGTGGCGGGGAAGCATCAGCTTTAATTATTAAAAGGTACGAGAGGTAATTAAAATGGAATTCAATAAAATTGCTGTGATCGGTGGCGGTACTATGGGAAATGGTATTGCTCATGTCTTTGCTCTAAAAGGTTTTCAGGTCAGTTTGGTTGATATTTCTGAGGAGCTTATTCAGAAATCAATCAAAACGATTGAAGGAAATTTAGATCGTCAGCTTAAAAAACAATTGATTGATGAAAGGGCGAAAAGCGATAGTCTATCAAGAATATCACCCACGGTTGGTCTGGAAAATACTCCAGCAGATACTGATTTAGTTATCGAAGCCATTTACGAAAATAAAGAAGACAAATTATTACTTTTTAAAAAGTTACAAACTATAATTAAACAAGAATCAATTTTTGCAAGCAATACATCATCCATTTCAATAACCGAATTAGCATCAGCATCAAGGCCTGATAGATTCATCGGTATGCATTTTATGAATCCAGTACCTGTGATGAAACTTGTAGAAATCATACGAGGATATTCAACAAGCGATTCAACATTTAATGTTATAAAAGAATTATCGCTAAAAATTGATAAAGTTCCAGTTGAGGTTCATGATTATCCGGGTTTTGTATCAAACCGAATACTAATGCCAATGATAAATGAAGCGATATATACTTTGATGGAAGGAGTAGCAAGTGCTGAGGATATAGATACTGTGATGAAACTTGGGATGAATCATCCAATGGGACCATTGACCCTAGCTGACTTTATCGGTTTAGATGTATGTCTTGCAATTATGGAGGTTCTTTATAATGGTTTTAATGATTCGAAATATCGCCCATGTCCATTATTAAAGAAAATGGTAGCCGCAAGAAAATTAGGAAGAAAGACCGGAGAAGGTTTTTTCAAATACAAGTAGAATATTATTGAATCAAATTGCGATACTAAGAAGTGTTTAAATATTAAATCTGTCCGATAATATATATTATGTAAACTTGATAATACCCTAAGTTAAACTGAACCTATAAGTTTAAGATATATATAAATAACTATTAAGATCAGTATTACCCAAATTATCGAACCTTTCTTTCGCTGAAACTTTTTACGTTGAGATGAGAATCCCAATTTTCTTTTTATTCGTTCTTTCTCATCTAACTCCGGTTTGTAAAATCTCGGTGTGTAGTCAAAAACTCTATGTCGGGGTTTTTTCATAAACATTTTTTAATCTCAATTAACATCAACAAGTGCTGAAATAAATTCCTCAGCATTAAATGATTGAAGATCATTTATACCTTCACCAACACCGATATATTTAACAGGAATTTTATTCTTCTCACATATTTGAAAAACTATTCCACCTTTAGCTGTTCCATCAAGCTTTGTAATAACTAATCCTGTTATGAATGCCGTCTTAGAGAACTCATCTGCTTGTACTAAAGCATTTTGGCCAGAGTTCCCATCAAGTACAAGCAATGTTTCATCGGGAGCACGATCAAGTTTTTTTGAAATGATTCGATTAAGTTTGCTCAGTTCGTCCATGAGATAAGTTTTATTGTGAAGTCTACCCGCAGTATCAATTAATAAAACATCATAATTTTCTTTAGTAGCCCTTTCAATCGCTTCGAAAGCTACCGCAGAGGGATCTATTGAATTTTCTTTTATCAAGATATCTGCTTTTGCCCGCTCGGACCAAATCTCTAATTGCTCACTGGCAGCAGCTCTAAATGTATCAGATGCTGCGATCAGCACTTTTTTACCCAGTTGCTTGTAACTATACGCAAGTTTACCAATTGTTGTGGTCTTCCCTGCCCCATTTACTCCTAAAACCAAGATTACATAAGGTTTTTTTTCATTATTTGATTTATTCGGTTTTACAGGCGAGCTACTGTCAAAAATTTTTTTTAATTCAGATTTTAAAACATCAAAAATTACATTTTCATTCGTTTTATCTTTTGCACTAAGCATTTCTGCACGAACGTTTTCGATTATTTTGTTGGATAAATCAAATCCAACATCTGAGGAAATTAATATTTCTTCTAACTGTTCAAGAGTATCCGAGTCTAAATTTGCTTTGCCCGAAATAGTTTCTTTAATTCGATTGACAAGATTATTTCGTGTCTTTGAAAGTCGCTCTCTAAGACTATTGAATATGCTCATTCTGCTTATTCTTTTTTAAAAATTCTGAAGCACGAATTATATATCCCAATAATGAAACATAAATAAGAAAAATGCTGCTGTCATAAATAGCGATGAAAATTATATGCTGTTTACTCAATCCTGCAATTACCATGAGAAAAACAAAACCTATGGCAGTAACTGTAATTTTGCCAAGTAAATTTGATGAAAGAACTTTTTTTAACTTCAAAGAAATTACAATTCCCCCAACAAAAATAATTATATCTCTCAGTAAAATAATAAGAAGGAAATAGCTGCTTAATTCTCCAATGAGATATAATTTGATGGTAAGAACAGCAACTAAAATTTTATCTGCAAGCGGATCAATTATTTTACCTACTTCGGTAATTTCATTTCTTTTTCTTGCAACATAACCATCAAGATAATCCGTTATAGCTGCCACTATGCATAAGATGAAGGTGAGGATGCGGTAAGTTTCATTCTGAAAGTTGTTTAAACTGAACCACACAGGGAAGACAAGCAGCAGTCTTAAAAAGCTCAGTGCATTTGAAATGGTTAATATTTGATTTTTTTCAATCACCGAATTATCGCAAACTTACCGATTTTTTCTTCAACCTCATTTCCGGTGTTATCTAATCTTACAATCCGAAAAAAATAAACTCCGGAATTCAATGCATCACCATTTTGATCTTTAAGAATAAACTCTACTCCCCCATCGCCATTATTCTCCTCGATTGCTGCAATTTGTTTTCCCTGTAAATTCATAATTAATATTTTTGCTTTGTTTGGGAGATTTGCAAAAGTGATTTTACCTAAACCATTTTGAATTATTGCCGGCTGTGGATAGACATAAACATCAGATAAATCCTGTGCAAAGCCTACCAATACTAAGTAACTTCCTGCACCCGAAGCAATCTGGACACTCCCTGTTTGAGCTGACGATTTTAAATTACTTATTTTTAATACATACTCTTTGCCGACTGATCCAACAGGTTTTTGCTTATCCCAGCTTAAATAAATACTCTTCGTATCACTTTGGTCAACCGAGATTGATGTGACATTTATCGAAGGATCAAAAATATAATTGGCAGAATTTTGAGCTGCGCTCTCATCAATTTCGAGATTAAAGGTGACTTTTACTTTATAAGGATTAATTAGCTGATGCGACGTAATAAAAAATTGTTCCTGCTGAATTATGGTAGTATCAACTTTGAAAGTAACCGTATCAGTTTTTATGGGCGAGCCATAATAATCATGAATATCTTTTATAATTAAAGAATTATTACCAATCGTAAGATTGTGATTAAAAGTAAGAAGTAAAGATTTTTGATTTTGTGGAGAAATTGAATTCGGTATTCCCAAACCGACTATCATAAAAGAGCTAAGATTATCAATTGTATTACTAATTCTTTCCGTGAATGTAACAGATAAGCTTTTTGCTGTTGTCGAAGTAATTGACTGAATCATAGCAGGTATATGTGAATAAACTTTAATTATCAGACTAAAGTTTGAAATCGGATCTGGTTTTGAAGCATCATAGGATTTGACCGCGTAAAAATAATTTTTATTAAGTGATACGGGCAAGTCGGTGTACTGTGTATTAGTAGTCGAATCAAGTAAAATTAAATTTGCTTCTGTATCTCCGCGATAAATATAAAACTTATTTCCTAGACCGATCCATCTCAAATAAATGTTGGAAGAATCCTTGCTATAACCTGTCAAATCATACGGTGTATTTGGTTTGTTTGAAAAAGTAAACTCATAAAATTTTATTCCTTCATTAGTTGGGAATGCAACTTCCTTAACACCATTGCGATTTAAGTCACCAACATATATACTGTTTGAGTTCACATTTTCTTTATAAGACAAAACATTATTCTGAGATGTAATTAACTTAAAAATGTATGAATAAGGAAAAACAAAAACGATTAGTTCCTGTTTCCCATCTAAATCAAGATCTGCAAACCTAATGCTGCTTTCAGCAGATCTGAACGAACTATTGAATTCAATTGAAGCATCAATAAATGCTTGATCATAAATAATAGAAAAAGAATCATTAGCGAATGTAAAAATTAAAAGCCGATAAAATGGAGCTATATCAAGTTCATCGATTGAGTGAATCAGAACAGCGATATCCTGGAAGCCATCACCATTATAATCCCCAGCATCTAGTAAAGCCGAGGAACCTAAAAACTCTGTTGAAAATACTTTGTCCTTTAAATAAATATTCGGGCTTTGAATTTCATAAGAAAAAATATCGCCATCACGATCAACCATCCAAATTTCATTTTTACCATCGTTATCAGTATCTGTAATTACTGAATGCGGTGCATCAATAACGTTTCCTCCGAATCCTTTGGGAGTGAAGTTAGATAACTTGAAAGGATTATTTAATCCAAGGTCTGAACTAACTTTCCAAACGGTCATAGATGTATCACTGTCTACAGCTAAAATTTCAATAGTTCCATCTGAATCTATATCTTGAGCCAAAGCAGGCCAAAAAGTTCCTGTTGAATCCGAGAATTTATTGGTGAAAGAGAAAGATACGCTATCAGTTTGTTCATCAATATAACCATTTCGTTGAAGAGAGCTTAGCAGATCTATTTTGCCATTATAATTAAAATCGCCAACAGCTCGTGGCAATTTATTTTTGATGGAATCAACCTTGATAAAATTATTTCCAACAAGCTTATATAAACTGTAATATAAATCTTGACTTGGATAAAACTCACTGAATAAAACTTCAGTTGAGTCTTTCGATATAAAGTTAGTCGGATTTTTAAATATTGATCCTTTACTGAGTGAATAAGGAAGTTCAATTTCTGGGCTTATTAAAGCATTGAAATCTGTTGTCACATTAAAAAGCGAATCATTATTTCGAATTATTATACTTTTTAAACCAACAAGATTTTCTAACTGAAAATAAATTTGATATACAGTATTCTGTTCGACCAAATGCTGAGGAATGAATCCATAGTGAAGCTCCTTTACAAACTGATTGTTGGAAGCAAAACCATCTAAAGTTACAAAGTTGAAATTCGGTTCCCCTTGCTTTCTATAAAACATTCGAACGATAGATGGTTCATTGGTGAATACGGCAGCGAGAAAGGTAGTTCTGTTACCGTAAAATGCAGTTATTGGTTGTTCAGAAATTAAGTCCCCTATTGGAGCAGATCTATCAACATAAAAATTTACTCTTTCTTCTAACGTTCTTCCATCGTTAAGATAAACTACCAATCTCAAATTATAAACGGTATCAGTAAAAGATGATATGTTTAACGAATAAATATTTTGGTCACTGAATTGATATAAACCATCTTGAATTAATGATGTCCAGTTGTTTGGATTTAATCCGATACCATAATAAAGCTCATACTTTGTAAAATATGGCGACAAGGCAGTTGCATAAATTTCTAAAGTATTTGCTAATGTAGCGTAGTCTTGTGTTGGATTATTAATTTTTATTTTTGAAGGAGCAATAACGCTTAATGCTTTAAATAAATTGAGTCTTCCTGCTCCACTCTTTAAATCCCAGCCCTGAGTACTAATGTCGTCAGTCGTTGATTTTAAGATTTGTTTAATCTCTTCATTAGAAAAATTTTCGAGTGATAGAATCATTGCTGCAGCCCCTGACACGAAAGGAGCAGAGGCAGATGTACCGCTTATTACTGCGTAATTATTATCTTTTGCTGTGGTCATAATTAAAGATCCCGGTGCAACTAAATCAATCGTTGATCCAAAATTTGAACTGCCTGCAACAAAATCATCGGAAGTAGAATTGCCGACACAAATAACCTCCGAGTAACCCGATGGATAATGCGGACTGCTTGATCCAGAATTTCCCGCACTTGCAATTAAAACAACACCTCTCGAATAAGCATATCGGATAATATCTCTAAGTACAAACGAAAAAGCATCATCACCAAAGCTCATGTTGATTACTTTGGCTCCCATTTGTACGGCATACAAAATTGCAGCGGCTACATCGTCTTCTTCACCATATCCATTCGGATCGAACGCACGAATATTTATTAGTCTTGTACCAGGGGCAGTACCAGCGATGCCGTGAATATTGTTGATACTTGCACATGCTATACCGGCAATGTAAGTACCATGACCTTGCTCATCTTTCGGATTATTATCCCAATCTAAATAGTCGCCACCGGTGGAATCAAAAGGAAAACCAACACGATCAGTAAAATCCCAGCCCATGTAATCATCAATGAAGCCGTTACCATCATCATCAATGTTGTTGGTTCTCATCTTATTACCAAACCGATCTATTCCAATTTCACCAGGATTGAAATAAATCTGAGAACGTAGATAAAAATGATTAAAGTCAATTCCTGTATCAATTATTCCAATTAAGACGGTATCTTCGCCTAAAGTAATATTCCATGCATCAAAAGCTTGGATTTTATTCAAAGCCCATTGCTCTGAAATCAAGCTATCATTGGGCGTGTAATCAATCTTATAAACATTACTTCTCTGAATGTATTCAATAAAAGGATCATCAGTCGCGTTGGAAAGAAAATTTTCCGCTTGCTGTCCAGAACTAAAAGTTACCTTGATAATTCTTGATAGTTCGTCCGAATCTTTTGCAATTCCTTTAGCTAAATAATCCACAGAAATGTTTTCAGTTTTTAAAAGAGAATTTTTATTTGTAGAAAGAATCCTCTTGGTGTTAATCCTATCATGCACCTCAGATTTACTTACAAAATCTTTGTATTTAATAAAATATTTTATTTGTTGTGCGCTGGTAATAGAAATAAGTAAGAATGAAAGGGATACAAATAGAATAGAGCTAAATTTCATACATTTCCTTGGTGAGAGTTGGGTCAATTTTGGAAGGATATTTTCCGGAAAAACACGCTGTGCAAAAATTCTCAGCATTCGCTTCGGAAACTGCTTCCAACATTTCGTCTATTGTAAGATATTCTAAACTATCAACCTCCAAGTAATTTTTAATTGAATTAATATCAACATTAAATCGATTGGCAATTAATTCTTCTTTACTAGGAAAATCCATTCCATAATAACAAGGATGAGTAATTGGCGGAGAAGAAATCCGCAAATGTATTTCTTTAGGATTTGCTTCTCTAATTAACTTGACTAATTGTTTCGATGTTGTTCCCCTAACAATTGAATCATCTATTAAAACAATTGTCCTTCCTTGAAGTACTCCTTTAACAGTATTGAACTTAATTCTAACGCCCATCTCTCTTTTTTCTTGTCCGGGAAGAATAAAAGTCCTACCAATGTAATGGCTTCTGATAAGTCCTATTTCCAATTTAGAATTAATGTTTAGCTTTTCGAGCTCGGTTTGATAACCAAGCGCCATCGTATTAGAACTATCGGGCACACTTATCACAATCACTTTTTCACCATCGCGGTCACTAACCGGATGTTTCCTTGCAAGAACTTTGCCTAATCTTCTTCTCATCTTATCAACATTATGCCCGAATATAAAGCTATCTGGACGGGAAAAATATATAAATTCAAATATGCAATGCTTCTTGGGAAATTTGAGGTTGTTAATTTTATAAGATTCTGGAAATCCATTGCTAAGAGTCGAATCATTTATTACCACGAGCTCACCTGGATCAACTTCTCGAATAAAGCTTGCTGATATCAAATCAAAAGAACATGTTTCTGAAGCAAAGACAAATGCATTATGCAATTTTCCCAGGGCAAGAGGTCTAAATCCAAAAGGATCACGCGTAGCGATTAGCTTATCATCGGTTAGAATAACTAATGAATAAGCACCTTCAACCTTTGACAGAGCTTCTTTAATTTGATCAATTTGATTAGTTAATTTACTTCGAGCGATGAGATGCAGAATGACTTCACTATCACTTGTTGTTTGAAAGATTGCACCATCATTCACGAGTTCTTCCCTTAACTGCTTAGCATTAGTTAGATTACCGTTGTGCGCGACTGCCATATTTCCCAACCGATAATTAACCACAAATGGCTGAATGTTCTTTCTTGATTTCGATGCACCGGTAGTCGAGTATCTATTATGACCGATAGCAGACTTGCCAGGTAACAATGAGTGAAATATAGATTTATCCTCAAATACTTCAGTTACAAGTCCGACTCCTTTATGGATATTGAAAACAGAGTTACCTTTGGCGCTGAAACTTTTGCTTACAATTCCTGCTGCCTCCTGTCCCCTATGCTGCAAAGCATGTAATCCATAATAAGTTTGAAGTGAAGCATGCTGGGAACCAAAAATTCCAAAGATTCCACAGTGACATTTTGGTTTATCGGGTTTAATAATCATTAAATATAAATGGAAAATAAAACATGAATAAATATAAATAATGTAAGAAAAATATCGGCAGGTATAAAAATAAAAAAGGTACTTAATGTACCCTCATAGTCGGAACGGCGGGATTTGAACCCGCGACCACCTGAACCCCATTCAGGTACGCTACCGGGCTGCGCTACGTTCCGTTATGTTAAATATGATTTAATATTTTCCAGAACGTTTTTTATTTCTTCTAAATCTTTTTTGAGAGACGGTTTTTCCTTTTTGCTTGATAACTTGTTTGCGTTTTTATCATTGCTTCCAAAATCAATTTCTTCCTGAGCGGATTCTTCAACCGGAGTAATTGTTGCAATGATGTTCTTAGCACCTTCGATCGTATATTTTTTTTCTCTTAAAAGATTTTTAATCAGCAGTATTGTTTGAATATCTTTATTGGTATAGATTCTATTACCTGCTCGATTTTTTTGAGGTTTAAGCTGTTCAAATTCTGTTTCCCAGTACCTCAGAACATACTGCTCAACATCAGTAATTTTACTTACTTCGCTGATGGAGTAATACAATTTTTTAATTGATAAGTCTTTCATTAGAGCTAATATTTATCTTAAAGAAAAATAAAGATTTACCTTTGCAAAAGCAACATATAACTATTTTTTAACCAGTAACTTTAACTAAGTATTATAATCTATTTTCTTTAATGATAATGTCTTCCAATTCCCGAATATCCTTTAAGTCATAATCAGCATTATGATGTTCGGTGTTAAACGTATCGCCATATCTTGCAAAGGCAGTTTTCATTCCCACATTTGCTGCCCCTACGATATCTCTTTCAACCCAATCACCAACCATAAGTGCTTCTAACGGTTTCACTCGAAGCTTTTTTAGAATGGCATTAAACGGCAGCGGGCTTGGTTTTCTTTCTCCTGTGTCTTCAAATGTAACAACCTCATCAAAAATATGATGAAAATTTAGATAAGCTAATCTTAACCATGCTTCTTTTACCGGAGCATCTGACAGAATTCCCATTTTAATTCCCATCTTCGATAACTTATTTAAGGTAGGATATACATGTGGATAAGGTTTAAGCGCCGCTTCTCGTGCTCTTCTGTAGGCAACTATACCCGCTGAAAGAATTTTATAATTTACTTTGTGAAGAACCCTTCTTAAAAATTCGTCGAACACTTGCTGATATTCTATTCCCTGCTCTTTGTAAATTTCATCTATAATTTTATTGGCAAATTCAGGTGTTATATCAAGTCCCGCATCAATCATAGCAGGAATAGCTTCTTCAATTGCTCGTCTTTTCATTTTCATGAAATCGACTAAAGTGTTATCCAAATCAAATACTACAGCTTTAATCAAGTTATCCTCTTCTTTTTATTAACAATTTTATGAAGTAAATAGACACCAGCAGTGTAACTATTCTCTTTAAATCCTGAGATATAACCATTACAAACAGAGGCAGTTAGCAGAATTTGTCTGAAATTTTCACGACTACTAAGGTTTGATAAATGAACTTCAATTTTTGGCAATTTAGAATCTGCTAAAGCATCACGAATAGCAACCGAAGTATGAGCATAACCACCTGGATTTATAATTATGCCCTCAAATCTATTATTTGCATTTTGGATTTGGATTACAATTTCTCCTTCTATGTTCGATTGAAAGAAAATAAAATTGTCTTTGGGAAATTCCTTCTGAATACATGAATTAATTTTTGTCAAAGTAAGATTTCCATAGATCTTACTTTCCCGTTTACCGAGAATATTTAAGTTTGGTCCGTTTATTATTAATAACTTCATTTTGATTCCGACATTTCTTCTATGATTTCCCTCATTCTCGGAGTTAAGTAAATTTTATCAACTCCTAATTCTTTTAGCGCCATAGATAAAACTAAAACCTTTCGCTGCAGGTTTGTCATCTTATTTATCACGATTACTTTACTATCTTTTAAAATACAATATCCGCCTTTGAAATCACCTTTTTCGAATCGTACTTCAGCACCAAGCTGGTCAGCAATTGATTTAAGTTCTTGCACGATTTCCTCAAACTCTTTTTCTTTTATTTTCATTCAACTAACTTCCTATTTGAACCTTTAAGAGGTTGAAATAAAAATAAATAGATAACAGCAAAGTAGGATAAAATTTCAACTATCGCGAAGCTGCTCAAAACAGTAAATCGTTTAATAACTAAGCTCAAAACTTCTTCGGATTCAAAGTTTCCATTGAAAACCATCATTACTAATTTGTAATCAATAAGCATAAGATAAAGCTCGAATGGTAAAGAAATAAGGATCAACACAGTAGAAATAAACAACCAGCCATTCAGTTTTAAATTAAGCTTTGAAGTGATAATAAAAAGTATGAATGCTATTATCATCACCAAATAAAAAATTAGATTGATTGGTACAGCAGCAATTAATGTTTGAAAAATTCCAGCTAAATTCTGGTCGGTTACAAATTCTTTTAAAGCAAATTCTGTTGATTGAAAAATCTGATAGAATAGCGACAATCTTGTAATGTAACTTCCAAGCCAAATAGCTCCGGATACAGCAAAGAGAAATAGAAATATGTTTGATATTTTATTTAACTTATTCATAAAGAGAAAATCATTTACGGAAAAAATAAAGAAAAATTATGACTATTGCCTCCATTGATTTGGGAACAAATACTATTCTTCTTTTGATTGCACATGTGGATATCAATCATAAACAAATTCATGTATTATTTAACGATCAAAAAATACCAAGAATTGGTGAAGGATTGAAACCCGGCTTTCCAATTACTGAAAATAAGGAGAAACTTCTCATTGATATACTTAATTCGTATCGAAAATTAGCAAATCAGCATGGCTGCGATCAAATATTAGTAACGGCTACCAATGCTTTCCGTATCGCATCCAACAGAGATTATTTAGTCAAAAAAATTAAAGATCTCCTTAACCTAAAGGTCAACGTGATTTCCGGAGAGGAAGAGGCTAGACTAACTTTTATCGGGTGCACCTTTGAAAGTGAACCAAACAAAATTTTATCAGTGATTGATATTGGAGGTGGAAGCACAGAAATTGCTTATGGAACGAATAAAAAAATCTTATCCCGTAATAGTTTACCTCTGGGAGTTGTCAGTTTAACTGAAAAGTATTTTTTTAATGATCCTCCAAAAGAAGAAGAAATTTTAGCTTGTAAATCTGCTATTAAGAAAGTATTAAAAAGTTCAATTGAGATAAACTCAAAATTTGATAAGATTATCGCCGTAGCTGGCACACCAACAACTCTCGCTTGTATCAAAAAAAGAATGACGAACTATAACGAAGCTTTGATAGAAGGTGACACACTTACCAAAAGTGATCTGGAAAATTTCCTTGACCAGTTATCAATCATGAAGTCGGCTGAAATTAAGAATAAATTTAAGAGTGTTGTTAAAGGTCGTGAAGATATTTTGTTAACCGGTACTCTCCTACTATTTGAAACGATGAATTATTTAAACGCCAAAGAAGTAGTCGTAAGCACCAAAGGTGTAAGATATGGAGCAGTTTATAATTATTTACTTAACGCTATTTAAAGTTCTCTGTTCCGAATTATTGTGTCCTTTGGTTTTGAGCTTGTATCCAGGTTTGGATAATCAATGTTAAAGTGTAATCCCCTGCTCTCTTTTCTTAGCAAGGCGGATTTGATAATCATATCTGAACAACAAATTAGATTACGCAATTCTATTATATCGTTGAACACTTTTGTTTTTTTATACAAATTTTCGATTTCTTCAGAGAGATTTGAGATTCGTCTCTGTGCCCGCTCAAGGCGATTATTTGATCGAACAATACCAACATAATCCCACATTGTTTGCTTCGATTCTTTCAAACTATGTGTGATCAGAACTAATTCATCACTGGACAAAGTGCCCGAATCATCCCATTTAGGAATTTCAGGTATAGGAGTTGCGAAATCTTTAAGCATTTCACTAATTTTTATTGATGCTCTGTTAGCGTATACAACAGCTTCCAATAAAGAATTGCTTGCTAGTCTATTGGCGCCATGAACTCCCGTCATTGAAACTTCACCACATGCAAATAATCTGTTGATTGTAGTTTGTGAAAACTCATTCACTACAACTCCACCGCACGCATAATGAGCCGCCGGAACAACAGGAATAAATTCCTTAGTTATATCAATACCAAAATTCAAACAGGTTTTATAAATATTTGGGAAATGCTGAATAATGTCCTCTTTGTTTTTATGTGTAACATCGAGATAAACAAAATCCTCACCGCTCTTTTTCATTTCAGAATCTATTGCGCGGGCAACAATATCACGGGGTGCAAGATCTTTTCGAGAATCATATTTCTCCATAAACGGTTCACCCTTTTTAGTTCTGAGAATTCCGCCAAACCCTCGTACAGCTTCAGATATTAGGAACGATGTTTTTTCTGCAGCAGTACTTTTATTTGGTACATAGAAAGAGGTTGGATGAAACTGAATAAATTCCATGTTACCAATTTGTGCTCCTGCTCTGTATGCCATTGCAAAACCATCGCCTGTTGCAATCATGGGGTTTGTTGTATGCTGGTAAACTTGTCCTAATCCACCGGTAGCAAGAATAGTAACTTTGGAGTTAATTGTTACAACTTGATTCTGATTACCATCTAATACATAAGCACCCCAACAATTTCTATTATCTAAAGCTGAATCATGCATTGCGGGAATATTATGTTCAGTTATCAAATCAATAGCTAAGGTATTCTCTATAATATGTATATTCCGCTTGCTGTTAGCCATTGAAATTAAAGCTCTTTCAATTTCCTTTCCAGTCAAATCTTTAGCGTGAACAATTCTCGGCATAGAATGTCCGCCCTCTCTAGCTAAATCAAGTTTACCATTCTTTTCTGTGAATTGTGTTCCTAAATCTATTAGTTCTTTTATCCTATCGGGTCCTTCTTTTACCATTAATTCCACAGCCAACGAATTACACAAGTCTGCTCCGGCTATAAGCGTATCTTTGACGTGCTTTTCGAAAGAATCGGTTTGATCTATCACGGAAGCAATTCCACCTTGTGCATAGTTTGTGTTTGACTCAGCTTTATCTTTTTTAGTTACTAAAATTACATCTGCAAATTCGGAGATTTTTATGGCGGCAAATAGCCCGGCAATTCCGCTTCCGATAATGAGAACGTCTGTTTTTAACATATAAAATTTTTGTTAGTTAATAATTAATAATTCGTCAATAAAGATAAAATGATAATAAATACTGTGAGCCAAATACCAATAGATTAAATAAGATTCCGATCCCGATAGAAAATAATAAACTTTTGGTGAGCGTATATAAAGCCATGATAGATAAAAATGATGTCCAGACCATGATTAGGAGTTCAAGAATGAGCATGATGTATGCTGTTGTTTCTTTAATAATAAATGGTGAAGGATTATTTGAAAACAGATATTCCCCAAAAAATATTAACTCTAATGGAAATAATATTACAAGTGCAAAAATATTTGGAATTAGTGAATAAGATAAAATTGCGAGTATATCTTTTGATCTAGTTACATTACTCGATATTTGATTGATGAATTTAATAACCAACGAGAAAATTGATATTATCAGCGCAACTGAGAGAAGGACTATCAAATAATTTCTTATACTGTTTACCGAGAATAAATTATGTTGAGGAATCGTAAGGAAAAAGAAAATAGTATTGATAAAAAACTTTATTGATGCAAGTAGAATTATGAATACGATAAAATTCTTTTGTTCGGAATGAATGATCTTGGTAAAACCATTTAGAGGGCTTTCAATAAGCTGTTCCAACAGCTTCCAAAGATCGAGATTATAAACACGTTCACGAAGATACGACTTACAATTCCGGCAAGTTAATTCATGGAATGGATTCGATGTTTGACAATTCTTGCAGATTATTCCATTTTTCATCGTAAGTTAATTCTTAAGTTTAATCTTGTCTGTCCAATCAAAAAATCTTCATCAACGCTAAAATCAAAAAGATGGGCATCAACGTATGCATCAACAAGGTTTAGCAAATAAGTTAAGCCCATATAAATTGTAAATAGATCCCTTTGGTCGCGATAAAAAGTTCGTAGCTTTCGATAATTTTCATTACCGGTTTTTAAGTATATATCTCTATTTTCCTTATAGCTATTATTGTTTTGAACCCAATTATAAACCAGCCATCCTGCTAAACCCCAAATTATCGGTGCTTTCCAATATGATTCATTATAAATTTGACCAGCACCGGGAATTGCAACACTCATTAGGACTGCTGTCCATGGTGATTTGGTTGAAACAAAAACGGAATCAGTACTTATGGATTTGTCTCCTGCATTTTCGATTTGAGCAAATGCCGCAGAGAAGAATATTAAAACGAAAAGAAATGTTTTAATGATAGGATTTATTGATGATTTCGAAGAGTTCAAATAATCTTTCCAATTCATCATTTGAGTAATATTCAATTGTTATCTCACCAGAACCATCCTGTCTTTGACGGCAGTTCACTTTTGTTCCGAATACATTGCGAAGTCTATCTTCAACATCCTTAATATCAGCGGATTTAATATTTATACGTGCCATATTGTTAGTTGATACGCGCACTACCCCATTAGTCAAAGTTAATTTTTTCATCAACTGTTCAACTTTTCTAACAGACAAATTCCCTTCTAAAATTTTCTTTAGTGCTTGAAGCTGAAGTTCTGATGTAGGTAAATTAATCATTGCACGTGCATGACCTGCGGTTATCTCTTCATTTATCAAACTAGTTTGAATTTCTTTTGGGAGTCTTAACAGACGTATCGCATTTGCAATTGTAGTTCTATCTTTACCAACTTTGTCCGCTATCTGCTCTTGTGTTAGATGGCATTCATCCATAAGTCTTTTATATGCAAGCCCGATCTCAATTGGGTTTAATTTTTCTCGCTGAATATTTTCGATCAATGCTAATGCAAGCATTGCTTCGTCACTATCAACTTTAATTATATAAGCGGGAATTTCTTTATAACCAATTTCATGGCAAGCTTTTAATCTTCTTTCACCAGAGATCATCTGATACCTGAAAGGTGCAATTCTTCGGACAGTAACCGGTTGGATTAATCCATTAGATAAAATAGATTTTTTTAATTCTTCAAATGCTTCAGGTTCAAAATGAATTCTTGGCTGAAAAGGATTTGGCGAAATAGAATCAATAGGAATTTTAGCAAGTATATCAATTTGTTTGCCGTCATCTTTTTTAACTTCAGCATAGTCAGCAGCTCTATCTTCGACAGGCGGATAATTTTGCTGCTTAATCAGCGCATCCAATCCTCTGCCGAGACCTGTTTTTAACTTATTCATCTTTTAATTTTCACTTAATATACTTGAGTTTCTTAACAATAATTCCGATGCGAGTGATATATAATTTTTTGATCCTGAAGAAACCGCATCGTAAAGAATTACCGGTTTGCCAAAACTTGGCGCTTCCGATATTCTCACGTTACGATGTATAATTGTATTAAATACTTTATCACCAAAATATTTTTTCACTTCTTCAGCAACTTGATGCGACAGCCGTAATCGTGTGTCGAACATAGTTAATAATACGCCCTCAATCTGAAGATTCTTATTAAAATGCTGTCTTACAATATTTAGGGTATTTAAAAGCTGACCAAGTCCCTCAAGTGCAAAATACTCACATTGAACGGGAATTAAAACCGAATCAGAGGCAGAAAGTGCGTTCAATGTTAAAAGCCCTAATGATGGAGGACAATCAATAATTATGTACTCGTAATTATTTTTAGTTTCTTCAAGCACAGACCTTAATAAGCTTTCGCGATAAGGCATTTCTACCATCTCAATTTCAGCACCAACCAAATTAATGTTGGATGGAAGAATATCTAGATAGGGCATGAATGAATTAATTATAACATCATTCATTTTCTTTTGTCCGATTAAAACTTCATAAACCGAGGGTGTGTGGTTGCTTATATCTAAGCCTGATGACGAATTTGCTTGAGGATCAATATCAATAAGAAGCGTTTTCTTCTCTGCGGCTGCTAATGAAGACGATAGATTTATAGCTGTAGTAGTTTTGCCAACTCCTCCCTTTTGATTTGCTATGGAAATTACTTTCGCCATTCTATTTTGTCTTTCTAATCAGCCGTTAACGTATGATGATGTATAAATTAAATCTTATAAAAATGAAAATTAAAATACTAAACTAAAGCGAAATCTCCTCTCCAAAATTTAATACTTTGCATGAAATTCCTTTTGCTTCAACGCTCTTTTTGAATTGAATTGGATCTGCACTAATTATCGGGAAAGTATTGTAATGCATTGGTATTGCAACTTTAGGATTTACCAATTCGGCAGCTTTTACTGCATCAGTTATTCCCATCGTAAAATTATCGCCGATTGGCAGAAGCATATAATCTATCGCTGTCATCTCACCAATTAGTTTCATGTCATAAAATAGTCCCGTGTCTCCGGTGTGATAAACATTTTTATTTTCAATTGATAAAATGACTCCGGATGGTTCTCCGGTATATTGATTATCCGGTGTTTTAGAACCGTGATGAGCAATTGTAAATTTAATTCTCCCAAAGTCAAAATCGTGACCGCCTCCAATGTGCATGTTATGTGCTTTAAATCCGTGCTCCATGCAATAGTTTGCAAGCTCATTTACGCAAATGAAAGTTGAATTGCATCTCTTAGCAATTTTGAAGGAATCACCCAAATGGTCACCGTGACCATGAGTCAGAATTATGTAATCAGCTCTAACATCTTTAGATTTTACCGGTGATGTTGGATTGTCATCCAAAAATGGATCTATAAGAATGCTTATCCCCTTTTCCGTTGTAATCTGAAATGCTGAGTGCGAGAAATACTTTAGTTTCATGGAATTACTCTCCTAATTTTAATATTTTGAAATTAAATATGATGATTAATTAATTTTTTAAAATCTTTTAATTCTTTTCCATGAATAAATTTCATTAGCTCTAGCTTTAAGTTAGACTGGAATTGTTCCTTCTTAATGTCGATCTTGCTAAAATTTATTTCTTCGGTTTTAGATTTATCTTTATTGCAGTAAATATTCAGATTCTGTTTGAGAATATCCAGGTCACGCACTTCCCCGCTTAAATCCTGAAGCGATGAAACAATTTTATAAAAGCTCAAATACTTTTTTCTATCAAAATATTTAATGAATACCTCCATTGGGTATCTCAACCTTCTTAACGAAATTCTTACCTGATGTAAATTTTCTGAATTTATTTCGGAAAGATATAAATTGAGTGATGACAAAAAACTCTCTAGTCTCTGCCGTAAAATTATTTTAGCAGAGGGGGTTAAATTTTGTTTGATAGATAATTTTGATATTTCCCAGGGCTTAGTTTTTGACATTTTAAGTTTGTCAAAATAATGTACAACAAATAATAATTACTGCTCTAAGATAGATTGCACTGTCACCTTTTTCCATTTCCTTACAGTAGGAGAGCTGATCGCCTTTATTAATCTTTTTCGTAAAGCTTCTTTTGATAATCCTTTTGAAAGTTTTCCATCTTCTGCTACAGAAATTCCGCCGGTTTCTTCGGAGACAATAATTGAAATGACATCCGCTTGTTCGGAAATACCAATCCCCGCTCGATGCCTCATTCCTAAAGACTCCCCATCAACAATAGTCGTTGTTGAAAGTGGAAGTGTGCATCTTGCTGCTTCAATAATATCATTCTTAATAATTACTGCGCCATCATGTAACGGAGAACGCGGATAAAAGATTGCTTTCAATAAATCTTTACTGACTTTTGCATTCATCTCTTCGCCGGTCTCTACAAATCCTCTAATCCCTCCGGATTTTGTAACTACGATAATTGCTCCATGTTGAAGCTGTGAAAGCTCGAATGCAGCATCTGTAATTGTGTATGCAGATTCGGGTGATTCCGGACGCACAAATATTTTGAAAATAGGATTTCGGGCTAAGAAAACGAGAAGTCTTCTTATTTCAGGTTGAAATAAAATGATGAATGCTATCACCCAGATACCGGTAACCAAATTTAATAACCAGCTTAATGTGCGCAGATTTATTATTTGGGCAATGAATGAAAGAACCAGAATGATTATCAATCCAAAAAATATTTGAGTGGCAATTGTACCTTTTAGTAATGAATAAAGCTTATAAAAAATAAATGATACGAGCGCAATATCTATTATATCGAGCAGTGTTACTGTTAAGAATCCTATATTAAATAAATCTATCATTTAAATTAAGTTTGATAATAATTTACAAACTTGCACACCGTATTCAACGTTATGGGTTCTGATTATTCTCGCTCCATTTTTTACCGAAAGAGTTTCAACAATTGTTGTTGGAACATCTCTATTTTCAACGTCAAGATCGAGAATATTTCCCAAAAATGATTTCCTCGATAACCCAATCAAAATTGGATAACCTAACGATTTGAAATCACCAAGCCGTTGAATTATTTCCAGGTTATGATCAACCGTTTTTCCAAAACCAATTCCGGGATCTATGAAAATATTTTTAATACCTGAGCTGGCAGCAATTTCAGCTTGTGCTTCGAGAAAGTCATAAATCTCTTCAACTACATTTTCATACTCTGGATTCTGCTGCATGGTTTTAGGATTACCCAACATGTGCATTATGGCAAGTGAAGCATTAAATTTTTTTGTAATTTCAACAAGTTTAATGTCATTTGCAAAACCGCTGATATCATTTATGATTACAGCTCCATGCTGAAGTGCTTTGGATGCTACAATATTTTTTGTAGTATCAACAGAGATAATCGCCGTTGGTCTTTCCAGCAGAATTTTTTGGATTACAGGTAAAATCCTTTTTGATTCTTCATCCGCAGGGATTGACTCTGAGCCGGGACGTGTTGATTCCCCGCCAATGTCAATTATATCAGCTCCCTTGTCAATCATTTCTATACCATGTTCGGCAGCGATATCAGGATTCAAATATTTGCCGCCATCTGAAAATGAATCTGGCGTGACATTTAGTGTCCCCATTACATAAGCAGAACTAAAATTAAATTCTTTCCCTTTTATTTCGTAAGAAAGTAAATTATAATTTTCAAAATTATTTATTGCCTTATCAAACAGGTTTTGAATTATTTTGTCTTCAGAACATTTTTCGGTGATCTCACGAAAGTTTTTGCTGCTTCCAAGTAAAAGAATTCTTGAGCTGTCTCCTGCAGACTCAATGAAGTAGCTTAGCTTACAAAGTTTCTGTAGTTTCACTTTTACGCTCTTAAAATAATCATCTCTTATTTTTCTAACTTCTAAACCGAGTAAACCTTGATGATGATTATCCCATGCATAATTGTACTTTGAACGATATTTTTCAAAGACTTTTGGATATGTCAAATCAATAATCTGGATTAACAACTAAGTCTCCGTAAAATTTATTTGTATGGAAATGATTAGTAATGATATAACAAATAAAAAAATTAGCTATTTGCTTTCAATATATTTTTCAATTCTATAGTTGCAGCAGTTATGTTATTCGATTTAAACACAGACGAACCGGTGACAAATACATCAACACCAGCTTTAAGTGCAGGTAAAATTGTTTTGGTATCAATTCCACCATCAATTTCTATTAAAAATTTTGAATTTAACTTTTTTCTTAACTCAACAAGTTCCTCTATCTTTTTAAGGATACTTGGAATGAAGGATTGCCCGCCAAAACCTGGATTGACAGACATGATCAAAACGAGATCGGCAAATTCAGCAATATTTTCCAAAGATTTGACAGGAGTTGAAGGATTTATTGCAACACCTGCTTTACATCCAAGCTCAGTAATTCTGTTGAGTGTACTATTTAGGTGAACAACTTCTTCATTATGAACCGTAAGATAATTTGCTCCGGCTTTAACAAATTTTTCTAAAAGATTATCCGGATTTTTAATCATCAAATGAACATCAACTGGAAGATGTGTTGATCTTCTTACAGCATCAACAATTATTGGTCCGAATGTAAGATTAGGAACAAAATGACCATCCATTACATCGCAATGTATCCAATCTGCACCACCCATTTCTGTTAAACGAATTTGCTGAGCAAGATTGGTCAAGTCAGCCGACAAAATTGAAGGAGCTAAAATTGCCATTAGTTTTCTTTCACCTCATTTTGAATTTGATCTTCACCTGATTTGGTAACAAAAAGATCTACTGCATCTCCAGGATTAAGCATAGTGCCTTTGCTCGGGTACTGATCTATTATCGTGTTGGGCAATAGTGAAAAAGATATTTGATAATTCAATTTTCCAACTTTTAATAAACTATCAGCTAATACTTTTCCTGCTTCCATTAAGGATTTGCCAATCAGATCGGGAACTGAAATTTCACCGGTTTCAATTCCGCTGCTAACCGAAACTCCAATCGTTTGTCCTTTCTTAATTGGTGTTCCCTCAACAAATTCCTGATCAAAAATCATGTTCTTAGGATTCGTTGACGGAACTTGTTCAACCATTCCCAATATTAAACCAATTCTTTCCAGAGCAAACTTTGCATCACGGACGTATTTGCCTTTTAACATTGGAACCAAAACAGTTGGTTCTCCACCGCTTATAAAAAGATAAATTCTTCTCCCTACTTTTACAGTTGAACCTTCCTCAGGCCGTTGAAGAACAATTGTACCTTTGGGAAAACTCTCGTTAAAAGTTGTATCGCTTATAATTGGATTTAAATCATGATCTTCTAAAAGCGAAATAGCTTCATATTCATTCATACCGACTACTTTGGGTACTTTAATTTCGACTTTACTTACCCACCACGGTAGAAGTAGAAAATTTAAAAAAAGTAAAAGCACCAAAATTGCCCCGAAAATTATCAGAGTTCGTTTCACAAACCGATTACTAAAAATATTTTTCAACATCAAATAAAATTTATATTCAGGTTATTATTGTGGTAAATGTTCTATGGTCATCTACTAGTTTTTTCATCAGCAATAATATATTTATTGTAAATTAACATTAAAACTGTAGCAAGTAAACCCACGCCGATTAACACTGCGAATATATATTTTGGTTCTTCCATTTCATTCGCAAACATCTGATAAATCCATCCTCCGAAAGCTCCACCAAATCCCCATGCAATTGCAATAGGTAAAAAAGCATATCCCTGAAATAAAGCGGACTGCCCTTTCGGCGCCATATCTGCAATGAATTCGTAGAATCTTGGCGCTTGTGTTTGTTCACCAATTGAGAAAATAAAAATTCCTAAAACTATTATCGGAATGCCAAGAGCGATTTTAAAATCGCCCCAAGGATTAATATAAACGCCCTGAGCAGCGGGCAGAGTAAAGTACCACAACACCCAGCATAGTGTTGCTAGTACAAATCCGATTACAATAGCTGTCGAAGTTGGAATCTTTTTCGTTAAACGATTTAGAGGAATCTGGAAAATTATTATCGTCCATGCGCCAGTTGATAAGAGTAATTCAATTGGAGCATCAGGTGAAATGAAGTCGCTTACATAAAATGGAATGATTATAAAGAATTGCCAGAATAAAACCCAATACAAACCAAAGATCAGTAAAAAAGAAATAAACCTAAAATTTCCGAGAACTCTAATCAAGTTCATGAATACTGTTTTCAAATCCTGTTTAGTTTCTTCCTGGGTAGCCACCGGCTCTTTGAAAAATAATCTAGTTGAAAAAAACATTAGCGTACAGCTTACAGCGGAAACCAAATAAACAAATTCAATTCCAAAGGTATCTCTCACAAGAAAAGCCAGGATAGGACCAATAGCCGCACCGGTATTTACTAACCAATAATAGATTGCATATCCCAATGATTTTGTCTCATGTGTGGTAGAAACAGCAACTGTTCCAAGAACGCTTGGTTTGATGAATGATCCGCCAATTGCAGTAAAGATCAAAATAAAAAATAAAATCCAATAACCGTCAAAACCTGAGTACAAACCTGAAAATACTTTCATTCCGGTTGAACCAATCAAGAAATATCCAATAGCTAATACCAGGAAAGCAAAAGAAAAAGCTTTCCTGAATCCGAATTTATCGGCAAGGGCACCGGCAAATATTGGGAGAAGATAAATCAATCCGCCAAATAAGGATGATAATTGTCCTGCCTCAAGTTCATTAAACTTTAAATGATCGCGTAAAAATATGCTGAGAATAGTAGCTTGTCCATAATAAGCAAGGCGTTCAAAAAGCTCCATTATATTAGCAACCCAGAATTGAGGTTTGAATCCGTCCTTTTTAAAAATCATTATGTTTGATGTGTATTTTGGTTTGATATTTTTGATTACTATTTGAAATATATTAAAGCACTATTACATTAACAAAGGTTTAGAGTAATGTTCAACTGTAATTTTATTTTGAGGATAATATCTGTCCAAAATAAATCTGAGTTTTTTATTAGAATTTTAGAGATTATGGTACAATTATAAGAAATAAGGTGATATGGTTTTGTTTTACTAGGTTACATGTGGTTACTAAGGTTTTTAAAAAAAGAAATATGCTCTTGTGGATTAAATATCAAAAGTTATGGACCTTAGTAACAGACTAAGGTAAATCACATTGACCTTATTAGCTTATTAGAAAGAATTAAGAAAACAGATAGAATCAGTTGTTAAGAGTCCCATCCAAGCCAACGAAATATTTTGGATATAGCAATAGAGAAAACAAATTATTTTAATGGGTGATAGAAATTTGAGATTGTTGAGAACTATCCAACACGATCTGATTTCCTAATTGTTTATGTTTATTAAATTTATTTTGGACAGAGGTGCTGAATATAAAAACCTAAAATGGGATTTTTGTCGTATATGAAATCATTACTTAAATTTGCTCATCTTTAATTTAAAGTAAATTGTTAATTAGAATAAATCGAGACCATGTTTAAGAATTTCTTTGTGTTGAATCGGCATGTCGTAGAAGTTAATAAGCTGTTATCTGGTTTTACTTTGGTGAACATCTTCACACAGGAAAAGAACAAATTAATATTTTATCTGAGAAAAGATGTTCAAGAATATTTTATCGAGTTGAACGTAGATTCTTCACTCCCCTATTTTATTGTCAGAGAAAAATATAATCGCGCAAAGAAGAACACATTAGATTTTTTCGAATCGTATCTTCCTTCGAAACTTAATTCAATAAAAATTGCTGAACTTGATCGCATTATTCAATTTGAGCTAAAAGCAGCATCAATTTACCTTTACATCCATGGTAAAGAAACAAATATCTTTCTTATTGATGATGATCAGAATTTCGTATCATTTAAGAAAACTGAAAATGGACAAAAGCTTGTGGAAGAAATGAGCAAATTAAACTTTACTCAGAAGTTTCAAATACCGGAACTCAATCTGGAAATGGCTGATGTTTCTTCTAAATCAGTTTCTAAATCATACCCTTTTCTTGGAAGCGAAATAATTGATGAACTTGATAGAAGATCCAAAATCAACGTAGCGGAAAAGAAAGAAATCATCTTACAAAATATTCTGAGAGAAATAGAGGCCCAAGAGCCATTTGTATATCTAGATGACTCAACTGGAAAATTTAAATTATCATTTTTTAATCGAGATGAATTCCAATCTAAAGAGCTGACATTTTTTGACAATGTGAACGATGCATTAATATTTTTGCTTGTGCAAGGACATAAACATAATCTTGAGCGTTTCATCGGTAGAGAGATCAAGAGTAAATTTGAGAAGAAAATAATTCAGCTTGAAAAAAAAAGGGATCATCTGCAAGCAAGGATAAATGAAGGCTGCAAAGATCAGAAATATCAAAGAGTTGCAAATTTACTCATGATGAACATAGATAAAATAAAGCACGGTATGAACAAAATTGAGTTGGAAGACATTTATGATTCGAATAAAATTATTTCTATTAACTTAATACCAAAATTAAGACCGAGAGAAAATGTTAATTACTATTTTGATAAATCAAAATCGGAACGGAAAGAGTTCGATAAATTAAATGCCCTTCTATCTAGCATTAACGAAGAAATTAAAAAGCAAAAAAAATCCTATGAGGAAATGAAAATGAATGAGCGTGAGGGGAATCAACTGCTTTTCTCTAAAGCAATCCTTCAGAAAAAAAGTGATAAACAATCATTGCAGACGGTCAAGATTAAATTCAGACAATTTATTCTTTACGATAAGTATTTAATTTTTGTTGGAAAGAGCAGCAAAAATAATGACGAGTTGACAACCAGCTTTGCAAAGCAAAATGATTATTGGTTTCATGCAAGAAGCGTTTCCGGTTCACATGTTGTACTAAGACATGATAAATCTCATGGCGATTTTCAAAAAAATATTTTAGAGAAAGCAGCAGCGGTTGCCGCATTTTACAGCA
>DAIMIJ010000003.1:11572-37974 GCA_036722835.1 Ignavibacteriaceae bacterium | reverse complement strand
ACAACCTCCTGGTTGTTCCGTCACGTTAGATATACCAGATTTTCGAGCACGATTAACCGAATCGTAAATCTGGCATATCTTATTCTAAGTTCAGTCGTAAAAAATTACCTTATTTCAATTCTGGCAAATTCATAAGTTTTTGGCGTAATTATTGTTTTTAATATTATTCTTGATATTAAATCATTATTTCTCTAATTTTTTCGGCGAAATAATAAACATTTGGAGGATTTTTATAGAATTTTTTACAGTTTGAACAGTTTTATTTTTAGTAATTAGGATTATCATCAGACGTAAAAAAATAAATCTATTTAGGGAATTCCTCCAAGTCCTCGCGGCATCGGTATTTCTATTTTATGTCGCAACAAATTTTGGATTCTTCTCTCAATATCATTCCCAGGTCAACAAGGAACTCTGGGTTGATGCATTGTTGCAATTAAGCACCACACAGAAGAATAATTTTCCCTCACCTGCAACTAACTCAACCAACTATTTATCTGAAAATTCACTTAAAGGTACACCGATCGATCTTACCTATTTTACCGATGACACGACTGAGGTGAAAGACGAAATAGAAGGAAAATTGAAAGATACACTAAATGGTAAAATTGTTCGTACAGATACAACTAAAATAATTTCGGATTCACTTTTATCACTTGTAGATACTGTGAAAGTGGACTCAGCCGCACTTGACTCGACCGCAAGAATAAAATATTTCAAATACCATCGAGAAGATAAACCTTATGTTGAATTAAAGAGAAAGAAGACGTCAAAGTTTTTTGCCTACCCCGATCAAAAATTTTTGGCTCGTTCAATCCGGATTGATTCGACCGGACAATATGTTGAGATTATTGAGAAAGTTGCCGGACAACAGACAAAGATAATTTTACGAATGACAATTGATGATTATGTTCAAATGCGGCTTGGTTTAAGGGAACGCGAGATTTGGGAAAGCATCGGCTATGCTTATGAACTAAAGGAAACTAAAAAGGAATTAGGTGAATTAATTAAAGATATAACTAATCTCGAAATTCCTCTTCCAAGTGTTGGTGTACTCAGTATTTTCGGTGAGCCAAAAATTAGCTTAAGAATCGGTGGCGCGGTCGATATTCACGGTGCTTGGCGAAATGAAACTACTGAAGGTGTGACCGCCTCACGTCTTGGCAACACAAGAAATGAACCGGACTTCAAGCAGCAAGTGCAAATTAATGTAAGCGGAACGATAGGAGATAAACTTAATATTGTTGCCGATTGGAATACTGAAAGAACATTTGAATATGAAAATCAGCTAAAGATAAAATACACCGGTTATGAAGATGAAATAGTTCAAAGTGTTGAAGCTGGAAACGTTTCATTACAGACTTCTCCTTTAGTTGGCGGAAGTGAAGCTCTCTTTGGCGTTAAAGCCAACTTTAAGGTTGGTCCCTTATCGCTAACAACTATAGCGAGCCAAAAAAAAGGTGAAGTAAAAGAAGTTTCAGTTTCGGGCGGAACAACATCCCAAACATTTGAAAAAAGAGGTTACGACTATTCAACCAATCATTATTTTGTTGATACCATTTATGCAAGCCAAAACACTGATCTCAATCTATTTCAAAGATATTATGATAATGCAACGCCTGAAATTGATACACGTTTTTTAATCAAAGACATTGAAGTTTGGAAATCAATACAAACTATTGGAAAAGATCCTGCTAAAGAAAGATTGGCAAATGCATATATTAATTTGCCTCAGATACTTTCTAATGAAAAATATGATAGCACTAATCGTTTAGCAATTACACCTAAACCGGGTGAAAGTGAAACAGGAAGGTTTCGTTTGCTTACTAAAGGTGATGACTACAACCTTAACGAATACACGGGATTTTTAACGTTCAACACTCAAATTAATAATGATGATATAATTGCAGTAGCATATAGAGTTGAAAATGGTCCGGGAGCGCAAGATGATGGTTATTATGGTGAGTTTATTAGTTCTGCAGCCACTGATTCTCAAAGACTGATATTGAAACTAATTAAACCGGCAAATCTTCAACCTGGCGGAAATTTTGCACAAGCATGGAAACTCCAATTAAAAAATATTTATCCGGTTGGCGGAAGAAACATTAAAAAAGAAGGATTTGAATTTCAGGTTAAGTATGAAGTCTCAGGTCAGGATCCTGTTGTTGAATTACCCGGTGGACAAGGAAATGTCCGATTACTGAATGCATTTGGTTTTGATAATTATGACGCTGCGGATCAAGCAAGTCCTGATAACGTTTTTGATTGGCGTACTAATTTAACCATCATTCCTCAAACCGGTGAAATTATTTTTCCTGTGCTCGAACCTTTTGGCAGAAATATTCCAACCGATTTGCAAAATGGTGATTCGCTTAAGTTTCAATTGGTTTATGACACAACAAAAACTTTTGCTCAACAGCAAAAAGTAAAAGATAAATGGATACTTACAGGAAAATATTCCGGTGAGGCAAGCTCGATCTATCAATTAGGTTTTAATGTGGTTGAAAATTCTGTCCGTGTAAGATTAAGCGGACGAGAATTGACTCCAGGAATTGATTACATAGTTGATTATAACATCGGACAGCTAACAATTAGAAATGATGCTGCTCTTGTTCCCGGTGCTGATTTAAAAATTACTTACGAACAGAATGATCTTTTCCAGCTTGCATCAAAAACATTGTTGGGAGCCAGGGGAATTTTTGATTTTTCACAGAAAACAAAGCTTGGTTTTTCTGTTCTAAATCTTAATCAACAAACTTTAAGCGATAAAGTAAGAATTGGTGAAGAGCCGTTAAGTAATACCATTTACGGTTTGGATTTTAGCACAAGCGGTGATCTTCCTTTTCTCACAAAGCTTTTAGATAAAGTAATATCAACTAAACAAATGTCAAGTTTTACATTGCAGGGTGAGTTTGCATATATCAATCCGGATCCAAACACGAAGAAAAGTACAATAGTTTCTGATAATGGAAGCAGCATTGCTTACATAGATGATTTTGAAGGCGCAAAACGAATTATTCCCGTTGGTGTTTCCTATACTGCATGGAAAGAACTTAGTCCACCGCGGGAGCTTCCGACTTTACCGGCATTTTCAGATCAAGAATTGATGAACTTCAAAGCAAAAAGTTTTTGGTACACAGCAACGCCTTCAGATGTTCGTGTTCAGGATATTTGGGGATCAAGAAAACGTGTATCTAAACAGGAAGATAATGTTACGGTAATGGATTATGTTTTTCTTCCTGACACACAGGGAACTTATAACTACACTCCGTCTTTACAAGATCGTAATAAAAATTGGGGTGGAATTATGAAGCTGCTTTCATCAACTGCAAGTAATCTTGTGGAAGAAAATGTTGAGTTCATTGAATTTTGGTTAAAGGTTGAAAACGCTCCAATAAATTCAAAAGTTTATATTGATATAGGAAGAATAAGTGAAGATGTAATTCCCAATAGAACACTTGACACTGAAGATAAGGATGGCAACGATGCAATTGATGTTGACGGAAAGGAAGATACAGGAATTGACGGTTTGACGGACGATCAAGAAAGAGTAAATTTCAATAGCACAGATTCTGATCCGAGTGGTGATAATTTCACTTTTACACAAACCGCAAGTATTAAGTCTATTTTTGATTATTACAGCATTAACGGTGCACAAGGTAACGCAATATTAAGCGATATTGGACGATTGCCCGATACTGAAGATTTAAATAGAAATGGTAACATAAATTTAATCAACAGCTTTTTTAGATATGAAATACCACTTGATACGAGCGCCTCAACAAATAAGTTTATCTCCGGCGGTGGTGACAATGCAGGCTGGTATTTATACCGCATTCCTTTGAAGGACACTCTTACAAAAGTTGGTGATCCGAGTTTTACTACTGTTGAAGCTATCAGATTTTTTGTAACAGGTGTTGATCAAGCAGTTCATCTCCGTTTTGCAGAGTTTAATCTTGTTGGAAGCCAGTGGCAAAAGGTACTCCCGCAGGATACGGTATTATCTGTCTCAGTAATCAGCTATGAGGATAATCCGGATTATGAAATTCCTCCCGGTGTCAATCAAGAGAGAGACAGAACCAAACCTGATGAGCAAGTATTTCGCAATGAACAGTCATTAAATCTTATTCTTCAGAATCTTCCGGATGGGGAATCAAGAGAAGCTGTAAGATATATGTATCGTCCGCTCGATGTTTTTAACTACAAAGAGATGAAATTATTTATTCACGGCGATAATAATCCTGGCCCAACTTCAGTTTCTTCACTTGATGAAAATTATAATGCAGAAGTTTACTTCAGGTTTGGTACTGATTCAAACAATTATTATGAATATCGTCAACCGGTTAGACCTGGATGGAATGAGATAAATATTTTATTCTCCGAATTGACTTCAATTAAACAAGGAAGAGATTCAATTAGTCAAAGAGTTAAAATACCGGTGCCGGGATTACCCGGCCATTTCTATTTAGTAAAAGGAATTCCGACTTTAACTCAAGTGAAATTTTTAATGGTGGGAATCTACAACACTACAAATCCTAATTCAATCGGAAGCATATCAGGAGAAGTTTGGGTTAACGAACTTCGTGTCATCGGGGCAGAAGATACGCCTGGTTGGGCTTACAGCATGTCTACTTCAATCAAAATGGCAGATCTGCTTTCTGTCAATTTCAACATGAGTCGAACTGATCCTTATTTTCATCGGCTTGCAGACAGGTTCGGTTCTCGAGTTGAATCAAAAAATTGGGCAGCGTCTGCAGACCTCGACATTTTAAAGTTACTGCCGATAAATTTGCCGGAAAGTAATCTTAGAATAAATTATTCGCACTCAGAATCAATTGGAAAACCACTTTATCTTCCAGGAACTGACGTGAAAGTTGATGAAGCAGCGCAGCAGCTTAGAAATATTAGAAATGATTCAGCAAAGACAACTACAAAAACTCCAGAGCAATTAATTTCTGAATCGCAAACTGTAAATGTCTCGGATTCATGGTCTCTTTCAAACATAAAGCTTAAAATACCTACTAAGCTTTGGTTCATAAGAGATTCTTTTAATTCAGTCACAATGGGCTTTAATTATAATAAGACATTTAGTAGAAGTCCGACAGTACTGAACAATAAGAGCTGGATTTGGAATGCAAACCTAAGTTATGGATTGAACCTTAGTCCGGATTATTTTATTTATCCGGCGAACATTCCGATTATTGGTTCAATAATTTCATTGCTTGTTGATTATAGAAATACAAAAATATATTTCACACCACAGAATTTTTCTCTTAATCTAACAGCAAGGAGAAATAGAAATGTAAATCTATCGCGTCCTCAAAATAATATTGATGCGAAAGAAATTATCTCGCGAGATTTTACAACTTCCAGAGGATTTAATCTTGCATGGAAAATTACCGAAGGCGGATTGCTTAACCTCAGTACCAATTACAATGTTAACATTAGCTCATCTCTGGCGTTTATTGAAACTGATCAATTTGGTCAACAAAGATCCGAAAGTGAAATTTGGAGAGAAATATTTTCCGGAAAATTTTTCGGTAAAGATTATCAGTATCAGCAATCTGTTGATTTCAGAACTTCACCAAGACTTCCTTCATTGTGGGATATTAATAAGTTCTTCACCGTAAGTGCTGGATATTCTGCAAGCTATAGCTGGAGTAATGATTTCAGACAGGAAGTTTTAGGAAGAGGAGCGGGATTCGGGAGTAAAGTGAATGCAACACTTACTTTAAAACTTAAATCTCTGATGCAGCCGCTCTTTCAGGAAACTCCTGATGAAAAGGTTACGCCACCTATTCAGACCCAAACGCAAACTAATCGGACTAGAGGAAGAGAAAGGATTGTAGGTGAAGAAACCAAGAATGAACAATCACCTGATACCACGAATAAAATCAAAGCTGATTCGCTTCAAACCATTCTATCTGATTCATCAATGGTCGGAGATTCACTGATTGATGGAACACCTAAAAAATCAATTATTGTAAATGCCCTAAAATTCTTAAAAACATTTACCAAGGTTCTTTTGTTTGATTATGAAACAATCAACTTTAGTTTTTCCAGTGACAACAATGTTTCGAAATCTGGAATTGCCGGAAAGGGAACTGGTTTTTATAATTTTTGGGGAATAATGTTTAACGCCGGTAACGGACCTTCACGTGGATTCATGCTGGGATTGAACGATGATGTTGGTCCCCGCGCTCCTGATGGAAATTTGCAAGACGTGTTCTCCCAAAAAAATAGTTTTGACTTCAAAACTTCTCGGCCGCTTTGGGAGGGAGCGAAAATAGATCTTAATTGGAGAGTTGGCTGGTCAATCAATAGAAGCACCAATTTACGATCCGATGCAACAGGCACAACTACCATTACCAACATTACTTCTTCAGGAACAATAGATAGATCGTTTTTATCTTTTCCACCATCATTGTTTTTAAGTGTTTTCAAAAGCGGGATAAAACATGTAAACGAATTATATAATCCGGATTCACCCAATCCAAGAGAAAATTTATCTGCAGCTTTTGTCCAAGGATTCGAAAGCTTTCCAATCTTTTCAAAGCTCGGATTCTTAAAGGATTTTGTAAAATATGTTCCCCGTCCAAACTGGAGAATATCATGGGATGGTTTGGAAACTTTCTTCTTATTCAAATCCTTTGCTAAAAGAGTTAGCTTGACGCACGAATATAAATCTGGATACACTGAAGGATGGAAATTAACACCCGATGGAAATAAAGAAATTTTAACTCAAAGAATTGATTATGCATTTGCACCTTTAGCAGGTTTTAATTTTACTTTTGGGGACCTTTGGGGCGGCAGCTTAATCAGCAGCTTTAAATATTCCACACGAACAAGTTTTGATTTAGGAAATTCCACAAGAAATATTACCGAGACATTTTCAAAAGATATTGGAATAACTGCAGGATATTCAAAGAGCGGATTTGAACTACCCCTATTCGGAATTTCGTTAAAGAACGACATTGAGTTTACATTTTCTTATAGCAGCACTAAAAATTCTACTGTAATTTATGACATGACCGATTTCATTGAAGACGGTACTCCCAAAGATGGTACTATAAGAACTACGTTCGAACCGAGAATTAAATATACCATAAGTTCAAAGGTTACATTATCTATTTTCTATCGCAGATCATCAGTTGAGCCTGAAGGAGCAGCAAGAATTCCTCCGACAACAACTAACGAAGCCGGATTAGATGTTCATATTTCAATTCAGTAATTTACTCTATGCAAGTGGTTTATGGTTTGAATTAATCCATGTTGTCTTAAAAGATTACCACACAAACTAAAAGGTGTGTTGCAAAATATTTGTATTGTCATTGCGAATCCCGATTTTTCGGTTTGCTGTACGGCTTATCGGGATGAAGCAATCTTAAATTAATTAATCCAACTAAATCTGAGATTGCTTCGTCCGCTAACTAACGGACTCGCAATGTCTTTTTCTGGCTTATGCGACTCTTTCTAAAGGAACGGGGTTAGTAGAAAATTCTGAACCTTTAATTTTGTAAGGTCGACCAATCTGGTCGCCCTACCAATTATTAAAAAAATTTTAGGTAACGTTCTTTGGGTTTAAGTTTTCAATTTTGCAAACTAATTTTTCATAATTAAATACTAAAAGGTCAAATGATAAAGAAGAATAGAATATTGTGGGTTGATGATGAGATAGAGCTTTTACGTTCTCATATTATCTTTTTATCGGAAAAAGGATTCACCGTTGATACTGTAACAAATGGTGAAGATGCAGTTTCATCTGTTAAGGAAAAAGATTATGATCTGATTTTTCTTGATGAAATGATGGCTGGAATGGGCGGATTGGAAACTCTTTCACAAATTAAAGATTACAATGCAAACATTCCCGTTGTTATGGTAACTAAGAATGAAGAAGAAAGATTGATGAATGAAGCAATTGGTTATAAAATTTCCGATTATTTAACGAAACCTGTTAATCCCAGTCAAGTTTTATTAGTATGTAAAAAAATTCTTGAAGGCAAAAAAATCACCGGTGAACATGCAGCGATGGATTATCTTCAGGACTTTAACCAGATTTCGCAAGCTATGTTACAAAACCTTAATTCTGACGAGTGGATTGAAATTTATTTAAAACTTGTCAATTGGGACCTTGAGCTTGATGTTCATCCGGAAATTGGTTTGCGCCAAACTTTCATAGATCAAAAGCGGGAAGCAAATAAAGAATTTTCAAAATTTATTGAGCACAATTATCGTGAATGGATAAATTCATCTGTAGAATATGACAGGCCGACTTTGACCGTAGATATTCTGAACAAATATCTGGTTGATGAAATTAAAAATCATGATAATGTGTTTCTCTTCGTTTTGGATTGTCTTCGTTTAGATCAATGGCTTATAATGGAAAAGCACTTAACAAATTATTTCAAAATTGATAAAAGCTATTATTATTCCATTTTACCGACATCGACTCCCTATGCTCGAAATTCTCTTTTCGGCGGATTATATCCATCAGAAATAGAAAAGTACTATCCTCAATTATGGCAGAGCGGTGATGATGATGAAAACAGTATGAACAAATATGAAAGGGAATTGCTGCAACTTTTCCTTGATCGAAAAAAAATTAAATTAAAAAATGATTTGAAGTATATTAAGATAATTGATCCGGAAGTCGGTAGAAATTTTGAACATAATATTTTATCATATCAGAACACTCATCTCACTGCCGTTGTTGTTAATTTTTTAGATATGATCGCACACGGACGATCAGATTCAGATATTTTGAAAGAAATTGCTCCGGATGAATCTGCTTACCGTTCGTTAACAAATAGCTGGTTCACACATTCATCGCTGTTATCAACTTTAAAATCTATTTCTTCATTAAAGAAATCGAAAATAATCATCACAACAGATCATGGAAGTATTAGAGCTTTACGAGGTGCAAAAGTTTTAGGTGATAGGGAAGCATCATCAAACTTACGTTTTAAGTATGGTAGAAATCTCAAAGTTGATGAGAAACATGCAATTTATATTAAAAATGCTGGGGATTATAAACTTCCTAAACGCGGTGTTACGATCAACTACATCATCGCAAAAGAAGATTATTATTTTGTTTACCCCACTGAGTATCACAAATACTTAACTCATTACAAAGATACATTTCAACATGGCGGAGTTTCGCTTGATGAAATGTTACTGCCCGTAATAACAATGGAACCAAAGTAAAATGGAATTTCCATTTAAAGCGGTTGTTGAATCGGAAAGTGAAACTGAAACAATCGCAAAATCATTTGCTGCAGTTTTAACCGGAGGTGAAGTTGTTGTTTTATCTGGTGAATTAGGTGCAGGAAAAACTTTTTTCGTTAAAAAAACATTGATTAATTATGGGATAACATGGGTAAACAGCCCTTCCTTCGCAATTGTAAATGAGTACAAAAATTCTTTCAAATTCTATCATATTGATTTTTATAGATTAAAATCCATAAAAGAACTTTTCAATATCGGTTTTGATGATTACTTGAATGATAAAGATGCAATTGTATTTATTGAATGGGGGAATTTATTTCCTGAGGTGTTACCACATAAAAGAATCGAGATAAATTTCAAAATGAATTCAGATAACAGCAGAGAAATACGAATTCTTCGAAATGCTTGATAAGCTTCCAATATTGTCAATTGAAACATCGCAAAGCTGCTGCGGCGCCTGTGTTTACTTTGATGAGAATAAATTCTTCGAGATGAATGTAAATCTTAAAAATTCTCACGCTGAAAAGATTTTTGAAATCATTGATTCCGTTATTAAAGCATCCGGAATTTTATTAAAAGATTTAAAAGCTTTAGCAGTCTCGGCTGGACCGGGTTCTTTTACCGGATTACGAATCGGTATGTCAGCGGCAAAGGGCATAGCGTTTGGAGCATCACTTCCCATAATTCCTGTACCAACATTTGAAGCGCTCGCATTTCAGTTATCAAATCAATTAAATGATGGTACAGAATTCGTTATAGCCAATAAGGTAAATTCAGAAGAGATATATTTTGCTAAGTTTAAAGTTAGAGCTAATAATTATATATTTGCACGGGTTTTGGAGATTGTAAAAGCATCTGATCAAATTAACATTGAAAAAGATTGTCCGGTTTACGGTAATGCATCATTCAGTTCTGAACCGGTTAATCAAAAGCGGGCAATTAACAGTCCGAAACCGGAATATGTTGCAAAGTGGGCTAAATACTTTGGCAATGAGATACTAAAAAATGAATTTGATTTTCTTGAACCAAATTATCTTAAAAAATTTATTGTAAGGGATAAAACACTATGATTAAAAAAGTTCTAACCTTATCATTTATTAGTTTATCAATTACATTTGCTCAATTAATGTCACCCAAAGCGACAGTACAAAGCACTGAATATGACTTTGGAAATATCGAACAGGGTAAAATGGTCGAATATAATTTTATGATTACCAATACAGGCGGCGACCTATTAAAAATTACTGATGTCCGTGCATCCTGCGGCTGCACTGCAGCAAAACCGGATAAATCAGAATTAAAACCGGGTGAATCAACAGCAATTAAAGTTGCATTTAATTCTTCAGGAAGATTAGGAGCACAACAGAAGTATGTTTACGTCGTAACTAGCGATCCATCCAATAAAGAAATTAGGTTGAAGATAAGCGGAAACATTTTAGCTCCCGGTACTTCGCTAACTTCAGAAAAATTACCAAAGATATACTTTCCCGAAACACAATTTGATTTTGGAAAAGTTAAGGAAGGTAATGTTGTCAGTCATACTTTCAAATTTATTAATAATGGAAAAACTAGTTTAGATATTAAGGATATCAAAACATCATGCGGCTGCACAGCAGCATTGGTAAGCAGTAAAAAAATTGAGCCGGGTAAAGATGGTACGATCAAAGTTGATTTGGACACTAAAAACAGACAAGGAAGAATGAGCCGAACAATCACAGTTTCATCAAATGATCCTGAAGAACCAAACAAGGTTATTACAATTTTCGCAGATGTAAATAAAGCGAGCAACTAATGGCTTGGTTCAAAAGATCTAAAGAAAATATTTCTCCCAATACTTTTAAAAAGGAATTGCCAGACGGTTTGTGGGAAAAATGCCCAAGCTGTAATGAAATAATTCATAAGAAACAGTTGGAAACAAATCTTTGGACTTGCCAAAAATGTAATTATCACTTTAGAATTGGAAGCTATGAGTATATAAAGATTCTGTTAGATGAAGGATCATTCAAAGAAATAAACAAGAAAATGCGATCGGCTGATCCTCTTGAATTTGTAGATACTAAAAAATATTCCAGTAGAATTAATGATACGATTAAAAAGTTAGGATTGTACGATGCTATCAGAACCGGAACCGGAAAGCTAAATAAAAAGGATGTTGCATTTGGCTGTATGGATTTTAAGTTCATCGGTGGAAGTATGGGCTCAGTGGTTGGTGAAAAAATAGCACGACTTGCAGACACAGCTTATAAAAATAAAATTCCGCTGATAATTATTTCTGCAAGCGGCGGTGCAAGAATGATGGAAGGAGCATTTTCGCTTATGCAAATGGCGAAAACAAGTTCAAGATTAGCCCGTTTGTCCGAAGCAAAAATTCCCTACATTTCAATCGTTACAGATCCAACTACGGGTGGAACAACCGCAAGCTATGCAATGCTTGGCGATATTAATATCGCTGAACCACAAGCGCTTATCGGTTTTGCGGGACCAAGAGTTATACGTCAAACTATTGGAAAAGATTTACCTGAAGGATTTCAGAGATCCGAATTTCTTCTAGAACATGGTTTTATAGACGTTATAGTTCCAAGAAAAGAAATGAAAGAAACGGTTTCCAACATTTTACAATTGCTTGTGTAAGCATCTTTATAGAATAACATGGCAAGAAGGTGCAAAAAGTAACGGGGCTGGACACAAATCTTACCGTCTAGCGCTTACATCTCCAAAGTGAATAACCTCGGTTTTTCCCTTTACTTTTAGGAGCAAAAATCCATTGTCATCAATGTCTTCAAATATGCCATCTAATATTTTCTCACCTTCAACAATGGTAATTCTTTTCCCGATCATATCGCAGCGTGCTTTCCAGTCATTCAGAATAGTATGTTTATTTTGAATTGTTTTTTGCAGCAGTTCTTCAAATGAATTAAGAAACTCGGCAAGAAAGATTTCCCGCTTTACATTTTTGCCAAGTTCATTTCTTAAAGAGGTCGGAGGATAAATAAATTTGGCCGGGAAAATTGTTTGATTAATATTTATTCCGACTCCGATTATCAGCCGTTTCACCTTTGATCCTTCAAAAACAGACTCCAGTAGAATACCTGCCGCTTTTTTAGAATTAATAAGAACATCGTTTGGCCATTTCAAGTTTGCCTTCAATCGGTAATGATACTCAAGAGGCAATGCTATGGAAAGAGCAACAGTGAAATTGAGAATGTTCAAATTTTCGGGCAGAAATTTTCTATTATTAAGAAGAATAGAAAATGTGAGGTTTTGCCCTTTTTGACTCTGCCATACTCTATCCTTTCTTCCTTTACCTTTAGTTTGATACTCGGCTAAAAGAACGGTTCCGTTGGGAAGTTTATCTGACTCGGGTTTACCGAGATAATCATTTGTAGAATCAATCTCTTCGCAATAAATAAAATTACGCCCGATAATTTCGGTATCGAGTTTTATGTCAAAATCATCAATCCTGAATAAGCTATCCATGTGTTTTTTCAGATTTATCGTTCATTGGTAAAGTGGCTGACATACAGCCATAAGTTGATTATCTCTGCCTTTTAGACGCATCTTATGCCAAGTTGAATAAATTCGTTAAAATGTCCTTAACCAGAAAGTCCATGTTAACGCCAATTTTCGCACTTTCCCGTTCTGGCACATATCTTTATTAGTAATTTGCAATAAAAGAATTAATTACTAACAATGGAGAAACGAAAATGACACTTATTAAATTTGAACCCTTAAGAGATTTCGAAAATCTTGGAGACAAAGTCCACAGATTTTTCGGAGAATTTCCTTCAAACTTCGATTATAATAATACATTCTTACCAAAGATAGATATTTCCGAAGATGAAAAAAATATTTATTTCGAAGCTGAAATTCCCGGTCTCAAAAAAGAGGATATCAATATTTCACTCGAAGATAATATTCTTACCATCAAAGGTGAGAAAAAATTTAGTGAAGATAAAAAGCAGAAGGCATTAATTCGAAATGAGAGAATTTATGGTCCATTTGCAAGATCATTCACTTTGCATGAAGAAATTAATCCCGATTCTGCTAATGCAGAGTTTGAGAATGGAATACTTAAAATAAGTCTTGAAAAAGCAACACACAAACCTGTTAAAGAACGACAGATTCAAATCAAGTAAAAAAATATTAATTATAAAATTATTTTATCATAGTACATTATAAAAGGAGAAAATTTTAATGGGAAAAATTATCGGAATAGACTTAGGAACAACAAACTCATGTGTTTCGGTTATGGAAGGTAACGATCCGGTTGTCATACCAAATTCAGAAGGTGGAAGAACAACTCCATCTGTTGTCGGATTCACCAAAACAGGCGAGAGATTAGTTGGTCAACCTGCAAAAAGACAAGCAATAACAAATCCTAAAAACACAGTCTTTTCAATTAAGAGATTCATGGGAAGATTTATTGATGAGGTTCGTGAGGAAAAAACTAAAGTGCCTTATGAAGTAATTCCCGGTGATGGCAATTCCGCCAGAGTTAAAATAGGTGATCGAGTTTATTCACCACCGGAAATCAGTGCCATGATTCTTCAAAAAATGAAAAAAACTGCCGAAGATTATTTAGGTCAGCCTGTCACCGAGGCTGTCATTACAGTCCCGGCTTATTTTAATGATTCGCAGCGACAGGCAACAAAAGATGCCGGTGAAATTGCAGGATTAAATGTTAGAAGAATAATTAATGAGCCGACTGCTGCCGCTTTAGCTTATGGATTGGATAAAAAGGAAAAATATCATAAGGTCGCCATTTATGATCTTGGAGGTGGAACTTTTGATGTTTCGATTCTTGAACTTGGTGATGGAGTATTTGAAGTTAAATCTACTAATGGCGATGGACATTTAGGCGGAGACGATTTCGATCAAAGAGTAGTTGATTTTCTTGCAGATGAATTCAAGAAAAATGAGGGAATAGATTTACGCAAAGATCCGATGGCTTTACAGAGATTAAAAGAAGCTGCTGAAAAAGCTAAGATAGAATTATCTTCATCAGTCTCGACTGATGTTAATCTTCCTTTTATAACTGCAACCCAGGATGGTCCTAAACATTTAAATATTACACTTTCACGCTCCAAACTTGAACAGTTAATTGATGACTTAGTTAACCGAACAAAAGTACCTTGTGAGACAGCACTTAAAGATTCAGGCTATTCCGCAAAAGATATTGATGAAGTAATTCTTGTTGGAGGTTCAACAAGAATTCCCATGGTTCAGGAATTAGTGAAAAACATTTTTGGAAAGGAGCCCCATAAAGGAGTAAATCCGGATGAAGTCGTAGCAATTGGAGCTGCAATTCAAGGCGGTGTATTAACGGGCGATATCAAGGATGTTCTCCTTCTGGATGTAACTCCACTTGCTCTCGGTATTGAAACTCTTGGTGGTGTAATGACCAGATTGATCGAGGCAAACACTACTATCCCTACTAAAAAGAGTGAAATATTTTCAACCGCTTCTGACAGTCAACCATCAGTAGAAATTAACGTTCTGCAAGGTGAAAGACCAATGGCGGCAGATAACAGGACATTAGGCAGATTTCATTTAGATGGAATTCCGCCTGCTCCTAGAGGTGTACCTCAAATTGAAGTTACTTTTGATATTGATTCTAATGGTATTCTTCATGTTGCTGCAAAAGATAAAGCTACCAATAAAGAACAAAGTATAAGAATTACTTCTTCGAGCGGGTTATCAAAAGAAGAAGTAGAAAAAATGAGAAGAGATGCAACCGAACATGCTGCTGAAGATAAGAGTAAAAAGGAAGCAGTTGAGATAAAAAATCAAGCCGATAGTTTGGTATTCCAGACTAAAAAACAGATAAGCGAAATGGGTGATAAAATGTCTGCAGCTTCAAAAGCTAAACTGGAAACTGAAATTAAAAAGGTTGAAGATGCAATCGCTGCAAATAATTCAGGTCAGATTAAATCTGCAACCGAATCACTCAACAAAATATGGAGTGAAGTAGCTTCCGAACTTTATGCACAAGCTGGTGCTGCCGGACAAGCTCCTCACGAAGGTCCACAAAGCGGTCCACAAGAAACCGGCGAACAGACAAAAAAAGATGAGAAAGAAGTGCAGGATGCTTCATACGAAGTTGTAGATGATGAAAACGAAAAGAATAAGAAAAAGCAATAACACATTAATTAATTGAAAATTATAAAAATTACAAGAGGATAATATGAATAACGAAAAAAATAATAATAAAGATCTAGTTTCAGTAAAGGAAACTGAGCATTCATCAATTGATGAAATTCTTGAGAAGGAAACTTTCTTAGCGCCATTGACTGATATTTATGAATCAGAAGATGAATTTGTTTTAACAGCAAATATGCCGGGAGTTCCAAGAGAGAACGTACAGCTTAAACTGGAAGATACTTCTCTTGCTATCTTCGGAAGAATAAATTTCTCTGAAGCAATCAAAAGAAATTATATTCTTAACGAAAATGAAATTGGTAATTACTACAGAAAGTTTAATATCTCAAATAGTATTGATGAAACAAGAATCGAAGCTAGGTTTGAGAACGGTCAGCTTGTTGTAAAGCTTCCTAAACATGATAGAGTAAAACCAAGAACGATTAGCGTAAGATAAGTTCTGAAATAGATGAATGTGAAAGCCCATCATTGTGATGGGCTTTTTTATTTTTATACCATAATGTCTATAAATAAAATTTAACTAAACTGACAAATATTCTTTCACCAAATAATTCATTTCACTTTATTCAACTGAATTCTTATTTTACATCAAGTTAATTGAGTTTCTAATTTCTAAATGACATTTAATTCTAAGAAGAATAGAATAATCTTTATCGATCTCTTAAGAGCATTTGCCGTGCTTCAAATGGTTCAGGGACATACGGTAGATGTTCTTCTCTCAAATGATTATAGAAATTTTGATTCCACCATATTTTCTATATGGTTTTTTATGCGAGGAATGACCGCACCTATTTTTCTTTTTACCGCGGGAACAGTATTTACTTATTTGTTAAGATTAGCAAAAGAACCTTTTCTCAAGAACCATCGAGTTAAAAAAGGAATTTTCAGATTTTTATTGCTTGTCGGTTTGGGATATCTAATCCGTTATCCCACTGCAACAGTTGTAGTTTTTTCTGATGTAACACCTGAACAATGGGCTATATTTTTCACTGTCGATGTACTTCATCTTATTGGATTCGGAATCCTCTTTATCATGTTATTTGCTTTCATTTCTGAAAAAGTTGGGAACAGAGATACTCTTATATTTTCGTTAGGAGCACTTTTCTTTTTCGGACTTTGGCCATTTATTGCGCAGATAAGTTGGACCAATTATTTCCCGGTACCAATTGCGGCATATTTTTATGAGAAAACCGGGTCGTTATTTCCTCTTTTCCCCTGGGTTGGATATTTACTTTGCGGTGCAATGCTCGGAAGTTATCTTGCTAAAAAATCTTTTATATTCAAAACAACTCGGTTTAGTTTGAAACTTGCGATAATGGGATCGCTGCTGATTTTTCTGTTTGCCATCAGCAAAATAATTTACAACAGCACACAAAATGAAGTTATCAAATACCTAACAGATTCTTACGGACTTCTTTCTCTGCGTGTTGGATTTGTTTTAATATTAAATTCAATTGTTTCCTTTGTATCTTTAAAATTAAATAGTATACCCAAATTACTTGTGCTGATAGGAAGGAATACTTTATCGATATATGTAGCTCATTTAGTAATACTTTTTGGCAGTGCATGGAGTCCTGGCTTGATTTTATTGTTTGATAAAAGTTTGAATGTTTGGAATACTACTGTCTCGGCTTTTTTAATGATTATTACAATGACTATTATGGTTGTAGTTATTCATCGTTTAAAGATAAGAAACAAAGAAATAATCACTTAAAATATTTTTGCAGATGAGAAAATCCCCAAGCACAAATCCGGAATTAACTGAAGAAGAAAAAATATTGGAGCAGACACTTCGCCCAAAATTTATTTCTGAATTTGATGGTCAAAAAAGCGTTACTGATAATCTTAATGTTTTCATTTCAGCAGCAAAAAAACGAGACGAAGCTCTTGATCACGTTTTGTTGACAGGACCTCCGGGTCTTGGTAAAACAACTCTTGCACACATTGTTGCAAATGAAATGGGAGTTAAACTCAAAATTACATCTGGACCTGTTTTAGAAAAGCCGGGTGATTTGGCAGGAATTTTAACTAACCTCGAAGAAAAATCAGTTTTATTCATTGATGAAATTCATCGCTTAAGTCCTGTGATAGAAGAATATCTCTATTCGGCAATGGAAGACTACAAGCTCGATATAATGATTGACAGCGGGCCAAATGCAAGGTCAGTTCAAATAAGTTTACCGAAGTATACTTTAGTTGGTGCTACAACAAGAGCTGGAATGCTTTCATCTCCTTTACGTGACAGGTTTGGAATAAAATTTCGTTTAGATTATTACGATGCTGAAACTCTTGAAAAAATTGTGCGTCGTTCCTCTTCAATTTTAAAACTAAAAATAAATAATGATGCCTCTTATGAAATTGCAAAACGTTCACGAGGTACTCCGAGAATCGCGAATAGACTTTTAAGACGAACTCGTGACTTTGCAGATTATGAAGATAAAAAAGCAATTGATCTTGAAGTTTCCAGGAAAGCACTTAAAGCATTGGAGGTTGATGAGTATGGCTTAGACCAAATGGATAAGGATATAATATTAGCAATTATAGAAAAATATCGCGGCGGTCCAGTTGGACTAAATACGCTGGCGGTTTCTGTAAATGAAGATCCTGGGACGATTGAAGAAGTGTATGAGCCATTTTTAATTCAACAGGGTTATATTCAGCGAACTCCAAGAGGAAGGGAAGTAACTCATCTTGCTTATGAAAGATTTGGTAAGAAAAAAACTAATTCCAATTCAAATCATTCACTATTCGAACAATAAATTAAAGATGGTCGCATGAGAAAAATCTTTGTTATCTCTTTTTTACTTTTAGTTCCATTTGTTTATGCTCAGGATGAATTTGTTCCATTGAACATTCAAAAAGCATTTGCGAATGGAACTCGTTCAAAAGATGGTAACCCGGGCGAAAATTATTGGCAGAACTCCGCCGATTATAAAATTAAAATAAAATTTAATCCCTACAACAAGTTTATTGACGGAACGGAAACCATTAAATATTACAATAACAGTCCGGATACATTAAGCGAATTGGTAATCCGGCTATATCAGAACTTTTACAAAAGTAATAGTGCAAGAAACTTTCAGATCTCATCCGAATCGGTAACCGATGGTATTGAGTTAAAACGATTGATAATAAATAATGAATCAATCATTCTCGATGATAATTCATCGCTTAATTTCACTAATACAAATCTTATAATTAAGCTTAGCGAAAAGATAAAACCTATTTCCTCGGTTAGTATTGCTGTTGACTGGAAGTTTACAATTCCTGCTGGGTCTCCCATCAGAATGGGTGTTTATGATTCTACATCGTTTCTTATAGCTTACTGGTATCCGCAAATAGCTGTTTACGACGATATTGATGGCTGGGATAAGATTGATTTTAATGGTGAACAGGAAATGTATAATGATTTTAACAATTATGATGTTGAGATTGAAACTCCGGATAAATTTGTTGTTTGGTCAACGGGTGTTCTTCAAAATGCAAAAGATATTTTGAGTGAATCTGCATTTAACAAATTTGAAATGGCTCACACTTCCGACACGGTAATAAACATAATTACAAAAGATGATTACATAACTAAAAATATTTTTTTATCAAGCAGAGGAAATAACATTTGGCAATTCAAAGCAGATTATGTTACAGATTTTGCATTTGGATGCAGTGATCACTATTTATGGGATGCGGTCAGCTTAATTCCTGATCATAATTCATATCGAAGAGTTTTTGTCTCCGCAGCTTATAATTCTGATTCCAAAGATTTCTATGGTGTTGCTGAGATTGCCAGAAATGCTTTGGAATATTTTTCCACTGATCTGCCCGGTGTTCCATTTCCTTATCCGTCATTTACAGTATTCAATGGCGGGGGAGGAATGGAATATCCTATGATAATTAATGATGGTTCATCCTCCACGTTAGCCGGGACCGTTTATTTAACTTCTCATGAAGCGTCACATACATATTTTCCTTTCTATATGGGAATTAACGAAAAAAAATACGCATGGATGGATGAGGGTATGGCTGTTATGCTTCCTATGAAATTTCAGTCACAAGTTGAGGGTAGTGATCCCGTTTCAAGAAATGCCAATAGTTATGCTGCCTTCTCTGGCAAAGAAATGGAAATGCCTCTTATAGTTCCTTCAATATTATTAAGAGGTACATCATATCGAGTAGCATCTTATGCAAGATCGGGAATTGCTTATTATTACCTTCAAGATTTTTTAGGAGGAGATACGTTTCGTAAAGCACTTCAAGAATACATCCATCGCTGGAATGGTAAGCATCCAATACCATATGACTTTTTTAACACCTTTAATAATTATTTAGGAAAAAATCTATCATGGTACTGGAAGCCATGGTTCTTTGAGTTTGGATTCCCCGACTTAGCAATTAAGTCTTATGTTCAAGAAAATAATTCACTTGAAGTTGAAATTGAAAAGATTGGGAATATCCCAGTTCCAATTAAACTTACATTATTGAAAGCCGGCGAATCGGTGAAAGAAATTTATAATGCTACTGATGTCTGGAAGTCAGGTAATAAATTTGCAACGTTCAAATTAGATAATCCAGGTGAGTTTGATAAAATTGTGTTGGGAGATGAAAAGATTCCTGATGTAAACAAGAAGGATAACGAACTAGTGATAAAAAAGTAATTGTTGGGATAAAAATATTTATAATGTTCTTTTTTGGTTTTCCTATAGCATGGAAAACAGTTACACAGGTTCAAATTCCAAAATGAAAATGCAGCTCCTCAATCGTAATTAACTCATGAATTGGATTATAATTATTAAATCGAAGATTATTTAATTCTAGATTTATAATGCTCAGGGTTTCTATGGAGGTTAGCAACTGCTGTAATCAGGATGTCTTCTTTTTCTTGTACATAGAATATTGCATAAGGGAAACCTTTTAAAATACACCGTCGTGTATTTTCACTTATTTTTGTCCATGCCTCAGGAATTAATTTTATTCGATCAATAGACGATGAAACCTCCTGAAAAAAACGAAATCCCAATCCTGGCAATTGATGATTATAGTATTTAATGGCTTCATCCAATTCAATACTAGCAGGTGATATAAAACGAATTTTCAACGAATATAACTTTTTTTAATTTCATTCCAATCAGTTACCTCAAGCTCCCCACGTTTATATGCTTCATATCTTGCTTCAGCTTCAGCAATCCAATATTTTTCAATTTCCGGGTTAGGTTTATCAAGACTGAATAGAATTGCCTCCACCAATTTAATTCGATCTAAAGGACGAAGCCCAATAGCTTTTTGAGCTAATTTATCAACCGATTCCATTAAAATTCTCCATCTTCTTTTAATATTAAATTAACTAATCATTCACACTGAAGCAATAAAGAAAAATGTACTGCTGTTAGTAAGCGGTACCCCAAATCGGATAAACTATATTACCTGACAAAAACAACTTTACTGAATCAGAATGAAACTCCTCAGTTTAATACCTCACATTTCCTTTTATTATGTCAAAATCAGCAAATAAAAAAATACACATCCCTTCGTCCCTTCTCAAGTTTATCAGCCTCAGGCTGAAAGGGAGCTATGCGCAGGTTTCCACTAGATTAGAAGATGCATGTGTTACTTTTAATTAAGCAGTTCTTCTAGATTAGAACAAAAACTCAAACGAACTAGATTTGTAAGTATGAAAATTTTCTTGTCTTAAAACTTCACATTTCCTTTTCGGCGGTTAGCATTTTGTCTTTAACAAATTGTCCTTGAGCTAGATGTTCTTTAGAAATATAAACAGTGCCTTCTTCATCATGAGGTTCGCCATAAACCGAATGAACTGATTTAAGCCCGCCGAAATACCTTCTTACATCACATATGTAAACAAGATCACCAACTTCGGCAGACATTCGCATCATATCACTCTTAGCGAAATGAACTGTATCGTCTGCACCATCTTTTAGTTTCCAATTTACTTTTACTTTTTCACCTTCACGATCGTTAATCTTGCTGCCCTTGAAATATTCTTTTGCTTTATTTATTGACCATACCGTCAGTCCATCAATTTTCTCTTCATGATTATATTCTATATAATAATTTGCCGCAAGAACAACTAAAGCAACCATAACAAAAGTTAAAATGAATAACACAGGCAATGAGGCAAGGTCAAAAACAATCATTGTGAAAATTAAAAAGGAAGCCGCGATAAAAGTGCTCATTATTAATCTATGGTTTTCTTGTTTTTCTATCTTCCCAACTATTTGTATTTGCAGTTTGGTTGTTAAAGTAGCTAAAACAGCAAACAAGGAACAAACAAATAGATTATACAATGCGCCAATGTATGTGTATGGATGTACAGGATCGAAAGCTGTTCCGTGATCAAAAATTTGAATCAACGGTCTGGGATAATACATTCCGAGCACCATTAGAGCAACACCTCCAACAAGCGTTCCGATTACTGCCGCATTAGTGTATCTTTTCCAAAATACTCCGAGGAATATAGCGGTAACTAAAGGCGGAGTAAGTGTTGAGTGAAAATATCCGTGCGCTTCGTAAATAGTTGGGAATTGGCTAAAAGGAATCACCGACAAAACACTTAAAAAAGTAAGAACAACGGTTGCAATTCTTGCTGATAAAAGTTCCTGCTCATTTGCTTCTTTCCAGCTTTGAGCTTTTTTAGTTAACCATTTTTTAACTGGGCGATGAATATCATTGATGTAAACTGCTGCAGTTGCATTTAATAATGTACTAACAGTTGACATTAATGCAGCAGCGAGGGATGCCATGATAAATCCGAATACTCCGGGATGCGAAATTATATTTGAAACCACAACAAATATTTCGTCCGGATTTGTATTTGGAGTGATCACAGAGGGATTAACACTCGAAATTGCTTTACCAATCCATCCGGCGTTTCCAACGACGATTGCAGAAAGCGGTACCAGGAAAAGAATATTAAAAATCGCAGCTTTACGTCCTTCATCAACACTCTTACATGCCATGAATCGCATTACGAGTCCCATATTCATGAATAAAAACCCAACTGACCCAGCAACAGTATCCTGCCAGAAAATCCCGACAAAATTGAATCCGGGTGGATCATTAAAATGAGCAAGAGGTAGTTTCCATTCAGTTGGAAGCAAATTCCAGAAAACTTTAAACCCACCTAAATAATCCAATCCTAAAACGAAAATCAACAAACCTGCAAAAAGCAACATAAATCCCTGGACAAGATCGGTGAAGATGACTGCAGTTTGTCCACCGTATGTAATATAAATGCCAACAATCAATCCAATTACGAAAATTAATCCCATCAGCGTCACATTAAAGTGAACTCCTAAAAGAGTGAATTCGGGAGGAAGCAACGGTAGTATAGCTTTACCCATGGTGAGAAATCCAATTCCAACATAACCGATCATATAAAACAAAAGTAGAAGAGTAGCAAGAAATCTTGTTAGTGCAGAAAATCTTCTTTCAAAATATTCGGGGATGGATCTAATTTTTGTGTAGACGATTATTGGAAGCCAACCAAATATGAAAAAGGGAACAAAGAACCAATCGTTCATATAAGTCATAGTGGATGAGAAACCTGCTTCAAATCCTTTAGCTGAATATTTTATGAAGCTGTGACTACTAACACCTGTTGCAAGAATACTCATGGCAATCAACCACCAGGCGAACCTTCTTCCACCAAAGAAAAAGTCCGTGGTTGTTCTGTTGTATTTAGAAAAATATGAACCGAATATCATAATGGCAATAAAATAGATAACCATTACTACCCAATCGGTTGTAGTGCCTAAACTGTGATGTACTTCCATAATTTTATTTAATATTGTTTTAAATTATAGATAAAGCGCTGCAAGTATTAGTAGAGCATGCATCATCATAAAATAAAAAAAACCAAAGATTGTAATTTTCCACCAGTACCGGTGTCGTTTATTGGATGGATTATATGCACCAGATTTCTTTACAATCACTAAACCACATACGAAGAATATTCCTCCGACACCATAAAGATAAATAAAAGGTAACCATGTATTAAAAAATGAAGGCATGTTAATCTCTACTTTTAATAATTATCCTTGTCTAAAATATTGATTGTAAAATCATTTCAATTTTTGTGTTGTTAAGATTGCTATTAAAAAATATAGAAAGTAAACTTAATGAACAATTGCAATCCAAGATGGAAACTCTTATTCCTTTATAATCGAAGGAAATCAAAAATTTTAAAATTAATTAACAATTTCTTAACACGTACTTCTTAAATATAAAGATGTGAATTATTAGGGTTAAACTACAACTCGGTTTGATAGATTCTATACGAACAATGCAATACTTTGATTCTTGTAAAAATTAGTGTTAAGATTGAATAAGCAATTTCTCAGCATAGTTAGTGAAAGATGAAAATAATTTTTAGCATTAATTTAATTTATCTCTCGGCGCAACTTGTATTTAGTCAGATTCAATACGATGACAACAACAAACCAGTTCATTTATTTTCTAAAAATAATTTAAGAGAATACATAAATTTCTTAGGAAGTGATTCACTTCAAGGCAGAGGGACAGGCTCCTTGGGTGAGGAAATTGCCGCAAAATTCATAGCTGATAAATTTTCAGAATTAGATCTTAAGCCTGTAGGAAATGATAATTCATATTTCCAGTATATTCCGATGCATGGAAGTTTGCCTCAAAACGAATCGGAAGTAAAGATTAATCATAAAACTGAAACCTACTCTCTTAAACTAAATAAAGATTTTTTGCTGTACACATCCGGAGAACAAACTTTTCTTCCTTCGGCCTCACCACTTGTTTTTGTTGGCTATGGTATTACTGCACCAGAATTCGATTACAATGATTACCAGCAAATTGATATTCAGGGAAAGATTGCAGTTTTTATTGAAGGTGAACCAAGTTCGGATGATGATTTCTATTTTAGTGGAGAAGCACCTACAATTTATAGCTTACCAGAAGCCAAGCAGCGGATTGCACTTGCTCGCGGTGCTGTAGGAAGCATCCTTATTCCATCAGATAAGAATTATTCTGATGAGAAATGGATAAAAACAAGTAATGAATTTTCCTTTGAGAATGTAACCCTTGCCTCTTCGGTGAATAAGAACTTGAGCATCTTAATGAATCCTTTAGCTGCTAAAAATTTATTCCGCAATTCACTTTTCGACTTAGACGATATCTACAAAATGTACGATGATAATAACATGCGAAGCTTTCATCTTAATTGTGAATTATCTTTTAAGGGATTTTTTAAGGAGAGAGATTTTCTTTCACCCAATATTATTGGCTTATTAGAAGGAGACGATCCTCAGCTAAAAGACAATTATATTATTGTGTCTGCACATTATGATCATTTAGGAATTGGAACTGAAATTAATGGTGATTCAATTTACAATGGAGTAACAGACAATGCTTTGGGTGTTAGCGGACTTTTAGAACTTGCAAGAACCTTAAATCAAACTAAACCAAAATTAGCCAGATCAATAATTTTTTTATGCTTAACGGCTGAGGAGAAGGGATTGTTAGGTTCTCAATATTATGTTTCTTCACCTGTTGTTCCACTTTACAGGTGCATAGCAAATGTGAACATTGACGGCTTAGCTGTATTTGATGAGTTCAATTCAATTATCGGCATAGGTTCAGAATATTCATCTATAAATGAATTATTCAATGAAGTTGCTATTAAACAAGGACTATCAATTACCAATATTCCTAATCAATTTGAAAACTGGTTGTCGTATTATAAGTCAGATCAAGCATCGTTTGCAAAAGCGGGAATACCATCGATTTTAGTGTATGAGGGAATTGATCCTAAATACAAATCTAAGGATGATGCCTTAAACTGGTTTATTAATTATAGTCAAAATATTTATCATTCACCTTTTGATGATTTGAATCAGTCAATCAATTTAAATGCATCAATTCAGCATCTAATCTTACTTTATGATTTCATTTCAATCCTTGCAAACTCTGAAAAAGTTCCGGAATGGAATGAAGATTCACCATTCCTACAAGCAAGATTAAGAAGTATTGCGGAGAAGAGATGAGTAGGATGGGAATAAGATTAAGAGAATTAGGTTTACCCTTACTTTTATTTATCAGTATAATTCAATTTGGATGTTACTACAAAAGTAACGAATCAATGGTGATAAGAATTAAGGGATCTGATACAATGTATAAACTTACTTCTATGCTTGCAAACGAATTTATGAAGGGTAATCCGGGTATTTCAATTTATGTTGAGGGCGGTGGTACTAAAACCGGAATAGATGCACTAGAAAAAGGAAATATTGATATTTGTACGGCATCAAGATTACTCAAATCAGATGAAGTTAAAATATTGGCAGATAAATTTGGAAGCATTGGAATGTCAACACTTGTCGCGAAAGATGCTTTGAGCATTTATTTAAATCCTCAGAATCCGGTAAAGGACTTATCCTTAGAAGAAGTCAAAAATATTTTTTTAGGTAATTTTACCAACTGGAAAGAAGTTGGTGGTGAAGATAAAACTGTACGCGTAATCTCAAGATCTCCCAATAGCGGAACATATTTATACTTTAAGGAACATGTATTACTAAATGATGACTATTTTGAAGATGTTGAAATAAAAGCTACTACAGATGAAATAGTTGAAGCAGTATCAAAGGATAGAAATGCAATTGGTTATGGCGGAATTGGCTACGGTGAGAATATTTATCACTCGTTTATTAATGGTATAAAACCTTCCGAAGAAAATGTCCTAAACGAATCCTACCCAATCAGCAGATATTTATTTTTTGTTACCCGTAATATTCCTGATGGTTTATCCAAAATATTTATAGATTGGGTGCTATCAAATGATGGTCAACAAATAGTAAAAAAAGCTGGATTCATACCACTATGGGATAGACGATATTAAAAAAAGACCAATCATTCCTCATTTTTCTCCAAGATCTAAACTTTCTCTCTAAGACTTAACAATTTCTTAACATTCGCTTAATATTCTCTTAACATTGGAATTGTATGTTTGACCAGTCGAGGAAATATAATTTTAAAGGAGAGAA
>DAIMIJ010000003.1:711-11472 GCA_036722835.1 Ignavibacteriaceae bacterium | reverse complement strand
TTACTTAAGAATCGGCAAAAATCCACATCGATAAGTGATGTTATTAGCTCTGAACAAATATCCCGTTCCGGTTCAAGTGATGCAGGAGATGCAGTAAAAAAAGTAGTTGGTTCTACTGTAGTTGATGGTAAATATGTTTTTGTGAGAGGCTTAGGCGATAGATACAGCAACACTCAGCTAAATGGAGTTGAACTTCCAAGTTCTGATCCAAATAAAAAATCATTTCAGTTAGACTTAGTTCCGACAAATCTTCTTGATAATATAATTACCATTAAAACCTTTACGCCCGATAAACCAGGCAATTTTAGCGGTGGTATTGTTGATATCGGAACTAAATCATATCCGGAAAGATTTACACTCAAAGTTTCAGGTACAACAAATTATAACAGTCAAGCAACAAGAAATTCTAATTTTTTAACTTACACAGGCGGTACTAAAGATTGGCTTGGTGTTGATGATGGAACCAGAGCTGTTCCCGATCTGCTGAATGATTTTAATACTGTTATACCTAGAACTCAAGAAGCAAGATTCGACCAGCGAAAAGCAGAACAACTAAATGATTATTCAAAATCATTTAATGGGATGATGAATACAAAAACCAATAGTATGCCTGCAAATCAAAATTTAAGCTTATCGGTGGGTGATCAACTTTCATTTGGCGGTGAATCTAAACTTGGTTACATGGGCAGTTTAACTTATTCAAGAAATTATTCGTTCTATGAAAATGGAACTGTTGGTCGATATACAGTTTCAGATTTAGGTGCCAATGAATTGAACACTCAGTTACTTGTTTCAGACACCAAAGGAAGTTCAGATGCTAATATAGGTGGACTTGCAACGTTGTCTTATAACTTGAATAATAATCAGCAGATTGGTGCTAATTTATTCTATTCGAGAAGCGGGGTATCAAACTCCAGATATCAAGCAGGTATTTGGCCTCAGGAGTTTGGTAATGAACCTAACGCTCCAATTTTCAACAACATTGCTATGAACTGGATTGAAAGAGACATACTTAACTATCAATTCAGAGGTCAGCATTTTATAAGCGAACTTTTTAATACTTCTATGGATTGGACTGCATCTTTTTCAAACACAAATCAAGATGAACCTGATTACAGACTTTTATCATATAGTACGCAGGAACTAGCCAATGGTTCAACCAGCTATATTATTGTAGGTTCAGGATTTGATGCTCCCTCACGTTATTTCAGATATTTGCAAGAATCCAACCAGAATTTTGGTTTAAATTTTTCAGTCCCATTTAATCAATGGGAGGGGAAGAGTAGCAAACTTAAATTTGGTGTGGCTTATCAAAATGTAGATAGAGCTTTTAAAGATAGAATATTTAATTACGACGCTTCGAACCAGCTTTTCAATCAATTAAATGGTAACCTGGATAAATTTTTTGCTCAAGAAAATGTTGGAATTTCATCTGTAGATACTTTAAATGGTGGAACTTTACGATACAACTTTGCTAATGTAATTCGTGATAACTCCAGATTAAGAAACAATTATAATGGCGATATACAAGTTTTTGCGACCTATGGAATGGTTGAATTGCCGATTTTTAATGATTTGAAATTTATTGGAGGAGCTAGATTAGAAACTACAGACCTTACACTTCTAAGTGCAGACTCAACATTTGAAAATGGTAGAATAGATGAAAATGATATACTTCCATCTTTAAATCTTATATACTCTTTAACTGATAATATGAATGTAAGATTATCAGCAACTGAGACCCTTGCCAGACCGAACTTCAGAGAAATCGCACCTTACTCCACTAAAGAATTTGTAAATGATGTTGAACTGCAAGGTAATCCAGGGCTTGAAAGAACATTAATAACTAACTATGATATACGCTGGGAATGGTTTACAAATCCTGGAGAAGTTTTTGCGATTAGTGGATTTTACAAAAACTTAGAAAATCCCATTGAATTAAGTTATGCTGAAGGTTCAAATGCTTCAAATGCTATCGTTCAATATAAAAATGTTGCTAAAGCCACAATAGCAGGATTGGAGTTTGAATTAAGATTAGGTCTTGGAAATATTATTGATGAATTATCAAACTTTTACATAGGTTCAAATTTATCACTGATTTATTCCAATATAGATATTGCTCCAAGTGAATTGGCACAAAGATTAGCAATCGATTCGTCTTCGGCTACTACAAGAGTTTTACAAGGACAATCTCCTTACGTTCTAAACCTGGACCTTTCTTACATCAACGAAAGTTGGGGTACTGTTGCAGGTTTATACTTTAATACTTTCGGAGAAAGATTATCAAAAGTATCTGCTAATGTTAATCCGGATGTTTATGAACAACCAGCCCCGTTGTTAAACTTAACATTAAGCCAAAAACTCATCTATAATTTTACTCTGAATTTCGGTGTAAAAAACATTCTAAATGCTTCTTATAAAGAAGTAGCAAGATTTAAAGATCAGGATTATACTTTTTATGAATACAAGTCCGGTATCACATATTCTTTAGGTGTATCGTACGGATTATAAGATTATGATAAACAATATATTCAATAACAAACTCAGGAGAATAGCTTAATGAAGAAGCTAAGCGTACTTATTTTCATGTTCTTTGCCTCGATGTTTACATTTGCACAGGTAAATGTAACCGCAGACATTACAAGTAACACGATATGGACAGCCAACAATGTATACACATTAGACGGGCTGATATTTGTGGATTCCTCGTACACATTAACAATAGAGCCGGGCACGTTAATAAAAGGCAAGCTACAATCAAACATAACCACCGGAGATGGTGCAAGTGCATTGATAGTAAGACGAGGCGGAAAGATAATAGCAGATGGCACAGCACAGAATCCAATAATCTTTACCAGTGAACTGGATGATGTAAATAATCCAAATGATTTAACAGCAAGCGACAGAGAGTTATGGGGTGGATTGATATTATTGGGAAGAGCAACAACAAACCAGCCAACCACAGAAAACCAGATAGAAGGAATACCAAATACACTAAATGCAAGATTTGGTGGAAATGATGATAACGATAACTCAGGTGTACTAAGATATGTATCAGTGCGTCACGGTGGATTTTCGATCAGCGGAGTAAGCGGTGATGAAATAAACGGTGTAACCTTTGGTGCAGTAGGAAAAGGAACGACAGTAGAACACGTAGAAGTATTTGCAAACTTTGATGATGGTTATGAATGGTTTGGCGGCACAGTAGAAGCAAAGTATTTAGTAGCAGCATTTTGCGGAGATGATGGATTTGATTGGGATATGGGATTCAGAGGAAAAGGACAGTTCTGGTTTGCAGTACAAGGAACAGATGAAGCAGGCCGAGGTGGAGAATTAGATGGAGGAGATGATAACGAAACAGGCACACCATATGCAATTCCGTTATTATCGAACGTAACCTGGATAGGCGCAGGCGCATCAAGTGTAGGTGTAGGCGGAGATGGAAATGACAGAGCATTGTATTTTAGAGATAATTCCGGTGGTAAGATTTGGAACAGTATAGTGACAGATTTTGTAGCAAGTTCATCAGTAGTAACAGTAGAAGACTTAGCAAGTGGTGAAGACAGCCGCTCAAGATTAGAGGCTGGAGAATTAGTTCTTCAGAATAACATCTGGTATGGTTTCAGTAAGGGTAACACAATCGGAAGTGTAGCAACACAGGATTTTGTACAGACACATTTATTATCCAATGGAAATCAGATAGCAGATCCGCAATTAAATGGAATAAGCAGAACCCCGAATGGCGGATTAGATCCAAGGCCATCAGCAGGATCACCGGCTAATTCAGGATTTGTATCACCTCCAGATGCATTCTTCTTTACTAATGTTTCTTATTTAGGTGCTTTTAATCCAATTGATGGAATCTGGACTGAAGGTTGGACAGCAGTTTCTGCTTTAGGATATACTTCTTATACAACTGTTGATGTGGAAGAAGAAATTCTTTCAACAACTCCTGTTGATTATACCTTAAGCCAGAATTATCCAAATCCTTTTAACCCAAGTACAAGAATAGTTTACTCAGTTGTAGAACCTACTCAGGTTAGACTAACGGTTACAAACATTCTTGGACAGGTCGTTGAAACTTTAGTTGATGATTTTAGAAATTTAGGTACTTACGAAATAACATTTAATGCTTCAAATTTGGCAAGTGGATTATATATCTATAGACTTGAAGCGGGATCAACGGTAATTTCAAAGAAAATGACTTTGCTCAAATAATGTTTTCTTGTTCTCTCTCTCCTTCGACCAAAGGGGTGCTTTCGGGCACCCTTTTTTTTCCATTTTAAATTGCTTTTGCTTGTTTCGTGATAAATATCATATTTTTGTTAATATAAAAGCATCCATTTCTTAACAATTATTTAATATTGAACTTCACAACTTGACCATGCTATAAACTATATTTAATAGTTAATTTTCAAAAATCTTTGAGGGAAATATGAACTACAAAAATTTTTCTTTCGTTTTTTTTACTTTGCTTATTGGTTCAACATTAATTTTCTCTGGATGCAAGAAAAAGGATACAGCTGAAAAAGTTGTTATAACTGTGAAGGGATCCGACACAATGGTAAATCTCGCACAAAAATGGGCTGAAGTTTATATGGGTAAAAATGCAAATGTTTCAATTCAGGTTACCGGCGGAGGTTCAGGAACAGGCATTGCAGCACTTTTTAATAAGACAACCGACCTCGCAAATTCCAGCCGTGATATTAAAGAAGACGAACTAGAAACGGCTAAACAAAAGGGTGTTCTGCCGGTTCAGCATGAAGTTGCTTTAGATGGCATTGCGGTAATAGTTCATCCATCTAATAAGGTTGATAATCTTACTGTTCAACAAGTAAGCGATATTTTTACCGGAAAAATTACTAGTTGGAAACAAGTCGGCGGTGAAAATTTGCCAATCACTTTATATGGCAGAGAAAACAGCAGCGGGACTTATGAATTCTTTAAGGAACATGTTTTAGGTAAAGATGAGAAAGGCAAACAGAAAGATTACGCCACGTCAACTCAAGTTCTCCAAGGAACCGCTTCTTTAGGTGAATCGGTTGCAAGAGATGTCAAAGGAATTGGTTATGGAGGGGTCGGATATTTTGCAGAAAGAAAGGATGTAAAGATTTTACATGTTAAAGCTGATGTAAATTCGGAAGCCGTTTCACCTGTTGAAAATGGCACAGTTAACTATGAAGTTATTTGGAGTAAGAAATATTCTATTTCGAGGTACTTGTATTGCTACACTGATCAGAATGTAAAACCTGAATTGAAAGCATACATTGATTTCATTATAGGAAATGAAGGTCAGGAAGTAGTAAAGCAAATGGAGTATATTCCGCTTCCGGTTAAATAATTCGCATTATATATTTTTCATTAGCTACAAATCAATCTTCTGGTCAAAGATTAATTTGTGAATCATTAAAGGAGAGAAATGAAATATAGAATAATTTTATGCCTAATTGTTCTGGCATTATCAAGTATAAATGCACAAAACCTGGAAAAGGGAAAAATTTCAGGAGAAGCATTTATAGACTATTTCTATAATATTTTAAGGGATTCTTCTAATTCAAAGCTTCCAAACACAGCTTTGAAAGGAGTAAGAGATTTCAATGCATTTGAGTTTAGAAGAGTAACTTTAAATTACGATTATAATTTCTCTTCAATATTTCAATCACGTGTTCGCTTTGAAGCAAACCAATCAGCCGCAACTGGAAGTAGTGTGACACCTTATATTAAAGATTTGTCCTTGAAATGGAAGAATATCTTTGACGGAAGTGATCTGATCTTTGGGATTCAACCACCGCCCTCATTCGAAGTAAGCGAAAGCTACTGGCAATTTAGATGTCTTGAAAAAACAATTATGGATTTAAGAGGCATTGCTTCTCCACGGGATATGGGAATAGCTTTGAAGGGTAAAATTGACGACGAAGGAATTTTAGGTTATTGGATAATGCTGGCAAATGGAACCGGTTTAGGCCGTGAAACAGATAAATATAAACGGGCTTATGCACATATAAATATTGCTCCGATGGGAAAAATGAATATCACAATCTATAGCGATTACAAATTCAGAGACAAGATTACACAGACAAATACTGCCAACCAAAGTGTTGTATCACTAAATAATGATGTGATTACTTCTGTTGCATTTATCGGAATCAAAGATGGGGAACTTAGCTGCGGTGTTGAAGGATTAATACAGATGACCAAAAATGGTTTATCAACTTCGAGTGGAAATCAAACCACATTTAGTAATCTAAATGGATTCGGAATTTCAGTTTTTGGGAATTATGAAATATTGGATGATATTAATTTTCTTGGCAGATTCGATTATTACGATCCGAATTCAAAGTCGGATTATGATTCAAGAAATTTTTTTATCTTAGGTTTAAGCTTTTTAGCTGAAAAAAATATTAGAATTATACCGAATGTTTTGCTGGAGACTTATGAAAAGAATAAAAGTAATGCTTTCGATCCATCAGTAACTGGGCGATTAACCGTGCATTTTGTTTATTAATAATTAAAGCACTCTCTAAAATTGGAAAAAGAATTAAATAATCAGCAAAATTCTCTTACTGAAAACGAGACTAAAAATCATCATCAAACTTACGATTCACCTTTTAGTAGGAGAATTAAAAAATCGACGAGAGTAAAAGAATCTATTATTAAATATTTTTTTGCGCTCAATGGAACTGCTGCTTTAATATTCATTATCTTAATCTTTATTTTTCTTTTTAAGGAAGGATTTAAAGCCGTTGAACATATTGGTTTAGTTGATTTTATTTATCATAGTAGATTGCTTGATGACGGAACCTTCATTAGAGTATTCGAGTGGTATCCAACCTCAGAAGATGCACGATATTCTCTTGTCCCACTCATACTGGGAACACTATTAACTTCAATACCTGCAACTATTATTTCTACATTCTTTGGTGTTGGAGCTGGTATCTATCTTTCGGAAATAGCAAATCCAAAAGCAAAGGAAATATTAAAACCCGTCATTGAACTTTTTGCCGGAATTCCGACTGTAGTGTTAGGATTTATTATGCTTGTGGTAGGCGCTTCTTTCTTTAATGATCTTTTCAATCCAACAAATCGTTTAAATGCATTTATAGCTGCAATAGGACTTTCTTTTGTAGTTATACCGGTAATCGCATCGCTAACCGAAGATGCGCTGCACTCTATTCCAAATGATTTAAGAATGGCTTCATACGGAATGGGTGCAACGAAGTGGCAGACCATAAGCCGCGTAATTCTTCCTGCTGCATTTAGCGGTGTTTCGGCTAGTATTCTTCTTGGTTTTGGACGAGCTATCGGTGAAACAATGATCGTTTTAATGGCGGCAGGAAATGCTGCTAATATTTCCACAAATATTTTTCAAAGTGTAAGAACTATGACTGCCACCATCGCTGCAGAAATGGGCGAAGTTTCGCAGGGATCAGATCATTATTATTCATTGTTCTTTATAGGTATTGTATTATTTTCGATAACATTTCTGCTGAATCTTATTGCTGAAATCATAATTAATAAAATGCGAAAGAAAAATACTTTTTAGGAAGCTATGTCTGAACTTCAACTTAAGAAAAAAGATATTACCGGTTTTATCTTCATCAATTTAACACGATTGCTGTTTTTATTTTTGTTAGCCGTTCTTGCACTTGTTTTAGCAAAAATTATTATCGAAGGAATCGGAATAATCAGTCCTGAATTTATTTTTAGTTCACCTAAAAACAATATGACGGAAGGAGGAATTTTCCCGGCGATATTCGGAACTGTAGCAGTAACATTCATCATGATTTTGCTTTCATTGCCTTTAGGAGTATCCTCTGCCATTTACTTGAATGAATATGCTAAGGATACTTTCTTTACCAGAATAATTAGAACTGCAGTTAATAATCTTGCGGGAGTTCCATCAATTGTATTCGGTCTTTTTGGTCTAGGATTTTTTATTCTTTTCTTAGGAAGAAAGATGGATGAAGTTTTACAAACAGGGCTACTATTCGGACAACCGGCTATAATTTGGGCTTCCGCAACCCTTGCAGTTTTAGTTCTTCCAATCATTATCGTATCAACTCTTGAAGCTTTAAACTCAGTTCCAAAATCTCATCGAGATGCATCTTATGGATTAGGAGCTACTAAATGGCAGACAATTAAGAATGTTGTTCTTCCCCAAGCAAGACCCGGAATATTAACGGGAACTATACTTGCAATTAGCCGTGGGGCAGGGGAAACGGCGCCTGTATTATTTTTAGGGGCAGCGTTTTTTCTACCTAATTTACCTGTTGTAGATCTTTGTATTGGAAATTATTGCATTCCGATGATAAACCCGGGTGAACAGTTTATGTATTTAGCGTATCATATTTTCATATTGGCAACACAATCATCTAATCCGACAAAGACACTGCCAATTCAATATGGTTCAACTTTAGTTTTAATTACTTTAACATTTTTGTTAAATATTACTGCGATAATATTCCGTTATCGCTTTAGAAAAATTCTTGGAAGACTTTAAACATTAATAAATTAGTAAATGAAAGAATCAAAAATATCTATTCGAAACTTGAACTTGTTTTATTCTGAAAAACAAGCTTTAAGCGATATATCAATTGATATTTATACTAAAAGAATAACAGCTTTTATCGGACCATCCGGCTGCGGTAAATCTACTTTTCTAAGAGTGATAAACAGAATGAATGATTTGATTGATAATGTTAAGATTACCGGTGATGTTTTGATTGACGGAATAAATATTTATGAAAAAAATCTGGACGTTGTTAATCTAAGAAAAAGAATTGGAATGGTTTTTCAGAAAGCAAACTTATTTCCCAAATCCATCTATGATAATTTAGTTTTTGGTCCGCGTATAAATGGAATAAAAGACAGGAAAGTATTAGATGAGATTGCGGAAAAGACACTTAACCAAGCCGCTCTTTGGGATGAAGTTAAGGATCGCCTTCACGAACCGGCATTAAGTCTTTCAGGCGGGCAGCAGCAAAGACTATGTATCGCCAGAGCATTAGCTGTAGAACCCCAAATAATTCTGATGGATGAACCTGCAAGTGCTCTCGATCCCCTTTCTACATCAAAAATAGAAGATCTTATTTTTGAGCTAAAGAAAAATTACACAATAGTTATTGTAACTCACAATATGCAGCAGGCAGCTCGCGTCAGTGATTTTACTGCCTTCTTTTATTTAGGAAAATTAATTGAATATGATAAAACAACTAATATATTTACCAATCCTTCATTGAAGCAGACAGAGGATTATATCACAGGAAGATTTGGTTAATCAAAAAATATTATTGAGAAGGAACAGTTATGGAACAATTTGAATTGCAAATGGATAAACTAAAAAATCGAATCTTAAAGATGTGCAGTCTTGTAGATGAACAATTTGATTCAGCTTTTAGAGCAATCGAGGAAGAAAATATTGAATTAGCTAAACAAGTAATAGAAAACGATAATAAAGTTGATAAGTACGATGTAAAGATTGATAAAGCTTGTCAAAAACTTTTAGCGCTTCGTCAGCCTGTTGCAACAGATTTACGGTTCATCATGTCTGCAATGACTATCAATAGCAACCTTGAGCGTATTGGCGACATTGCAGTAAACATTGCTGAGAACTTTTTATTGCTCAAGAAAAAACCGGCGTTCCTGGAAAAAAGTAATTTCATTCCAATGGCTAAACTTGTTAAGGAAATGATTCGCAATTCAATAGATTCCTTTATTAATAATGATCCAAAGCTCGCTAAAAAAGTAATAGAAGCCGATGACATATTAGATAAATACAATGTTGATAATCATCAAATCCTGATTGATATAATGAGGGAAAACAAAGATAATATTGAAGCAGCCGTTGCATTGCTTGTAATATGCAGGCAGCTTGAAAGATCAGGCGATCATGCAACAAACATTGCAGAGGATGTTTACTTCATTGTTGAAGCTCAAATGATCAAGCATAAATATGTGAAGTATATTTTTGGTGAACTTGAAGAAGATGATGATGAAAAAGAACCAAGCTAGTTTATAAATTTAAAAGGATTATCAGTTCCCCCTTCCGCACAGAATTATAGTCCCTACCTGAATTACAATTTACCATCTTTGATTTTTGATTTTCCAAAATGTAAGTTTCGAGTAGTTAAGTAAATAGTTATTAAGATTTGGAATATTTGTACATTCATAATTAACAAATCCAAAAAAACCTTAAATAAACAGGGAGGGAAAATGTTACTAGAAAAAAAATGGATCGGGAGCATTGCAGCAATTCTTATGTTTGGTCTATTCCTCACGAATGGCTGTAGTGAAAAAAAGTCCGAAGAAAAGACCGCTGAAGAAATGACCGAACAATCATCAAACGAAACCACAGCAGTTGCTGATATTGATATGGGACTCCCAATGTATCCCGGCGCCGAGCAGGATCCGGAGCAGCCACCAATCAACACGCCTCACATGAAGAACATAAAATTATTGACCAGCGACTCCTTCGACGAGGTAGTTGAATGGTACAGCAAAAAGCTCGGTGAATTCGATGTAGAACACCAAGAAAAGGGATATCAGGCGCTCTGGAGTAAAAAGACCGATGATGGTATTTTCCAAGCCGCTACTATCACCACCATATTTGCACCCGCTGGTAAAGTAGCGATAATCCTCGTGAAGGGTAAAACGGGAAAGCGATAGATTTCTGATTACTTAAATACCAGGCTAAAGCTTTTTGTAGTGGGACATACAGATAGTGATGGTAAACTGGAATCAAATATGAAATTATCATCAGAC
>DAIMIJ010000003.1:356-701 GCA_036722835.1 Ignavibacteriaceae bacterium | reverse complement strand
AAAAAGCTATCTTTGATTTTTGATTTTCCAAAATGTAAGTTTCGAGTAGTGTCAATGCAACGTTACTACTTTTAGCATATGGTCGGGGAGCTATGATGGAATAAACAGATCGGTTTAGAAAACTTACTTAAAATAAATTCGAGTAAAAAAATAGATATGCACTTCATATACCGGATGATATGTGTGCAGAGGATATTTTTAAATATTAGGAATTTTGAACAAAATAAAAGAAATTGGAACGTAGATATGTAGCTGCATGCATATATACATTCCTAATTAACCAAGTGCATGCAGCATAAGTATAAGTTATGTAGCTCTCCAAATATAAGTTACTACAATAATATA
>DAIMIJ010000003.1:0-298 GCA_036722835.1 Ignavibacteriaceae bacterium | reverse complement strand
TTGCAAAATATATATCAAGCTATGTTCTCAACCGCAAGTCTTTTATTGTTATTCTTATCTCTGAAGGATAATATTTGGAACTCAGCAACAAATTTATTACGAACAACCATAGGAGAACCACCGTCAAACCTGCTCCTATGGCATCTTTTGTTAGGGTTCTTATTAATTCCATTATGTTTCTCCCTTGGATATAAAGCTTATGAAAGAAGGATTAGGCGTAATCCTTTTACTTTTATAGAACAATATGGATTTGCTTGGCGTGTTGATAAAAATACTGGGGAAGTTAAAAATTTCCCAT
>DAIMIJ010000002.1:0-49486 GCA_036722835.1 Ignavibacteriaceae bacterium | reverse complement strand
AGTTCATCACCTTCCGCAAAAGAAGCAATAGCGTGCTTACCGTAAAGATTAATTCTTTCGAGTGAATCGCTTACATATACTTTTGTAATATCAATATATGGTTGAAGTTCAGCTTCGCTTTTCATCGCTGCTAATTTTTGTGTGCGAAGAATTGCAGATTCCGAAGTGTAAACTTCAATCAACATATCAGTTAGATTCATAATCACTTCTTGTTCATCAGCTAACTTTTGCATAAACTTTTGAACAGCCATTCCAGCAGTCATTAATATTGATTTCTTAGCATTTCTGATTGCTTGTAATTCCTTTACGAGCACTCCAGTTGGTTCCTCACCAAATTCAGGAACACTCATCAATTCTTTTTGAATTGCCATTGCGGGACCCAATAAATTAAGTCTTCCTTTCATAGAACGTTTGACTAGCATATCAACCGTAAGCAAACGATTGATTTCATTTGTCCCTTCAAAAATTCTATTGATTCTTGAATCGCGGTAACCACGTGCGGCTGGATATTCTTCCGAGTAACCGTATCCACCATAAACCTGAACCGTTTCATCAACTACATAATCTAAAACTTCTGATCCAAAAACTTTTAGCATTGCAGCTTCGATTGCATACTCTTCAGCAGCGCCAATCATAGCTTCACCATAACTTTTACCGCTGTTAAGTAATTCAAGTTCTTTATCATTTAATAGACCGCTTGTGCGCATTGTTGCTGATTCAGCCACAAATATTTTAATTGCTTGCTCGGCTAATTTATACTTGATAGCTCCAAAGCTTGATATTTGTCTTCCAAATTGTTTTCGTTCATTAGCATAATTAACTGATAATGATGAAAATTTTTTTGCTCCACCTGTTGTCATTGCGCATAATTTAAAACGCCCAACATTCAAAATGTTAAATGCGATGTAATGGCCTTTACCAATTTCACCAAGGATATTTTCTTTCGGAACTTTTACATTATCTAAAAACAAAGCTCGTGTTGAGGAACCTTTAATTCCAATTTTTTCTTCTTCCTGTCCGCTTGTAAATCCCGGTGATTTGGTATCAATAATAAAGCAAGTAAATTTATCGCCATCAACTTTGGCAAACGTTATTAAAATATCTGCAAAGCCGCCATTTGTAATCCACATCTTTTGACCGTTAAGTATGTAATACTTTCCATCATCTGAAAGCTTAGCTGTAGTTTTTGCAGAAAGAGCATCAGAACCCGAAGTTGGTTCAGTTAAACAATATGCGGATTTCATCTCACCTGATGCAAGCTTGGAAAGGTATTTTGTCTTCTGTTCGTCATTTCCATAATAAAGAATTGGAAGCGTTCCAATTCCAGTATGAGCAGCAAATGATACTCCAAACGAATAGCTCGTTCCCATTGCCATAGAAAGAAAAGTGTTTGTGTTGAAGTCGCCGCCAAGTCCACCATATTCTTCAGGAATAGATGTTCCTAATAAACCAAGTTCACCGGCTTTTTCTAATAGCGAAACTGTTAAGCCCGGTTCTTTATGATCAATTGCATCGAGCTTTGGCCAGATTTCATTTTTAACAAACTCACCGGCAGTTTCAACCATCATTTTTTGTTCTTCATTAATTTCTTCTGGAATGAAGACACTTTGCGGATCACTATCTTTAATTAAGAATTCTCCGCCGAGTAGAACTTTTTTTGTTTCGTTTGACATATTGATTTCCTCTTTTTTATTAGAATAATTTTTATTGATCCGCTACGAGGATCGGGTCTTTATCTTTTCTTTTTATCTACAATAATTGAATGCCTATGGCATTCTTCAAAAATTAATTCAGCAACTCATAAATTCCGGCAACACCTTGACCACCACCAACACAAGCTGTCACCATTCCATATTTTTTCTTTTTTCTTCTTAGTTCGTGAAGAATTTGAACGGTAAGTTTTGCGCCGGTACATCCAAGCGGGTGACCAAGAGCAACAGCGCCGCCATTGACATTCAAGATTTCTTCATTCAATTTTAATTCACGTATAACGGCTAATGATTGAACTGCAAATGCTTCATTTAACTCTATTAAATCAATTTCATTTAAATTCATTCCAGCTTTCTTTAAAGCTTTAGGAACTGCAGCAACCGGTCCAACTCCCATTATTCTCGGATCGACACCGGCAACAGCATATGAAACTAATCTTGCAATCGGTTTTAAATTCAGCTCTTTTACCATTTCACCCGACATTACAAGCACGAATGCAGCTCCATCAGAAGTTTGAGATGAATTTCCAGCAGTAACAGTTCCCTTTTCTGCAAACACCGGTTTTAGTTTTGCTAATGCTTCTAAAGTTGTATCTGCTCTTGGTCCTTCATCCGTATCAATAATAAATTTTTTATTTTTCCTTTTGTTTCCCTCAACATAAACTTGCTCAACTTCTATCGGAACAATCTGCTCCTTGAAATATCCGTTGTTGATTGCGTTAACTGCTTTTTGGTGGGATTTTAACGAGAACAAATCTTGATCTTCGCGTGAAATTTTAAAATCCTTTGCAAGCTCTTCAGCAGTTAAGCCCATACCCAAATAATAATTGGGATTAGTTTTTGCGATCATATAATTTGGTGCAAGTTTCCAGCCGGTCATTGAAATGAGTGACATTGATTCAACACCACCGGCAATGATGCAATCCATCATACCGGATTGAATACGCGCAACTGCGGTTGCAATTGTATCAATTCCTGAAGCGCAAAATCTATTTAGAGTTGAGCCAGGTATTTCAATCGGAAGTGATAAAAGTGAAATCATTCTTCCTACCTGCAATCCTTGTTCCGCTTCGGGAAATGCGTTTCCTACAATGACATCATCAATACGATGAGGATCGAGTTGCGGAACAGATTTCATCAAATGTTTAATTACCTCTGCGCCAAGATCATCCGGTCGGTAAAATCTAAAACCACCTTTTTTAGCTTTACCAATAGCGGAACGAAATCCGGCAACTATATATGCTTCTCTCATAATTATTCTTCTTATTTTATTTTAAAATTCATTGTTAATTAATTTCTTAATGGTTTACCGGTTGTGAGAATGCTTTGAATTCTTTCCAAAGTTTTCTTTTCACCAATTAAACTTAAAAATACTTCTCGCTCTAAATCGAGCAGATATTGCTCTGAAACCAAACTGCCTTCAGACAGATCCCCGCCGCACATAATGTATGCAAGCTTCTCAACAATTTTCTTATCGTGATCGGTTATATAATTACCCAATCGGAAAGAATGGATACCCAATAACAATGGCGCAAGTGCAGTTCTACCTAAAACTTTTACATCGGTTCTTTGAATTGGTTTTGTGTAACCTCTATCCGCCAAAAGAATTGCTTGTTTTTTTGCATCGGCGATTACACGATTGGGATTAACTGAATAAGTATCAAGACCTTTTCTAAAAATTCCCATACCAAAAGCTTCTTCTGCAGAGGTTGAAACTTTTGCAGTTGCGATATTCATAAATCTCTTTTGAAGTTCTGGAAGTTCAATTCCACCTTCAACATAGGTATCAGAGGCACGAAGTGTCATCTCTTTTGTTCCGCCGCCGGCTGGAATAATTCCAACCCCAACTTCCACCAAGCCAATGTATGTTTCAGCAGATGCATTAACTTTATCAGCGTGCAAACAAACTTCGCACCCGCCGCCAAGCACTAATGAATGTGGCGCAACTACGACCGGAATGTTCGAATAACGAACGTGCATTGTAGTATTTTGGAATTGGCGAACAACCATATCGAGTTCATCATACTCTTGTTCGGTTGCAAGCATAAACATCATTGCTAAGTTTGCGCCTGCAGAAAAATGTTGCCCGTCATTTCCAATCACCAATCCTTTAAAATCCTTTTCAGTAATCTCAATTGATTTGTTAATTGCTTCCAAAATTTCTGAACCGATTGAGTTCATCTTAGTTTGAAATTCCAGATTAACAATTCCATCACCGATATCGTGCAGAGTTGCACCGGAGTTTTTCCAGACCGGTTCATTGGCGCGATAATTATCAAGAATAATAAAATCACCTTTGCCAGGAATTTCTTTATAGAAATTTGAAGAGATGTCATAAAACTTTTTCTTTCCATTTTCAGACTTATAGAAAGAAGTAAATCCGCTTTCCAACATTTTCAAAACCCAATCAGCAGGTTTAATATTAGCGGCAGTCATTTGCTCAATAATTTTTTTAACTCCAAGCGCATCCCAAGTTTCAAACGGACCTAATTCCCAACCAAATCCAGCGCGCATTGCATCATCAAGTTTATAAAGTTCATCAGAAATTTCTGGAATTCTATTCGATGAATATTGGAAGATGTAAAAATTAAGTGAGCGTAAAAATTCTGCAGCTTTATCTTTACCGCTGAATAAAACTTTCAATCTTTCTTTTAAATTATCAATTGGTTTTGCGGCAGTAACAGAAGCCATATTGGATTTTGGACTTGGTTTATACTCAAAAGTTTCTGTATCAAGTTCAAGAATTATTTTTTCACCCTTGTCATCTTTTGATTTTTTGTAGAAGCCTTGTCCCGTTTTATCACCGAGCCAATTGTTAGCAACCAGTTTATTCACATACTCCGGAATTGCAAAAAGATCACGTGCTTCATCTTTCGGGCAATCGTGATAAACATTATTTGCGACCTTCACCAGTGTATCAATTCCAACAACATCAGCTGTTCTGAATGTCGCAGATTTTGGTTTACCTGTTAATGGTCCGGTGAGAGTATCAATTTCTTTTATACTTAATCCCAAATCTTTTTTTAATTTGAAGACAGCCATAATGCTGAAGACACCGATTCGGTTTGCGATGAATGCTGGTGTATCTTTGCAAAGCACAGTAGTTTTACCAAGATACAAATCGCCATACCACATCAAGAAATCAATAACATCTTGACTTGTTTTTGGTGTTGGAATAATTTCTAATAGTTGTAAATAACGCGGTGGATTAAAAAAATGAGCGCCAAAGAAATTCTGCTGGAAGTCCTCACTTCTACCTTCAAGCATTAGATGAATTGGAATTCCAGAAGTGTTTGTTGTAACCAAAGTTCCGGGCTTTCGAAACTTTTCAACATTATCAAAAACTTTCTTTTTGATTTCAAGGTTTTCAACAACAGCTTCAATAGTCCAATCAACATTAGAAAGCCAATTCATATTGTCTTCAAAATTTCCGGTAGAAATTCTGGATGCAAAATCAGTCCGATAGATTGGAGAAGGTTTAGCTTTTAGAACGTTTTGCAGATTATCATTTGCTATCCTGTTACGAACAGCGGTATCTTGCAAAGTAAGATTCTTTTTCTTTTCGGAATCGTTTAATTCCTTTGGTACTATATCCAGCAAATAAACTTTGCATCCAATATTTGCAAAGTGAGCAGCGATGCGCGAGCCCATTACGCCGGAACCAAGTACAGCTATTTCATTGATTTTTCTTTTCATAATGTTTTTCATTTAGTTTGTAGTTAATGGTTCTGAATAAATTTTTTCGATTAATTTCTGATTGTTCTTCAAAATTACTCTGCGTTTAAGCTTTAAGGTTGGGGTCAATTCGCCGGAATCAACTGTCCAATCTTTATCAACTAATTCAAATTTTTTAATTTGTTCAATGTGACTAAAGCGATTGTTGTAATGTTGAATCTCTTTCCAGATTCTTTCTTTAACTGCATCACTACAAGACATTCCTTTTTCCAGATAATCTTTTACACTTTTTTTCTCGCACCATTTTTTTATGAAATCAAATTCGGGAACAACAAGCGCGGCACAGAATTTCTGATTTTCACCAATTACCATAATATTTCGGATGAACAAGGATTCTTTCATTTTATTTTCGATTGGAAGTGGTGCAACAAATTTACCTCCGGATAACTTAAACACTTCTTTTAATCTGTCGGTTATTTTCAAATATTTATCATTAACCATAACTCCGATATCACCGGTATGAAACCAACCTTCATTATCAATCGCTGCTTCGGTTGCTTCCGGTTTATTGTAATAACCAAGCATTACATTTGGACCTTTTGTCAATATCTCACCGGTTTCATTAGCAATTTTTATTTGAACATCCGGAATTGTATAGCCAACTGTTCCAATGTAAAAATCTTCAAACCGATTACACGTAATTACCGGCGATGTTTCCGTTAGACCGTATCCTTCAACAACATTAACTCCGGCAGCAGTGAATATTCTTCCGAGACGTGGCTGCAAAGCAGCGGCTCCACTGATAATTCCTTTCACTTCACCACCGAGCGCTTCAAGCCATTTTGAAAAAACAATTTTACGTGCTACTGAAAGTCTTATATTGTAAAATAAATTAGTTTTACCTTGTGGATGATAATGATTAGCAAGATTAACAGCCCAACCAAAGATTGCTTGCTTCGGTTGTTTAAGTTCTCTCCCCTTCTCCATAATTTTATCGTAAATTTTTTCGAGAAGTCTTGGTACTGTAGTAAAGTAATTTGGTTTTATTTCTTTTAGATTATCACCAACCTTATCAATACTTTCCGCATAATAAATTGCCGCACCGATTTTCATATAATAATAAACTGCTGTTCGCTCGAAGATGTGACAAATTGGAAGGAAACTCAAAGCACGATGTGTGTTATTAAGCGGCATAATTTGCTGAATTGAATTTACGTTGCTCAAAATATTTTTATGTGAAAGCATCACACCTTTTTGAGTTCCGGTTGTTCCCGAAGTGTAAATGATGGTTGCTAAGTCATCTGACTTAACGCTGTCCTTAATTTGATTAAGACGATCCCGCAATGATTCGTCGGCAAGTTCAAGAATTTCTTTCCAATGTTTTTTCCCTTCAAGCTTATCGAATGTAAAAATATCAATCAGTGATTTTACTTTTTGTTTAATTGAAAATATTTTTTGATACAAATCCTCATTCGCAACGAAAGCATATTTCACTTCAGCATCATTAAAAATATATTCATACTCTTGAACACTGATATTCGGATAAATCGGAACATCAACACAGCCAGTCTGCATAATTCCAAGATCAACAAAATTCCATTCGGTTCTGTTGGGAGAAATGATGGCAAGCTTATCGCCGCGATTAACTCCGAGTTTCAATAAGCCAAGACTAAATTTATCTATGACTGATTGAACTTCTTCCGTGCTGAAATTATTCCAATTACCATCTTTCTTATCGGAAACACAATTTTTAATAGAGTAATTTTTTAATTGATAGGGAATCAAATCGAAGAGTCTTTTTAGTTCAGACATAGCAACCTCAATTTTGTTTTGTTAATAAATAACAATTAAAATTTTTTCTATTTCAAAATAAGTCAACATTGGAAAGAATGCAAGCGAAATTTCGCTAATAATGGAAATTTGCTAAATATTAATTAAATATTTCTTATATTTCGAGCAAAAAAAAGAAGATTTTGGACAAAAAGAAAAATTACATAAAATTGATTTTGGGACTGAAGCTCAAACAGCTTCGTCAAGAAAAACACCTTTCGTTGAATGAATTAGCCGCAAAAAGTTCGCTTTCGGTTTCTTATCTAAATGAAATTGAGAAAGGCAAAAAGTATCCTAAAGCCGAAAAGATTGCTCAGTTAGCTCAAGCTTTAAGTGTAAACTATGATGAACTTATTTCGTTAAAGCTTACAAAAAATCTTACCCCGATCGCCGAGCTAATTGATTCAAACATTCTTGAAATGCTTCCGCTTGATCATTACGGAATTGATTTGAATAAATTTATTTCGCTTATGTCTGATGCTTCTTATCAACTGAGTGCTCTTGTTGCCACGGTTATTGATATGGCGCGAAGTACGGAGTTAAGTCAAAATAATTTTAGTCGAACTGCTCTGCGGATTTATAAGGAGATTCACGATAATTATCTTGAAGATATTGAAGAGTCAGTTGATAAACTTATTGATGAATATAAAATTTCTTCTGCGCCGCCGTTGAATTATAATACGCTTTTTGAAATTCTTGAGAAGAAGCATAACTATTTATTAGATGAAACGAGATTAGATAATTTTGATGAGCTAAAACAATTGCGCGGAATTCTTAAACCGGGAAAGCGACCAATCTTATTTCTGAACTCCAAGCTTTCATCATCTCAAAAACTATTTATTATCGGGAAAGAAATGGCTTATAACTATCTCAACATTTCGAAAAGAAGCTATATCCATTCCAGCTTGAAGTTGAATACATTCGATCACCTTTTGAACAATTACATTGCCGCATATTTTTCTACCGCATTAATATTGAATAAAAAAAATTTCACAAAGGATATAAATACTTTTTTTGCAAAAGAGAATTGGGAGGGGGATTTTATCATTAATCTTATTAATAAATATGATGCTACTCCCGAAATGTTCTTTCAACGATTGGCAAATCTTGTCGGCAATGTTTGGGGCCTTAAAAAATATTTCTTTCTTCGATTCAACACTTTTGCCGGTACAGATAAATTTGATTTGACAAAGGAAGTCCGCTTAAACATCAGCCAAAACCCCGGCGGTTATCAAACTAATGAACATTACTGCCGCCGCTGGATTTCAATTGATGTTTTGAAAAATATTAAAGATGAATTAAAGGGAACTGATAGCAATGGCAAGATGAAAGCCGGGATCGTTCACTCTAAATTTTACGAGACAGAAGATGAATACATTTCTTTTTCAGTAGCACAACAAAACATTCTCGATCCAAATATTTTTACAAGTGTTGCACTCGGATTTTATTTTGATGATCAGCTTAAAAAAACAATTAAGTTTTGGAATGATTCGAAAATTCCTAATAGAATCATAAATAATACTTGTGAAATGTGCAACATATCTGATTGTAAGGAAAGAGTGTCTGAACCGACTACTTTACGAACGATTCAAAAATCTATCAATATAGAAAATGCAATTAAAAATTTATAGCTTTTGTTGATCTTCTACGAGGTTCAGTTTCTCGCTCTTTTCATTTTGTTGCAAATATTGAGTGCCTTCGGCATTCTTTTTTAATTGACTTTGTAGAAGTCATATTATTGTAATAGTCGCATTTACATTAGTGGCGCTAATCCTCATAGAGGATTTATAATCATCACAATTATATTGCAAGCCCTTCGAACATTGCGATCGTTTCTTTTGCTTCCTCTGGAATAACTTTTGTCGTACGGTTTTTATAATCATAATAAACAAGTCTGGTAAGAGAAGTGGATGCATTAATTAGCTCACTTCCTTTTTTAATTGCGATGATGTGTTCCACATCAACACTTTTATTACCCATTTTTGAAATACGCGTAAATACTTCTATCTCATCACCGAATTGGATTGGGAAAAGATAATCAATTTCAATTCGTCCAACGACTGCTTCAAAATCGACTCTATTTTTTTTACGATTGAAAAGAGTATTAAAATAATCAATACGAGCTTCCTCGAGATATGTAAGATAAGTGGCGTTATTTACATGTTGCATTGCATCGAGATCAGAAAATCTGACTATAATTTTTGTTTTGTGTTTGAAGTTTTTGATATTCATATCAATACTTAAATCGTTTTAATCAAGTAAGACGAATTGTTAAATTGTTAAACTGTTAAACTGTTAAATTGCCTGTCGCAATTTGATTAAATTGTTTTACTGCAAAATTGTTGAAGATGAAATTGAAATCAAATTGTAAAACTCTTCAACCATTAAACAATATAGCAATTAAACAATTAATCATTAAAAACTTCATCAATTATGATGGCAGCTTTTCTAATTTCATCCATTGAAACATCAAGATGAGTAATAGCACGGATCAAATCTATCTTACCAACAGATAACAGCAACCCTTTTTCCTTGCAAAGTTTTATGCCTTCATCAACTGTAAGTTTTAAAGGTTTGAAGAGAAGAATATTTGTCTGTACTGAACTCATATCAATTTCAAGATTTGAATTAGCATAAATTCTATCAGCAAGAAATTTTGCTTTTTCGTGATCTTCAACTAATCTTTCAAAATTATTTTGCAAAGCATACAAACCGGCAGCAGCAAGAATTCCAACTTGACGCATTCCCCCGCCCCACGATTTTCTAACTCGATAAGCTTCACGAATAAAATCTTTTGTACCGGCGATAATCGAACCAACCGGTGCGCCTAATCCTTTTGACAGACAGCAAGAAACTGAGTCAAAATAAGAAGCATATTCTTTTACTAAAATTCCAGTTGCAACCGATGCATTCCAGATTCTTGCGCCATCAAGATGAAAAAATAAATTATACTTACCTGCAAGTGACTTTAAATTTTTAATCACATCTATTTGAATAATAGTTCCACCAGCACGATTGTGTGTATTTTCAATTTCAATAACACGGGTGCGAGGCATATAATATGCACTCTCGGGACGAATGAGTGGTTCTACTTGTTCTGCTGTAATGACACCTTTACTTCCTTCAATCGGGTGCAACTGAATACCGCTTAACTTTGCCGGCGATCCGGATTCATAATTAAAAATGTGACAATCTTTTTCGCAGATAACTTCATCTCCTGGCTGCGTTAAGACATTTAAGCAAAGTTGATTACCCATCACACCGCTTGAGACAAATAATGCCGCTTCTTTTCCAAGAAGTGCGGCAGCATATTCTTCAAGTTTATTTACAGTAGGATCTTCTTTAAAAACATCATCGCCAACTTCGGCATCGTACATTGCTTTTCTCATTTCAACAGATGGTTTTGTGACAGTATCACTGCGAAGATCAATCATATCAATCTCAAAATTATAGTTTTAGGGATTTTTTTAGTTTCATAAGAGAGAAGATTCCAATTACCCAGATTGAAAATGCAGAACATAAAATTGGAATTAACAATGAATGATTGGTAAAGAATGTTTCCGATTCATCTATCACAACATCCCCAACGATGTAAGTTTTGGTAAACATCTGCGTTTGAACTACTGTTTTTCCCAATGGATTTATTATGCAGCTAATTCCGCCGTTAGCTGCTCTAACAACCGTTCTTCTATTTTCTACTGCTCTTAATGCGGCAAATTCTTTGTGCTGATAAGGACCGCTTAAATTTCCGTACCAACTGTCATTCGTTACTACAGCCATAAAATCAGCTTTGCGTTTTACAAATTCCGAAACTAATGTCGGATAAATAGATTCATAGCAAACTATCCCGCCAATTTTAATCGTGTCATTATTATTAACCGCTGAACGAATATTTTGTATGGGCAGATAAAATACAGTTGTATCTTTTCCTACGTTCCATCCTGAAAGACCAACTCCCCACTTAATTAATTTACCGAGAAAAGGTAAAGCATCAACAAATGGTACTCTTTCCCCAAAAGGAACAAGCTTCATCTTACCATATGATTCAACCGATTGATTGTTCGGTCTGAAAAGCAATATTGAATTGTAAGTTGCATAGTAATAATCATTCGCGCTGCTGTACTTTGCATCATTGGGAATATTCTTATCGTTAAAATAAAATTTAATATCGGGCATCCCAGTTAATAGATATACCTGATTCGAATCGCAAAAATGATAAATTGTTCCGATAATATCATTGTACATATCGCTTCTTAAATAAATGGGTAAAGCTGTCTCAGGCCAAATAATTATTCTGGCTCCCTCGTTTACTGCTTTAACAGATAAATCAAGATACATTTCGGTAAGCTGATTTAAGTCATGTCCTTTCCACTTTTCCCACGGATCGAGATTGGGTTGTATTAAACCAACTTTTATTTTCGTATTCGGGTGCTGGGGTGAATTCAGCTTCAGCATCCCATAGATTAAGATTAAGATAAAGATTAAGAAAGCTATAGATGAATTGAGAAAAAATAATTTCTTATTGATCTTATAAGCTGCCACACTTTTATAAATTAACACATTTAGCAATACAATTACCAAGGACAAACCTAAGCTTCCAATGACGTCAGCGATTTGAATGAATGACGTGAAAAGAGATAAACCGTTTCCAAGTGACAACCATGGAAAACTAAGATCGGTTATCATATATGTAAATTCATAGGCAACGTAAAATACCGGCAGTAAGTAAAGAGAATATTTTTGCGGAAATACTTTTCTTGAAAAGTACAGAAGTGTAGAAGGAATTAAGAAAAATACCGGATTAACAAAGACTAGTAGAATTCCGGAAATCATAAGAAATGGATCCGCTTCTTTCTGCCAGCTTCCGACCCAATACAACGTGAACAGGCAAAAGATAAAAGCCATAAGATAAGTTGCGCGATTTATTTCAATTAACTTCTCCCTTTTCTCTATTACTATTAGGTAAGGAATTAATGCAACAAACAAGAGCAGAGGAGCTGGAAATGGAATTGGTGGAAATGATGCTGCTAATAATATTCCGCTAAGAATAAGTAATAAGCGTTCTTTGTTTCTCTTTTTCTTTTCTGTTTCAGTGAGCGGTACATGCTTTATCCAGAGAAAATCTTTCAAGCTTTTGGCTTTCTTCTTTTTTGCAGAAAATATCTTAAAATTAATATTACTATTACAATTATAGTGATTGCAAGAACAATGTTGCTGTACGTTTTTAGATGCTTATCAACAAGAGCAACATTATTTCCAAAAATAAATCCAAGTGAAATTATAAGCAGATTCCATACAAATGAACTAGTTAAAGCTAACAAAAAAGTTTTTTTAAAATTTAACTCACTTAATCCTGCAAAAAAGGAAATCACAGCTCGAGTACCGGATAAAAATCTGTTCCCAAGAATGACCCAATAACCATATTTTGAAAACCACTTTTCAGCTTTAGTGAGCGCTTCAGTAGATAGGAACTTAAACTTGCCCTTCTCTATTAATTTTTTATCAACCTGTGTACCTATGAAGAACAAAGTCATAAAACCCAAAACACTTCCGATTGAGGTGACTAATAAAGTCGGGAAAAAGCTTATTACACCGGTGCTAACTAAAGTACCGGCAACAATTATTACAACATCACTTGGCGAAGGGGGAAAAATATTTTCTATGAATGAAAAAAGGAAAAGACTTGTATAGATCCAAATTGGAGGGAAATCAGCTAACGAGTTTAAAATGTCTTCAAACATTTTATTTATTTTTAATAATTAATACTGAGGCAAATGCAGATAAGCCCTCTTCCCTGCCAACAAATCCAAGCTTTTCGGTTGTTGTAGCTTTGATGGAAATATTTTCGATATCAGCGTGAAGTGCCTGAGAAATATTTTTTTTCATTTGTGGAATGTAAACGGCGAGTTTGGGCTGTTGTGCTGTTATTATTGAATCAATGTTCCCTACAGAAAATCCTTTCTGTTGAACTAATTCATAAACACGCTTTAGCAAGGTAAGACTGTCAGCATCTTTGTATGTCGGATCGGTATCGGGAAAATGCTGCCCGATATCGCCAGCAGATATGCTGCCAAGAAGTGCATCACAAATTGCGTGAAGTAAAACATCAGCGTCGGAATGTCCTGCTAATCCTTTTTCAAATGGAATATCTACTCCGCCAATAATCAATTTACGATTGTCTGCAAATGCGTGAACGTCGAAACCAATTCCTATTTTAAATGGACAATTCAAAATTTAACCTCGAAAGAATCAAATTCATTTCTACATTCCGACCAATCTATTATTGCGTTTTTAACATGGGCATGAGAAGGTCCGAGTTTCATTAGCTTAAAAAGTTCTTCAATATTTATTTTATCACCCTCGACAACTGTATGAACTTCTCCGGTATAAAGATTTTCCACATATCCCTTAAGTTTTAATCGTGATGTATGTTTGACTACAAAGTATCTAAATCCAACGCCTTGCACTAATCCGTTAACAAAAATTTCGGCTCTTGCTTTATCTGATGTCATGATGAGTTTTTATTCTTATCTAACAATTCGCTGACTAAAACTCCCGTAAATATAAAAATACAACCTATAATGCCAAAACTTGAAATTTTTTCTTGTATAATAAAAAAAGCAAAGAGCGCGGCAAAAATCGGCTCGAGAGAAAAAATAATTCCCGCTTTTGTTGGTGTAACAGTTTTTTGATACTTAGTCTGAATTACAGTTGCAAGTATTGAAGAGAAAATTGCTGTGTAGAGAATTACAAGAATTACGGTTTTATTAAAATCATATCTTAGATTTTCGATTCTTGCAGCATCAAATAAAATTGTAAAAATAAAGCCTGCTAATCCGGTAAAGAGTACTTGAAGAATTATTAAAGCTTTGTAGTCATATTTCCTTGTTATAATATCAATATAAACCACATAAAGCGCATAAAAGATTGCGCAGATCAAGGTAAGAAAATCGCCTACATTAAAATTGCTCCCAAGTTCGGAAAGAATATCTAATACAGTAACTCCCTTACTTGAAAGCAATATTAAGCCGATTATGACCAATGCAATTCCAATTATATTTCCTTTACCCGGCGTTTTCCTTTCTAATATTAATTGAAGTATTGGAATAAAAATTATAAACGTACCTGTAATAAATCCCGACTTGGTTGCTGTTGTGTAATATAGCCCAACTGTTTGAGTTGCAAATCCAATGAAGTATAACAAACCTAAAAATATTCCTGCTTTGATTACATCAATGTTAGATTGTAATAAAGGTTTTAGAAGAAATGGAAGTAGCAGCAAAGCAGCAAACAAAAATCTAATTGCGATGAAGAGCATTGGTGAAATGTCATTCAGTGCCAGCTTGATGATGGCAAATGTGACTCCCCAAAAAATTGTGATTGAAAAAAGAGCAGCTTCACCAATGTGTTTTTTCATAAGAAATAGATTTGAACGGAACCGTCTTGAAGGATATTAAAAATTATTTCTCCTTACCGTAACCAAAGATGTTTAACATATTTTCATCTTTACGCCATTTTGGTTTTACTTTTACTCTTAATTCTAAAAATACTTCCCGCTGAAGAAATTCCTCAATAGATTTTCGTGCAGCTTCACCTAACTTTTTAATTGCTTTACCTTCTTTACCAATGATAATAGCTTTTTGACTTTCCTTTTCAACCACAACATAAGCTTCGATAAAATCTTTGCCTCTTTCTCTTTCCTTAAAATCAGCAATAAGCACTTCGCAGCTATAGGGGACTTCTTCCGAATACTGCTCTAAAATTTTTTCACGGATAATTTCCGCAATAAAAAATCTCTCGGATTCATCCGTTAATTCGTCATCCGGGAAAAATTTTGGATTTTCAGGAAGTAACTCCACAACTGAATTAATTACATCGGTGAGATTGAAATTATGCTTAGCTGAAATTGGTATCACTTTGGCAAATAGATTTGTACTTTGCTGTTTTTCAATCAATGGAAAAATTTCTTCTTGGCTGGATAGATCAATTTTATTCAGTAATAAGATTTTGGGAGAGGTAAGATTCATTAGGACTTCATTCACAAATTCTTGATGAAGTAATTTCTCTCCCTTAAAATCCTCATTGACATCCTGAATCAATAAAATAATGTCTGCATCTTTTGCTGAAATCTCTACCGCTTCCATCATTCTTTCCTGAAGCAAATAATTAGGTTTAAGAAGTCCTGGGGTATCTACAAAAATAATCTGATGGTCTTTTTCAGTAAGGATTCCGAGAATTTTTCTTCGCGTAGTTTGGGGTTTATCAGAAACAATATTAAGCTTTTGTCCCAGCAAGGCATTTATTAGAGTTGATTTACCTGAATTCGGTAATCCTAAAATTGCAACATATCCAGCTTTAAATGAGTCCATACTGTAAATATACAGGAATGCTTAAAGAAACTTAAGTGCTTTTAAGTCAAAAGATAGTTGAAATCTTCGAGTTAGTGTGACTTACGCACTTTTTGTTTCGACGCTTTTAAATTTTCGAAGAAAAAATATCCCGAGATTAATATGCCGAGAGAAATTATAGAACCAAAAACAGATATTCCTCGAGGTGTGAAAATTTGAGCTATACCGGATGCAATTAAACGAAAGAAAGAAATTATAACTTGAGTATAGGTTTGGGAAGTTTGCGTTCCACCGGATTGATTAACACCGTAATAAATTATCAAGCCAATAATAACTAAGAGTACTGTAACGAAAATGGAAGAGATTGCATAAATAAAATGACGCTGCTCTTTAAATGCCTTGTTCCTTACTTTTAATTTTTTCATAACCAAATTTGTAAAACTCTCTGCAACTTGATTTTCTTTAATCTTTTTAAGTTCGCTATGAACAGCTAATAAAGCTTGCAACCGCTTTTTATCTTCGATGGAACTTGATAAAACTTCATTAACATATTTTAATGAGGTATGATCTAATTCGCCGTCAATGTACTTATTTAAAATGTCGTCACTAAGTTTATTCATGATACTTCCCGGATTAAATCATTTTTAATAAATAAATCACGCAAAGCATTCCTTGAACGATGCAGCATTACTTTAACATTTGGAATAGAAATGTTCATCACTTCACTAATCTCTTCACAGCTCATTTCATTAAGATAAAACAAATTTAAAACCGATGAATAATTCGGGGGCAGCTTTTCTAACATAATATTTACAAAAGAAGATAAATCCGAATTTTCAGTCATACGAAAATCATAATCACTCTCAAGATTAAAATGATCTTCCAAGGATGACATCTCATTCTCAATCTTTCTTTTTCTAGCAGAAACTTTACTTAATGTTGTGTTATATACAATTCTGTAAAACCATGTTGAAAATTTTGCTTCTTGTCTAAAGCTGCTAAGAGCATTGTAAGCTTTAAGAAAACAATCCTGAAGAACTTCTTCAGCTTCCATTTCATTCTTTAACATTCTCTTAATTAAAGAAAATGCTTTGTTCTTATACCTATCTATGATAATAGCGTAATCAGCTTGATTTCCTCGTTTAACCGATGCAATTATTTCTAAATCGGTAAGATCTTTCATTTAAAGCTTTGACTAAATAAATGATAAAAAGGTTACACAACACTGACTATTATTCTTTTTTGAAAAATAGAGACAAGTAAAACTAAAAGCAATTTTACTTGTAACCTTCCGATACAAAACCATGTCATAATGTTAAGGAAGAAATAAATAAATATTTTAGAAATCGGTTGTAACCTTTTTAATCAACTTAAAGTCTGAACTAAAAAATAAAAGGAGAAAATTATGAATGAAGGCATGCTGGCTTTATCTATTCCGATAATTGGAATTATTGTTGGAGCACTAATCGCAATAACAGCGATTTACTTCAAATCAAGGGAAAGGCAAACATTAATTGAAAAAGGACTAAGTCCCGAAGCAATAAAAGAATTTTTTGAATCGAAAAAGGATCCTAACAGATTGTTAAAGTATGGAATTATTATTTTCGCATTCGGTTTGGGTCTTGGATTAGGAATAATGATGAAAGATACGACTTCTAAGGAATACTGGATCCCGCTTTTGCTTTTCACTTTTACAGGATTAGGATTTGTAGCAAGTGGATTGGTAGCAAGAAAGTACGATGTAAAAAGTTAAATTCGTTACAAACCCAGTTTCTATACGCAAGTATGGCGATATAAGAAACTGGATTTGTTTGCTATTATATCTATACGTTTATGCATGAAGATGCGCTTGAGTCTCAAGCCATCTTTCCGCATCAATTGCAGCCATACAACCCGATCCCGCAGCAGTTATTGCTTGACGATATGCTTTATCAGCAACATCTCCGGCTGCAAACACGCCCTCAATTTTTGTATAGGTTGATCCCGATTTTAATTTAAGATAACCGGTTTCATCCATATCCAGCATACCTTTAAATAAATCGGTATTTGGTTTATGACCGATAGCAATAAACAATCCTTGTGCTTCAAATACTTGGGTACTATGATCTTTTGTATCCTCTAATAAAACACCTGTCATCGTTTTTTTACTATCTTCCTCTTTACCAATTACTTCTTTAACGACTTTGTTCATTAAGAATTTTATTTTAGGATTATTCTTCGCTCTATCAAGCATTATTTTAGATGCACGAAATTCTTCTCTTCTATGAATGATTGTAACTTCCGATGCAAACTTTGTTAAATAATTTGCCTCTTCCATTGCCGTGTCTCCCCCGCCAACAACTAATATTTTTTGGTTTCGAAAGAAAAAACCATCGCATGTTGCACAAGCAGAAACGCCGTAACCCATAAATTTCTTTTCACTCTCTAACCCCAAAAGTCTTGCAGAAGCACCGGTTGCAATTATTATAGCATCTGCAGTAAACACTTCATCATACGATTTTATAATAAATGGTCGTTTTGAAAAATCCACCGCCGTAACTTCTTGATAAAATGAAGTTGCACCGAAACGAAGAACTTGTTTTCGCATTATATCCATTAATTCCGGACCTTGAATTCCATTTTCGAATCCTGGGTAGTTCTCAATCTCAGTCGTGATTGTTAATTGCCCGCCGGGCTGCATTCCTTCAAAGATAGCAGGATTAAGATTTGCTCTGGCTGTATAAAGTGCTGCGGTAAAGCCGGCAGGACCTGAACCAATTACTATAACTTTAAAGTGATTAGATTTTTCAGACATGTGTGCTTCTTTCTATATTTAATAATTTTCAATAATTGTAATTGTTAGATTCATTCACCGAGGCAAAGTTTCAAGATTCATTTTTTGATAGCAGGAACTCCGCATTCCTTTTCAACCCTGATAACTTTGCTCTTTTAATTGGACTAACGGAAAACCTTTTATCAAATTCTGTTTTTGTTAAATTCAGTACGTCATCCATATTAAGCTCTCTATTTCCCTTTTGGGGGTGAAACTCTTTTGTGAGTGTAACTTTAGAAAATTTTATGTTCCAGGGACAAACATCTTGACAAATATCGCAGCCAAAAACCCAATTCTCAAATTGACTTTTGAATTCCTCCGGAATGTTTTGTTTGTTTTCAATTGTCAAATATGAAATACATTTGTTTGAATCAACAACGTACTCTTTTATAATCGCATTTGTTGGACAAGCATCAATACAAGCTGTGCATGAGCCGCAAAAATTTTCAATTGGATTGGAGTATTCGAATTCCCAATTTGTAATTATGTTAGCAATAAAAAACCAACTGCCAATTTTCTTATTGATGACATTTGTATGTTTTCCGAGCCAACCTATACCGCTTCTAACAGCCCATGCTTTGTCCATAACCGGACCTGTATCAACATACGATGCTGCTTCGAATGAAGGTTCTTTATGTTTAAGCTCGCCAATTATTTTATCTAACTTCTCCCAAATAACAAGATGATAATCTTTTCCCCAAGCATAGCGTGAAACTTTCCCCCGATTGTCCTGTTCGGAATATTTGTCCGGTGAATAATAATTTATTCCAAGAGAAATTACTGATTTAGCAGTGGATAAAAATTTTTTAACATCTTTTTTCTTATCCAGATTTCTTTGCATGTAAGTCATCCCTGCTTGATAACCATGATCAAGCCATTCTGATAGACGCTCTATTTCAATATCAAGCTCTTTTGATTCGGCAAAACCAACTAAATCAAATCCATAACTTCTTACGAGATCACCTACAAACGCATTGTTTAATAACATAAGCATTAATAAAATAATATTTTTTTACCAGGAATATTTCTTTTCTTCAACCTTAACATAAACTTGTTCATCAACAACAATCGTTTTATAAACTTCTAATCCACTGCTTCCTGTAGAAGTTCTTCCAGTTTTTAATTTAAACATCCAGCCGTGTGCCGGGCAGACAACATATCCGTTCTCGATAAAACCATCATAAATTAACGTGGTATGCTGATGAGGACAAATATTGCTAACTGCATATATTTTATTCTTAATCAGAAATACGGCAATTTCTGTATTGCTTACTATAAATCTTTTGCCAGCATTTTCATGCAAATCTTTAATTGAGCAGATTTTCTGAAAACCCTCTGGTTCATTCTTCTTAAAGCTCATTAAATTTTTCTTTCACTCTAAATCCCGTTTCGGTTTTTTCAACCGTTGCAAAGGGATAAAATGGATCATGCTCAAAACATAGTTTCCAATTCTCATCAACAACTTTTGGTAGGATTTGCTTTTTTTCTTCAACTGTTAAAAGCGGCTGAAGCTCATAGCCCATTATGTACGGTAACGGAATATGCGATGTGAATGGAAAAAGATCTGCACAAAATAAAATGATATTTGCAGAATCAGATATTTTTACAAGCTGCATTCCGAAAGTGTGTCCGTTCACTTCAATTAAATCGATTTCATCATCAAATAATTTATCCTTAAAAAAATATAACACACCATTTTCAAACAGTGGAAGAAAATTATCTTTTACGTAGCTGCCCTTATCTCTTTCTGAGGAATTCATTGCCCAATTGAAATTTTTCTCCGAGACGTGATACTTTGCATTTTGAAAAGCCGGTAAAAGTTTCCCATTAATCATTTCGGTGGAACCGCCGGTATGATCAAAATGAAGATGTGTCAATAAAACATCTGTGATGTTTTCTGGTTTTACAGATAACTTTGCAAGGGATGTCTGTAAAGAAAACTCATCTTGTTCAATTTTATAAATTTCAATTAATTTCTTTGACCATTTATTCCCCATTCCAGTATCAATCAGAATTTTTTTATCCTCAGAAACTAAAAGAAGATTTCTCGTGGCAAGCTTAATTCGGTTTGCTTCATCTGCAGGATTAGTCTTTTCCCAAAGAGGTTTGGGAATAATGCCAAACATTGCTCCGCCATCTAAATAAAAATATCCTGAATTAACTGTGTGAATATTATATTTTCCGATTTTCATGTTTAGCTAATGATATAATTTATTTTAGAATTCCAATTGCTTAATGCCGTCGCAGACAATTGGAAACTTATTCATGTGAAAGATTAAAACACTTCGGAAACTTAGTCATCACTGCATCCGCGATTAATTCTGCGGACTGATCGTAATTGAATCGGTGTGTGTTAATAGTTAATTGATAGAGCAGCGGATCATCAATTTGCTTGTGAAAATAAGTTTTTAAATAATTCTTACGTGCTTGATCATCCTTTTTGAGAAAGTAAGTTGCCTGTTTTGCATCAAAACCATAAACTTCTTTTACATGTTTTATTCTATCCTCGATTGTGGATACCAATCTAACATGAAAAGCATTTGGCAAATTACTTGTTACAATATTTCCACCTCTGCCTACAATTATTACGTTCCCAATTTCTGCTAAGCTTAAAATTGTTTGTGTGGTTTTATAAACCAAGCTGTGAATAGACGGCTGTCCTGCAAGTAATTCACTTGCAAAAGAAATCATTGCCGAATATTTTTTTTCATCAAAGATTTCTGAAAGTGTTCTGGGCAGGTGATGATCTTCAAGAACTTTTTCGATCAAATTTTTATCGAAAATTGTCCAGTCAGGTAAATTTTCTTTTTTATACTTTTGAAGAATCTCGATTAGTTTTTGACTTATAATATCGGCGCCTGCACCGGTTTCTCTTGAGATCGTAATGCAAGGTCCTTTTTCAAATTTTCCCCTTTTATCGGATTCCTTTTCTTTGGAATGTGTTTCGATATAAAGTCTTGCTTTTTCTAATGCACCGGATATAAGCATTTTACCACCTGTTTAACTTATCATAACTACAATTCAAATATAATTTTTTTTAGAACGACAATAAATGCAGTTTACAAACCACGGAAACATGAAATCAAAAAAAAGGGCATCTAATTGATGCCCAAATTAATTTCGAATTTATTTTGAAGTTATCTTCCTACACCGTCAAGATATTCTTTGCGGGCAAGAAGAGTATCTTTGTCTTCGACATGTTTTGGATCCGGAACACAGCAATCTACAGGACAAACTGCCGCACATTGAGGTTCATCATGAAAACCTGTACACTCTGTACATTTATCCGGAACAATGTAGAAAAAATCATTAGAAAAGAAACCTGCAGCACCACTTGGAGTAGCATCATCCGCACCATAAGTTTTACCTGCTAATTCCCATTGAGCTCCACCTTCATAAATTGCAGTATTCGGGCATTCCGGCTCACAAGCACCACAGTTGATGCATTCCTCAGTTATCATTATTGCCATATTAATTTACTCCTTAGTAACTATTTAAGAGAAGTTATTTTAATAAAAGTATTTAATTTCATATCAATTTTACAAAAACCAATAAACAACTTCAATGAAAAACAAATAATTTTTTTTAACTACCAACTGCCGCTTGAACCACCCCCGCCAAAGGAACCGCCTCCGCCGCTAAATCCACCAAAACCGCCCCCGCTTCTTCCGCCTCCAAAACCTCCGCTGCCCCAGCTTCCTCCACGACTAATATATCCACCCGGACCACCTATTCGCCTGGATGAAGGCAAAAAACTCATAATTAAAATAATGGTTATAAAAAGAATTATTATTAATGTAAAACCAATACCGCCAGACGAGTCCTTAAAGTTAGATTTATACTCTCCACCAATTGCCGCAATAATTGCGTCAATTCCCGAATTAATTCCTGCGTAGTATTCGTTTTTTCTGAAGTAAGGTGCAACCTCATTTCTGATGATTGAACTTGCTAATGCATCCGGAAGAACGCTTTCCAATCCATATCCGACTTCAATCCGCATTTTCCTATCGTTCTTTACAACAAGGAACAATATTCCATTTGAATTTTCCTTGGTACCAATCTTATTTTTTTCTGCAACTTCAAACGAATATTCTTCGATTGGATATCCATCGAGTGAGGCAATCATAAGAGAAACCAACTGGTTGGTAGTTGTATCCTGGTAAGTTTTAAGCCGAAAGTTTAGCTGCTGCAACTCTTCTGGTGATAATGTTTTTGTGAAATCATTAGTCCAATTGCTAAGCTGAAGAATTTCGGGCTGAGCAAACGATGATGAATAATTTATCAGCAGAAAGAACAGATAAAACATGTTTTTCAAAATTCAACTTTGGGCGGAGTTTCTGATCCTGCTATTGATTTGAAATATGATTTTTCTCGAAATCCAAAAATACCCGCAAAAAAAGCTGCAGGGAATCGCTTGATGGTTGTGTTATAATTCTGAATAGATAAATTAAACTTCCTTCTTTCAACGGAAATCCTATTTTCCGTTCCTTCAAGTTGAGCTTGAAGCTGTAGAAAATTCTCATTCGCTTTTAGTTCGGGATAATTTTCTACCGTAACAAGTAATCGAGATAAAGCACTGCTCAAATTTCCCTGAAGTTGTTCAAATTTCTGAAATGCTTGCGGATCATTTAATACTTCAGGAGTAATATTGAACTGACTTACTTTTGCCCGTGCTTCAGTAACATCGGTTAGCACACCTCTTTCAAAATTTGCATAACCTTTTACCGTGTTCACCAAATTGGGAATCAGGTCGGTTCTTCTTTGATACTGATTTTCAACCTGGCTCCAACTTTGGTTAACTTCCTCATTGATAGTAATAAGATTGTTGTAAGTTTTTATTCCCCATGAAATCAAAATGATTATAAAAAGAATTATTATTCCTGCAACGGACAAACCAATAATTGTACCTTTTTTCATTTATCCTCCAAGTTATGATCAATTCCTAATTGATTTATTACTAAAGAACAATACTTGATTTTTTGATACAAACAATTTACTTCGTTTTGATTTTAATATGCAAGCCCCTTACCGCATTAATTGGGGTTTTGGACCTCTGTAATTATTCTGAAAATAATCAAGCATCCAATCACTCACTTCGAAATTATGCTCAACTGCAAATTTTTCAGCATTCTGTAAATTGCCGTTATAAAAACGAAACGCTAAAAAGTCAGCGACCATCACTCCATCAAATATTCTATCAGCTAAAATTGCTTCGATTGAAATGTACGTCCACAAAGCAACCCAGCCAAATGATAAAATTCCGCTAATATAATTGCCCGTATAAAATTGTCCTGCCCCGGGTAAAATGTAAGATAATACTTTTGCTAACTTCGGTGAGTACTGAGCATTAGAAACATTTTCGCATAATTTTTTTAGCTCTGGCTCACCTTCTAATTTGTCAAATTCATCTGCAGCTTTTTTCCATTCATCATTAAAGATGTAAGTCCAACCCTTCAAATAAATTATTTGATCTTTCTTTAAATTAAAGCGCGCATCGCCACTCAATTCATTTAATAAGTCAAATGCGCGGTAAATTGTTCTACGAAGCAAATTAGTTTTAATAATCTCAATTTTAACATTGAAAAGTGAATCGGCGTTCGGGGAATTCAATTCGGCTCTAGAAAAATAGTTTATTGCTTCGTTAAATTTTCCACCATGTTTGTAACTCATTCCGATCAGTTTGTTTGATAAAAAACTATATTGGTTTAGCGAATCGAAGAATTGCAGCCGCTTAAATTCAGTAATTGCATCAAAATATTTTTCTTCACAAAACAGCTTGCCGGCATAATCATACTGTACATGAAGATTAGCTTGAGGAAAGATATAATTATTCATAAGCATAAAAATTACTAGCAACGCTTCTCGAAATTTTGACGCAGCTATTCTTTTTGTCGAATTGATCTTACTTACAAAAGTCATATTCCGGTATAAAATAATTTTTCGATTTTAGAAAAGAATCCAATCGCAAATTAAATTCGTATTTAATCCGAGCATTGTAAATCTGCGCCGAAGCGTATGAACCATATACATTACCTGCATAAAACATGACGGCTAAACTTGAAAACAACCAACCTCTTAAATTATGATTAGCTTTGAAATTATCGTAAGCAAGGAAAGAAAATAAACCCGTGGTGATGAACGCAAAAATACCATCGCTAATTTCACCTGTGTAAATCTTGCCGGCTCCCGGAATAATTGCTGATAAGAGTGAAGCTGAAAAGGGATTTTTATTTGGCGGATTAATTTTCATTTTATACAAAGTATTGATTTCATCCTGTTCGCTGAAATCATAGAGCTTTACAAAATCATCGAAGGATGGAATTTCTACGCTGTCTTTCAGGTATGAAATGTAGTAGAGTTTTTTTTCCGCCAATTCGTTTTGTGGGATTTTTTTGTCGTTATCAGCTTGAAAAAATTCTCTTAGCTCGGAATATTTCTCTTCAAGAAAAAATATTTTCATCAGCTCAAGTCTTGATGATTTATAGTAAGGTGAGCTTCCTGTCATTCTTTCAAAAATATTTTTAGCCGAAACAAAATCACCGACTATAGAAAAGCTAAGAGCAATCTTAAAATTGATTTTCTCATCTCTAAGAGTTTTATCAATTCTTAAATATTCATTAGCCGAACGCAGATAATCTTTTTCGCAAAAAAGATAATCAGCGAATTTGATAACGTTTTCTTTTTGAAAAAGCGAGTTAAAACTAGAGTCAACATTTTGCGGAAAGACAATTGCAACGATTGATAAAATAATTAGGAATAGTTTATTCATTCACTTTTAATGAATGTGTTTGGTGGGAGGTAACGAATTTTATCTTCATCTAAAGTATAGAGATAAACAGGATCATGGTAATGAACTGCTCCAGCACGAGGATACTTATTAACCCTATTAAAAATGTTTAGATCACGGGTGAACCGGTCGAAGAACATTAGCATTCCTTGAGGAAGATTCGTTTCATTAATTGCCTGAACAAAAAATTTAGAACAAGATGGACTGAACGGACAATTGTCACCATCCACATCAGAAATGAAAAACCAATAAGCTGCGGTTATTGATTTGATAGCAGTCTCGGATAAACTTTTTCCCGAAATAGAATAATTTCTTTTATCAAACTCACTATTTTTTCTATATGATAGATCAGCTTTCTCCCATTTTATCCAATCAGTTTGAGCATAAATTGGTGCTAGAATAAAGAACAATACCAACACAAAAATAATTTTCATTGCAATAAAAAAATTTATGCATCAAGTAATGCGCGTGCTATAACGATATTTTGAATTTCGGAGGTACCCTCATAAATTTCTGTGATCTTTGCATCGCGTAAATATCTTTCTACAAGATACTCTCGCACATAACCATAACCGCCATGAATTTGAACTGCTTCAAGCGCACATTCAACTGCAATTTTTGATGAGTAAAGCTTAGCCATTGCAGCTTCTTTATAGTATTTCTTTTCGGCATCCTTTAAAGCCGCTGCATTTAGTGTCAGCAGTTTGGCTGCATCAATTTTCACTGCCATGTCAGCAAGCTTAAACTGAATTGCTTGAAAGCTTGCAATGCTCACTCCAAAAGCTTTTCTTTGCTTGGAATATTTAAGGGCTGCCTCGAATGATGCTTCCGCAATTCCAATTGCTTGAGCTGCAATTCCTATTCTTCCGCCATTAAGTGTGTTCATTGCAAAGTTAAATCCCTTACCTTCTTCCCAAACAAGATTTTTTGCCGGTACTCTGCAATTTTCAAATGTTAGTGAGCTTGTGTCAGAACTTCTAATTCCCAACTTATCTTCTTTTTTTCCGTGATCAAAACCCGGTGTGCCTTTTTCAACAAGTAAAGTAGATATGCCATGATGACCTTTTTCTTTATCAGTGGTAGCTATAACTAAAAAATAATCTGCCGAAGTTCCATTTGTAGTCCAATTCTTTATTCCATTAATGACATAGTAATCACCATCTTTATCAGCCGTAGTTTTTTGTTTAGTTGCATCGCTTCCGGCTTCTGGTTCTGACAATGCAAACGCTCCGAGCTTTTCACCTTTTGCTAATGGGATTAAATAATTTTGTTTTATATAATCTGATCCATACTCTTCTAATCCATGGCATACAAGAGAATTATTCACCGACATGATAACGCCAACACTCGCATCTACTTTGGAAATTTCTATCATAGCCAAAACATAGCTTATCGTATCAAGCCCGGCTCCTCCATACTCGGGTGGAACCATCATCCCAAGAAATCCTAATTCACCTAATTTTTTAACAATGCTTGAAGGAAATTCTGCCTTAATATCTCTCTGAACTGCACTGGGAGCGATTTCAGCTTCGGCAAATTCTTTTGCGGATTGCTGAATCATCAGTTGATCTTCTGTGAAATCAAAATTCATTTTTGTACCTGTGGTTAAATTTAAAGAATTTTTTTTTGACCCTCTTTTAATTTATATAATAGTAGATAAAATGAGAAATGTTTTTATTTTATACATAAATTCTTCTTTTTATATTTTGATATGGAAAACAGGACGGACTTGCCAACTGAAGAAAAATCTGAGAATCAAATTCAGAAAAAAGTTCTACTTAAGGGATTAACTCTATCTGAGCTAAAGGATTATTTTCTTTCAAAAAATTTGCAAAAATTTCGCGGTGAACAATTTTTTTACTGGATGTATAATCATCTCTCTACTAATATTGATGAAATGAGTAATATTCCAAAGACAATAAGAAACGATATTAGAGATGAAATAGAACTTCAAACATTAGAATACTTTCACTCCGAAGAATCAGTAAACACAAAAACAAAAAAATATATTTTTGCCACAAAAGATAACAACAAGATTGAGTCTGTTATCATCCCCGAAGAAACTCGAACAACGCTTTGTATTTCGACACAAGTCGGTTGTCCGCTTGATTGTCAATTTTGCGCCACAGGTTTAATGGGATATAAAAGAAATCTTACTTCAGGGGAAATTTTTGATCAATACATGCTGGCTGCAAAAGATTATGGCAAAGATAATATTACAAACATTGTTTACATGGGAATGGGTGAACCGCTTCTGAATTATCAGAACACAATAAAGAGCTTGAGTATTTTTTCAAGTGAATTGACAAAAGGAATAAGCATTAAGAAAATTACAGTGTCAACTGCAGGAATTGCTCCTAAAATCCGTGAGCTTGCTGATACCGGTATCAATGTAAAGATAGCATTGTCTCTTCATTCTTGTTTTGAAGAGATGAGAAGTAAGCTGATGCCGATAAATCAGAAATATTCCCTGAAAGAAAATTTGTTGGCAGTTAGGTACTACGCAAAAAAAACCGGTACGAGAATTACATTTGAATATATAATGCTAAAAGATTTGAATGATACTGACGAAGATTTAAATGCGCTTGCAAAAATCTGCAAAGAGATTCCCTCAAAAGTGAATGTTATACCGTTCAATTCATTGAAGCACATGAATCCTACAGGATTTTCATCAGAACTTGAATCAACCCCAGAAAATAAAATAGATGAGTTTGTCAGAAAACTTAAAGATAAAAACATTACTGTTATGGTTCGCCAAACTCAAGGTGATGATATTGCGGCAGCTTGCGGACAGCTTGCTGTTAAGTTCATATAAAAAGAAAATAGAAATTTTTTATGCGAAAACTTTCTCACGATGAAATTGCACTGAGCAGAAACACAATTGAAACTTTACACAAAGTCAAAAAATTACCTGTTTATGTTTTACTTAACAGTATCAGAAGCAATTATAACGTTGGTTCTATTTTCCGTACCTCAGATGGCGCAATGATAGAAAAACTTTATTTGTGCGGTTACACACCCTGCCCTCCTAAAAAGGAAGTTCTGAAAACTGCTTTGGGTTCAACTGAAAGTGTGAAATGGGAATATGTAAAAGATGCGAAGACGTTGATAAGTCAATTAAAAAGCAGAGGAATTCAAATTTGCGCTTTAGAACTCACAGATAAAAGCATTCCTTATCATCAAATCGGATTTGTAGATTTTCCAATCTGTTTAGTGGTCGGAAATGAAATTACAGGCGTATCTCAAGAGTTACTTGATCTTTGCGATAAATCTATTGAAATACCTCAATATGGAATTAAGCAATCTCTAAATGTTGCTGTTGCCTATGGGGTTGCAATATTTGAATTGAGAAAAATTTTTGATTACATGTAATAGCATTTATTTTTTTGTTTGGGTTTTTCAATGAATTTCTGGACTTTTTTGCTTGATTCTTAAATTCGGTTTCTAAAAAAATAGTTTATAAATCAATCGAATATCATTAGCAAACTATTTTAAACTATTAATTTTAATTCAATAATAGAAAAATCATATATTTAACATAGTATTTATCAAAGTTTATAGATAACAATTTTAAATTTCATTTTTAAATACAATCTAAGAGACAAATATGTTAAAACTTGAACTTCAATTATCTGAGCAAGATATAAAATATACCCTTGCTGCACTTCAAGAATACGTGTCTGAGATGAGCCCTGAAATTGCCGGTACGAATAACCAAGACTTCAGAGATGATCTGAAGCTTAAGCGAATTTCAATCTATAAGGTAATTGAACAATTAAAAAATTATCTTCCTCAAATTACCGGATGATCAATATGAAAAAAATAATCTTTCTCATTCTGCTTCTATTACCCAGTCTTTCAGCTTACGCTGGTGAATCAAGTTTGAAAATACCAGTATTAAATGATTCACAACAGACTCTCTTGCATTATGGATTTTTAGTATGCTTTTTAGGAGTGCTTTTTGGTCTCTATCAATTTCTAAAAGTCAAACGACTTAAAGCTCATCAATCTATGCTTGATATAGCACAGATAATATTTGAGACTTGCAAAACATACTTACTACAACAAGGCAAGCTCTTGATAATTCTTTTCGTCTTTATCGCTGTCTGTATTTCTTTTTACTTCGGTTACCTGATGAACAGTAAAATTTTTGATGTATTTGTAATCCTTCTATGGACTGTTGTAGGAATTCTTGGTTCTTATGGTGTGGCGTGGTTCGGGATAAGAATGAATACTTTAGCGAATAGTAGAATGGCTTTTGCTTCATTGGAACGAAAACCAATAAAGTTATCGAATATTCCACAAGATGCCGGTATTAGCATTGGTGTTATGTTGGTTTGTGTAGAATTAATCATGATGTTAATAATTCTTTTGTTTATGCCCCGTGAATTTGCCGGAGCTTGTTTTATCGGTTTTGCAATCGGTGAATCATTAGGTGCAAGTGCGTTAAGAATAGCTGGAGGTATTTTTACAAAGATTGCAGACATTGGTTCGGATTTGATGAAGATCGTATTTAAAATAAAAGAAGATGATCCAAGAAATCCCGGAGTGATTGCAGATTGTACCGGTGATAATGCAGGAGATAGTGTTGGACCCACTGCTGATGGATTTGAAACTTATGGAGTTACCGGCGTTGCTTTGATCAGCTTAATTGTGCTTGCTGTTTTTGATGTTGCTATTCAGACTGAACTGCTTACCTGGATTTTTGCAATGCGCATAATGATGATTATTACATCAATTGGATCTTTTTATATCAACCGCTTCATTTCACATTTAAGATTTTCTAACAAAGACGAAATAGATTTTGAAACTCCTTTGACCTCTCTTGTCTGGATAACTTCAATTGTTTCAATTATTGTTACTTTTGTTCTTAGTGCTCTCCTCATCGGACATCTTCCTAATAATCTTTGGATCACACTTTCAATTGTAATAAGCTGCGGAACATTAGGTGCTGCTCTAATACCTGAGTTCACTAAAATATTTACAAGTACTAAATCTAAACATGTTGATGAAATCATTTCATCATCAAGAGAAGGCGGAGCTTCCTTAACAATTTTATCGGGATTCGTAGCAGGAAATTTCAGTGCTTTCTGGATGGGGCTGGTTTTTGCAATGCTTATGTTTATTGCTTATTCTGCAAGTACGTATGGACTAACAGAGCTAATGATTTACCCTTCTATTTTTGCTTTTGGTTTAGTTGCATTTGGATTCTTAGGAATGGGACCTGTAACTATAGCTGTGGATAGTTATGGACCAGTGACTGATAATGCACAATCAATCTATGAACTTTCTTTAATTGAAGAACAAAAGGATATTGCCAAAGAAATTGAAAGAGATTTCGGTTTCAAACCGGATTTTGAAAAAGCAAAATATTACCTTGAAGCCAATGATGGCGCTGGCAACACATTTAAAGCTACTGCTAAACCTGTTCTGATAGGCACTGCAGTAGTCGGTGCTACTGCAATGATCTTTTCACTTATACTAGTACTTAAACAAACTTTAGGGATTGATCCTGCATCTGTCTTAAGTTTACTTAACCCTTACACAAACATCGGTTTTATTTGCGGCGGCGCTGTAATATACTGGTTTACAGGTGCATCAACACAGGCTGTTACAACTGGTGCGCATAGGGCAGTCGAGTACATTAAAAAAAATATTCAATTAGATGAAACTGCAAGCAAGAGTGCCTCTATGGAGAAATCAAAAGAGGTCGTAAAGATTTGCACACAATATGCACAAAAAGGAATGTTTAATATTTTTATTACAATTTTCAGTCTTGCTCTTGCATTTGCTTTTTTTTCAGCTCCATCAAGTTCAACTACACCTGTTTCCTTATTTGTAAGTTTCCTTATTTCAATAGCTGTTTTTGGTCTCTTCCAGGCTGTATTTATGGCTAATGCTGGAGGTGCATGGGATAATGCTAAAAAAGTCGTCGAGGTTGATTTGAATGAAAAAGGGACAGAACTTCATGCTGCTACAGTAATAGGTGATACAGTTGGTGATCCATTTAAGGATACTTCTTCTGTCTCCTTAAATCCTATAATTAAATTCACCACTCTTTTCGGTTTGCTTGCTATGGAAATTTCTATTTCTGAAGGATTTAGACATAACGCTCCATACATAGGAATCGTATTTCTACTTATCGGATTGACTTTTGCATGGCGATCTTTCTACAAAATGAGGGCTATGGAATAGTTTGTAACACTATTCAGAATCTCAAATAGAAAGTGTACTTGATAAATAAAAGATATCTTTCAAGTACTCTATAAAATGTTTTTGTTAGTATTATTTTTTATTGAGCAGAAGTAAAAAACTCTTCTCCATTATCTTTTGTGTGCAAGAAAAGCAAATTTGCTCTGACTAATTTTACCAATGTTCGAGATGCTCTTCTTTCGGAAATGTTAACATAATTACTCAATTCCTTTACAGTAATTCTTTCATATTTATCTAAAAATTCAAATACCGCTTTTTCATTAGAACCGATTGAATATTTTTTCAAGCTTAGTTCTGAAGATTGCGACTTTAATATTCGTATCATTTCTTTACTCGCCTGAACACTCTTATCGTTTACTCTTATAGTTACGACAGATTTGTTCACATCTAATTCGTTAAGATAATCTTGAATTCTATGCGGCTTATTCTGCGATTCAAATACTTCTACAACTACAACCTCTTTACCTTTAACTTCCACATAATCAATGCTTACATCCAATGGTGGTTCACAGAAGTTTTTAGCTGCATCATAGATTAATTCTGCTTCAGCTTTTTCGCTTTCGACTCCGAAAATTTCTTTATCATCATCAACACCGATTATAAGATAACCGCCTTTAGTATTAGCAAATGCAATCATTTCACGTACAATTTTTTCGGTAGTTGAAAATTTTCTTTTGAACTCACAAGTTAGGCTTTCTCCCTCCTCAATAAGTTCAAGCAATTCTCGCGGTTTCATTTTACATCATCCGGAAATAATTGAACATCGCCCAATCTGCCTCTGATTATGGACGAACGCCTGCTTACATAACGAGAATTTGCTGAAGGGTCATAGCGTAATGGTGAAGGAATAACAGCCGCTAATCGCGAACTTTCTATCGCAGACAAGTCCCGCGGCTCTTTGTTGAAATAAATATCGGCAGCTTTTTTAATTCCGAAAATACCGTCACCCCATTCAATAATGTTAATATAATTTTCTAAGATGGATTTTTTAGAAAGCTCTTTTTCAATCCTAAGCGTAATTAAAAATTCTTTACCTTTCCTAAAAATGCTTTTACTCGTAGAGAGAAATAAGTTTTTAGATAGCTGCATAGTGATTGTGCTTCCTCCTCGAACCGATCTTCCCCGTCTTTTATTCAGACGAATTGAAGTTTTCAATTCTTTCCAATCAATTCCTTTGTGCGTGAAGAATTTTCCATCTTCCATTGACACTATCGCTTTTAGCAAGCTCGGGTTAACATCATCAATATCAACCCACGATTGCCTAGGATAATAAATCATAAAACTTTCTAAAGCACGCTGCTCCATCAATGATGTAATTCTTGTTCTGCCGAATTGAAGCCAGGGAATGTTAAATGACGGAATACTGAAGTAAAAAATAAATGCCAGGTAAACGAGTGAAATGAATATTTTTCTCTTTTTTATGGTTGGCAGAAACTTGCTAAAAATTTCAGCAAGCTCATTTTTAGGAAATTGAGAGTAATTCATGAATGAATCTTCAAAAGAATTTACTTAGATCATTTAGTTAAGAATTACTTCTTATTTTATCTTATCCGATTTTTGTTGTTCGGGTTCTTTTATATCAATAGGAATATCTGATTTTTTCAATTCATTTTCTTCCATCTCATTGCGCTTAATCTCACTATCTTTTTCATTTTCCAACCTCGTATCTATTTGCAGTTGTTCCTTTTTTATTTCTTCATTCGGATTGATGGATTGATTTAATGAATCTGATTTCGTTTCACCCAATTTTTTTAATTCGATCTGTTTAAGGGAATCTTCAATTACTTTTTTTCTTCTGTTAATTTCTCCCTGATAAAATGTCAACTTCGACTTAATATTGGAAGCGTACAAAGATTGAGGATATTTAGCATTTATGCTGTCGTAAAACACTGCTGCAGAATCCAAAAGCTTTAGCTCATTTTCTAAAATCCAACCTCCGGCATACAATGCTTTTGGAGCAAAAGGTGATTTCGGATATTCTCGAAAAATGTTGTAAAATTTATTTACCGACTCACTATATTTTTTCTCAAGCAGTATTTTTTCTGCATCACCATATAATTCGTCTGCAGGATCGTAGGTTAAATTTATCAAGGGCTTTTTAAGTTGAACGGCAGCGGCGTTTACAATGTTTTCGTTTTTATAGTTATCGTAGATAAAGTTGAAAATGCTGTCCGCTTCTTCTTTTCTGCCAACTCCATTGTAGTATGTTCCTAAAGAATAAAGCGATCGAGAATGATATCTTGAATCGGGAAAATTCTCTATTATGTTTTTATAATAGTAATAAGCTGAGTCAGGAACATTAAGTTCTGTGAAGAATAAATTCGCAAGGTCGTATTCATTTTTCACTATTATGCTTTTTACCGAATCAATGCTGATAGTGGGACGCACAGGGGGATTTTTTGTTTCCGTTTTTAATTGCGTTTTTAAAGGTTGAACAAATCCTCTTTCATCACCCGGATTTCTTCTTTCACCTAATTCAACCGATTGCAATTCCTTTTCTTCGGCACTTAACGTGTCAGAATAAAATGCAATTGAATCCTGAACGAATATCTCCGGATTTTCTATATATGAAAGCTGTTTTCGTGCATCGAAAATACTTTTTTGCAGAGATTGATATTTTTTAAATAGCTGAGCTTTTTCCGATGCTTGTTTGGAATATTCCGGTGGAGCAGTTGAACCTGCTGACTTAGCGTAATAATAGCTTGCACTGTCAAAATTTTTATAATGATACTCGAAAATCTCTCCCAGCTTAAACTTTGCAATGCCGGAATTAACTGAGGTAATATAAGTTGTATCAACTTTCATCAGCAGATCAACAGATTCTTCAATTCTTTTTAAATTGTATAAAGTTATCCCGGTTTCAAGATCAATTTTATCGAATGAATCGGAATATTTATTTTGATTTCGCATATCTTCAAGAATGGATAATGCCTTTTCGTTTTCTTCAGTCTTACGTAACGCTGAGGTCAATTCAATCTTAGAGTTCAATTCTATATTAAATGATGGTGAATAATCAAAAACTTTTTCAAATGAAGCAATTGCGCTGTTAACATCATTTATTTTTATGTAGAGTTTTCCCAATTCGTACATCACTTCTGCATTGACCTCGTCGTTATCAGATACTTCTAAAAACTCATTAATGAGTGAAATAGCAGAAGGGTAATTCTCTAGAATAATCAAATGAACAATTTCTTCAACATAAGCATCCTTAATAATTTCATCCTCACCTTCTTCAACGGCTTGTTCTCTCAGGCTTTTCAAAGCCGGTAATGCATTCTTGAAATCTTTTAATCTCATCTGTGTTTTAGCAATCCATAAATCATTTTCAAGAATCAAATCGCTCTCAGGACGGGTTACAAGAAGTTCTTGAAATTTTCTTAATGCTTTCTGATAGTTTTTTTGATAATAAAAGGATTTCCCAAGCATGAGCAAGGCATTATCAACAAAACGCGAATCGGAATGAAATTGCAGTATCCTTGAACTTTTCTCAATTACATTATTTAAAAGCTGCGGAACATTTCCGGAAATATTTGTTTCTTCAAATTCAAAAAGATTTTTACGCTGAAGCTTGATAGCAGATTCAGCTTCCTGAAATTTATCTTTTGTGTTATAGTATAAGTTAAAGTATGTGGTAAAATCTTCCCACACTCCGCAGCCGGATAAAATGAAAGCAAGTAAAACAGCAGAGATGTATTTTTTAAACGAGGGATTAAATATTAGCATATGAAAAGCTAAATAAGAATGTGTAAAATGAAAAGGTAAAATATTTTACAAAGCTTCGGGTCCTGATTCGTCAGTTCTTATTCTTATAACATCCTGCACGTCTGAAATGAAGATTTTACCATCACCAACTTGTCCGGTTTTTGCAGTCCGAAGAATTGCATCGACAACTTTATCAACTTTACTTTTATCAACGACAACTTCAATTTTAATTTTGGGAACGAATTCAATTCTATACTCACTGCCGCGGTAAGTTTCTGTGTGCCCTTTCTGCCTTCCATAACCGCGAACTTCTGAAATTGTTAGCCCGCGAACTCCTTCTTCTATCAAAGCTTCTTTTACTTCATCAAGCTTGAATGGGCGAATAATGGCTTCAATTTTTTTCATAGAGATTTTCCCTTCTATTTACCATGGCAATATTTATATTTTTTACCGCTGCCGCAAGGACATGGATCATTTCGTCCAACCTTTTCCTCCACACGAACCGGCTGCAGTTTTCCAATTTGTTGAGCCCCGCCCTCAGATCGAGACTTAGTTAAGCCAATATTTGTGGTACTTTGCTTACTCTCAAATACTCTTGTAGTAGGTTCCCGTCTTCTTCTGCTTTGAACATCATCGGGTGCTTGAGGCCAAAACTTGAAACAAAATGAAACAACTTCATCACGAATTTCCTGAAGGAGCGTTACAAAAAGTTTGAATGCTTCACCCTTATATTCCACCAATGGATCCTTCTGACCGTAAGCTCTCAATCCAATTCCCTCTTTAAGGTCATCCATTTCACGTAGATGTTCTTTCCATTTATGATCAATCACGCTCAGAGTTGCATATCTTTCAAGCCGAGCCATTAATTCGGGGCTGATCATCTCCTCTTTCTTTTTATATAACTCTTTACAAGCTGTTAATATTTTATCTTTTATTCCTTCTTTTCCTAACGACTCGAATTGTTCGGGAGGAATATGTAAATCAACTAAGAAATAATGAAGCACATCTTCTCTAAGCTTTTCTGCATTCACTTCATCGAAATACTTTTCGACTAAATCACTTACAAATTCATCAAGTAAATCAAAAATTTCACCCTTAAGGCGATCACCTTGCAAAGCCCGGTTTCTTCGAGTGTAAATCACTTCGCGCTGCGAGTTCATTGTGTCATCGTACTCTAACAATCTTTTTCGAATTGAGAAGTTATTCTCTTCAACTTTCTTTTGAGCACGTCCAACAGATTTTGTAATCATTGGGTGCTCGATAACTTCGCCATCCTTTATTCCCATTTTTGTCATCACAGTAGAAATTCTATCGCTTCCGAAGAGTCTCATCAAATCATCTTCAAGTGAAAGAAAAAATTTAGAAGTGCCCGGATCTCCCTGTCTTCCAGATCTTCCTCGTAATTGTCTATCAATTCTACGAGACTCATGACGTTCAGTTCCTAAAATATAAAGCCCTCCTTTTTCTACAACACCGGCGCCGAGTTTTATATCTGTTCCACGGCCAGCCATGTTGGTCGCAATTGTAATTGCTCCGGCTTCGCCTGCATGAGCAACAACTTCGGCTTCTTTTTGATGCTGCTTTGCATTAAGCACATTGTGAGGAATATTTTTTCTTTTCAACATTCGGCTTATTGTTTCAGAAACTTCAACAGAAGTAGTTCCAACAAGCACAGGTCTTCTTTGCTCCCGCAAGGATGAAATCTGCTCAATTACTGCATTGTACTTTTCTCTCTTCGTGCGATATACGGCATCATCCTGATCATCGCGAACCATTGGTTTATTAGTTGGAACAACAACTACAGGTAATTTATATATTTGAAAAAATTCCGACTCCTCAGTTTCGGCAGTACCAGTCATTCCGGCAAGCTTGTTATACATTCTAAAATAATTTTGAAGAGTAATTGTAGCAAGAGTTTGTGTATCTCTTTCAACCTTTACATTTTCTTTTGCTTCGATTGCCTGATGAAGTCCATCTGAATATCTTCTTCCCGGCAGAACACGACCTGTGAACTCATCAACAATCGCAATTTTTCCTTCTTCGGTAATTACATACTCATCATCTTTTTCAAATAAAGTATATGCTTTCAATAGTTGATTTAAGGTATGAATCCTATCGCTGCTTTCAGAATATTTTTGGTAGAGTATATCTTTCTTTTTGATTTTTTCTTCCAGTGTTAAATTCGGATCATTTTCAAATTTGCTAATCTCTGTACCAAGATCAGGAAGAATAAAATATTCTTTCTCCATTCCTGTTCCACTAGCGAGTTCTTCCCTACCTTTTTCTGTTAAATCTATTGTATTGTTTTTTTCATCAATAACAAAATACAATTCGTCGTCAATGACGTGCATATTCTTAGCTTTTTCACGTAAAAATTCAAGTTCGGTCACTTGAACTAACTTTTTGTAGGAGGGTTCACTTAAAACTTTTGCAAGCTTGCTGTGCTTTGGAAGTCCTCGTTGGGCACGCAATAATAATTTTCCAGCTTCTGTCTCATTTCTGTTGTTATCGTCGTTCAAAATTACTTCAGCATCAGAAACTAATTTGGAAACTAAGTTAGATTGAATTCGGTAAAGTCTTTCTATTTTCGGTTTCATTTCGTTGAATTTCTGATCATCAACATCAACAGGACCTGAAATAATTAGTGGAGTTCGAGCTTCATCAATTAAAACAGAGTCAACTTCATCCACAATGGCGTAATTATGTTTTCGCTGAACCTGAAACTCTTTATCAATAGCCATGTTGTCGCGCAGATAATCAAATCCGAATTCATTATTTGTTCCATAAGTAATATCACAATTGTACTGGACTTTCCGCTGATCGGGAGTCATTGTGTTTAAAATGACACCAACTGTTAAACCATGAAACCTATAAATCTCTCCCATCCATTCACTATCACGTAAGGCGAGATAGTCATTAACAGTAACAAGGTGAACTCCTCTTCCGGTTAAAGCATTTAGATAAATTGGAAGAGTAGCAACCAATGTTTTTCCTTCACCTGTCGTCATTTCAGCAATTTTACCTTGATGCAAAACAACACCGCCCATGAGTTGTACATCATAGGGAACCATTTCCCAGGTAATTTTATTGCCTGCTACGGTCCATGATTTTCCAACAAGCCGTTCACAAGTTGATTTAACAACAGCAAATGCTTCAGGAAGAAGCTCATTCATTATCACTTCATAATCATCATTCAATTGCTCTTCCAAAATATCAAGTTCATCATATGCAGCATTCCTATCAAATTCTTCATCTGATTGAAGTTTTAATCTTAACTCTTCAATTTTGCCGCGTGTTTCGGCAGTATGATTTTGAATTTTTTCTTTGAACTCAGCAGTCTTTAAACGTAATTCATCGTCACTAAGATTTTTTAGTTTTTCATACTCAACATTTATTTCCTCAACAATAGGCCAAAGTACTTTGGTCTCTTTAGTGTGTTTATCGCCAAAGATTTTCTTTATAAAATTTATCATCTAAAGGTTTCTCCAATCGAAAAAATAGTATTGCTCCAAAGTAAGCTTCGAAGAATTAAACTAATCCTCAACCCGCTTTATGCAGATTAAACGAAACCAAAATTAACTATTGAGGTTTTGAAATGCAATTTAAGAAGTAATACTGTAAATGGGGTTTATAGCGATGTTTGCGAAAGTATTTTTTTATCAGGTATGAATATTTAACAAAAGATTTATTTCTTCTTATTGGTTTTGTGAACTTCTTTTTTTCCGCTCCATTTAGCTAATGGATTGTTTACAGCGAATTTGTACAAGCCCTTATCCGTTCCTACCCACATTTCGTTTCCATCAAAATAAAAAGTTTGTACCAGCGACGAACTAATATTTGTTTGGTTAAGATCTATGTTTAAAATTTCCCCTGTGATCCTATCAATTATCACAAATCCTTTGCCATATTCTTTTTTGTTCTTTTTATCGAAAGCATAAACAGCAGCCCAAATTTTATTACCGGTTTTTTCTAAACAATAAATCCCATTACCGGGCAATCCGTCTTGCTTGGAAATTCTCTCCCATTTTAATTTACGATTATACTTATAAATTCCTCCCAAATTAAAACTCGGCTGCTGAGGAGTTACAAATTCATCTGTAGCAAACCAAATATTATCTCCTTCAAAAAGAAAATCGGAAACTGATACTGCATAACCTTCAGCGTTAAATCCCTTTTTGTTACTGATGAACTTCCATGCAGATGCCGAATCCTTTACTTGCTTGTTATAAATATGAACACCGGATTCAGAACCAAACCAAACGAGACTGTCCCCATCCAATTCTATCGATTTAATAGTGTTTGTTTTCGGGTCATTATTTTTTGTCAAATCATGCTCAGTGAATTTTTGCTTTTTAATGTCAAGCTCGGTTAAATTTTTAAATCGTCCAATCCAAAGGGTATTTTCTTTTTTATCGTAACAAAGCGAACGAATCCAATTACCCATTTCACCGCCGACAGCAAATTTTCTTTTTCGCCATGAATTTCTTTTTTTATCATAGGTAAATAATCCTTCAATTGATCCGGCCCAAACGTAGTCATCACTGACAGCTAAACAAGAAAATAAATCGTTATCCAGGTTTTTACTGCTTGTTGAGAAGTTAGTCCACTTATTATCCTTTTTTGAATATTTGTATATGCCTTGCCCGTAGGTCGCAAGCCAGACATAATTGGGTTCATCCCTTATCGCAGTTACGGAAACATTCTCAAGTACAACTTCGGAGGATGCTTGTGGAAATAGATCAACCGTCTGCAATGGTGCAAAAAAAAGAAGTGTAAATACATAATTTATTTTAAAGGAAACTCTATTCATGCTAAAAAACTGCTGGGTGGATTTAGGGCAAAGTCAACGATCTGCAGAAAATATTTTAAGCGAAAAGTGTTAATAGCTTTCTTTTCTAAATAATTAAGAAGCTGTTTCTTCCTGAACAATAAATTCCATGTCAATTTTAAAATGATCTTGAAATCCTTTTATTAAAGATTCCGTTAGTCTTGAATAATCTATCGAGTTCCCGAGAATTGAAAAGAGGTCAGTGGTTTTAGTAGAAAACTCTTCTTTCATAAAAATTATTTTTTCGCGTGAGAAGTTCAGATAATCTAAAATTTTAAGATGATAATCTCCGCATAGAATTGATCCGTGCTGAAGTAAAGCATGCTTCATTTTTTTTTGTGCGCTTCCTACAAGTTTTTTACCGTCGTACTTTATTTCACTTTTCGCAGGAACAGCAAAGCAGATCGCAGCTAATTGTTCTTTATAAAAATTTGAAAAGTTCGGCTGAATATTTTCCATCTCTAAGGAGGATAAAACCGAATTATAATTAATCAATCCTTTAATTAAGGCAAGATTAATTTCATGATAAATATTTCGAAATGATGTGTTTTCATCTATTGGATAAATTACTGAGTAAGTCAGCTCTTCAGCATGAAGAATTGCGCGTCCCCCTGTTGGGCGGAACACAATATCAATTTTGTCTTGTTCTGCTTTAGCTGCATTCAACTCATCTATATTTTGATTGGCACCTAATGAAATGCAGTATGGGTTCCATCTAAAAAACCTTAGCGTTGCTTCGTCATGCTTGCACGATTCAGCCAGGTGCAAATCAACATCCATATTCATTTTGCCGGTATTAAATCCTGAATCGAAAACACGCCATTTCATTTGCCGACTAAACCTCTCTTACTATTCTTAATAAAATCTAAAGTTTGTCTGACGTAGTTATTCTCTCCTAATTCAGCTTCAATTTTTTTTACTGCTTGTGAGACATTAAGCGAATTATCATAAAGATAATTGTACGCTTTTTTTAGCGCTTCAATATCCTTTGCAGCAAAACTCCTCCTGCGCAGCCCAACAATATTTAATCCGCAATACTTTAGTGGAGTATGAGCAGCAAGAATGAAGGGAGGAAGATCTTGGGAAATTTTAAACGAACCGCCTGTCATTGAATGTTGACCAACCCTACAAAATTGATGAACAGTAGTCATACCACCTATGATTGTATTATCTTCAATAACAACATGTCCGCCGAGTTGAACTCCATTTGCTAGAATACATTTATTTCCAACCGTGCAATCATGAGCTACGTGAGTGTATGCCATAATTAAACAATTCTTACCAATCTTTGAAAATCCTGTAGATTTAGTTCCTCTGTGGCAAGTAACGAACTCGTGAATTGTTGTATCATCATCAATTATGAAAAGCGAATCCTCATTTCGAAAGCTCAGGTCTTGTGGAACATGAGCTATTGACGCCCCTTGATAAATTTTTATTCGATTACCCAACCGCGCACCATCATAAAGTACAGCGTGAGGACCAATTTCACAATCTTCACCCACCTCAACATTATCATAAATGATTGTGTATGGATGAACAATAATATTTTCACCAAGTTTGGCTTTTGAACTTACAATTGCTGTAGGATGAATGTTTCGCATTTTTATTTAAATCCCGTTGGGTTTTTGTTCTTTATCTGTAACGCCAGCCATGAATTCAGCTTCAGCTACTAAATTATCATTGACGAAAGCTCTTCCTTTCATATTAAAAATTTTACTTTTTTTACTTGCCATTTCAACTTCCAAATAAAGCGTATCACCAGGAACAACAGGTTTTCTAAACTTAGCATTGTTTATCTGCATAAATACAACCAATTTATTCTCAAAATCACCTAAAGAATTTAACAACATAATCCCACCAGTTTGAGCCATGGCTTCAATTATCAGAACACCCGGCATGATCGGCTGCCCGGGAAAATGACCCGGGAAGAATGGCTCATTTATGGTAATTGATTTCACTCCAATCACTTTTTTATCAAGCTCGAGATGAATGATTTTATCAACTAACAAAAAAGGATACCTGTGCGGTAAAATTTTTTGAATCGCATTTATGTCGAATACAACGCCTTCCTTCTTAACAAGCTGATATTTCTTAACAATTTTTTTCTGCTGATAAAGTTTCCTTACTTGTTTAGCAAATTCAACATTTGACCGATGCCCAGGTCGTGCGGCAAGAATTTGCGCTTTCAAAGGAGCACCAATCAACGCTAAGTCACCAAGAAGATCTAAAAGTTTATGTCTCACAGGTTCGTTCTTATAGCGAAGTTCTTTGTTATTAAGTATACTGCTCTCGCCAATTGTGATCTTATGTTTAAGCCCAATTTTTTTTCTCAGCTTTTCTAACTCATCTTCGCTTGCTTTATGATCAACTATTACAATAGCATTATCAATGTCACCGCCTTTAATCAAACCCTGATCAGCTAAAGATTCCACCTCGCTTAAGAAACAAAAAGTTCGTGCGGAAGAAAATTCTTGAACGAATTCCTTTTCAAGATCGAATAATCCTGTATGCTGACTTCCTAATGCTGGATTCTCATAATCAACCATAACTGAAATTCTATATCCATCTAAAGGCAAGGCGGCAATATCTACTTTATTCTGTTCATCGTGGTAAAGCACAGTTTCATCAATAATCAGATAATCTTTTGGAGCTTCCTGCTGAACAAATCCCGCTTCCTGTAAAATATCAACATAAGGTTTGGCACTTCCATCTATAACCGGAGGTTCAATTCCATCAAGTTCAATAATAATATTATCAATTTGTAACCCGACTATTGCTGCAAGTACATGTTCAACCGTATGAACTTTTGCTTCACCAATACCCAAAGTAGTGCCCCTTGATATATCAATCACATTGTCGGAAGTTGCAGGAATTTCAGGAGATCCTCCCAAATCAATTCGGACAAATTTAATTCCTGTATTCTCATGTGAAGGTTTGAAGGTCATTGTGCATGCTGTGCCTGTATGAAGTCCGATTCCGGAAATTGAAACCGGTTTTGCAATTGTTCTTTGTTGCTCTAACATGAACTATCCTTGATTTTAAAAGATAAATGTGAGAATTAATAAAAAATGTTTTTTAAAATAGTAAGATGGGTTTATAAATACAAAAAAGATGGAGCGTAACGAACTGTAATGAATTAACCTTTTTCGAGTTTAGAAACTTTATCAAGAAGCTCCTTTACCTGGTTTTCGAGCTGATGAATTTTTGCCGCATAATCTGGAAGAGATCTTATGTGTCCTTCTAATTTTAAAGCTGTTCTCATTTCTTTGGCTGGGTAACCGAAGTAAACTCCAGGTTTTGAAATGCCTTTTGATACTCCTGATTGAGCAATTAAGGTAACCTTATCCGCTATTTCAATATGTCCGACTATTCCCACTTGTCCGGCAATCAGACAATTCTTTCCAATTTTTGTGCTGCCCGATATTCCTGCTTGTGCAGCAATCGCAGTATTTTCACCAATCAAAACGTTGTGTGCTACATGAACTAAGTTATCAATCTTAACACCTTTCTTTATCACGGTAGCACCGGTTGAAGCTCTATCAACACAAACATTGGCTCCAAGTTCAACATCGTCCTCAATTCTAACAATTCCAATCTGGTGTATTTTATGAAACACACCATCATCATCGGAATCATAGCCGAAACCATCGGAACCTACAACCGTTCCTGGATGAATGATGACTCTGTTCCCAATGCTACATTTTTCACGGATGCTCACATTTGAAAAAAATAAGCAATTATTACCAACAATTACATCATCATGCAAAACTGTATTGTGAAATATCTTTACGTTATCGCCAATTACACAGCCAGATGAGATAACGACATTTTTTCCCAGCGAAACATTCTTTCCAATCTTTGCTGTGGGATGTATGAATGCAGTGGAATCTATACCTTGAAGATTAAATTCAGGAGTAAAAAATTGATTGACTATTTTGAAAAATGCTTTGTTGGGATCTTTTACTTCAATATAAGAAATGTCATCTCGAATTTTATTGAAATCGGGTTTGACTAAAATTGCGGAGGCATGGGTGTTTGGAAAATATTTATTGTAGATCGGGAGATATAAAAAAGTTAAATCGCCTTCACCGGCTTCTTCAATTTTGGCAAGATTTTTAATTATAACTTTTTCATCACCGAATAATTTACCGTTAACAAGCTCCGCAATTTCTTTTAAAGTAATTTCCATTAGAGGAATAGATTATATTATTTTAGTTTTAACTTATTCAAAACTAAAGCAGTAACATCATATTCATCCTTGGCAAAAAGAAGCATAACATCGCCGCTTCTGTCAAAGATAAAATCGAAGTCTTCATCCTTAGCAACATCTTTAATTGCGGTAAATACTTTATTTTGGACCGGTTTCATTATCTCGTCCTGCTTTTGAAAAAGCTCGCCGTTAGTTCCGAATTTCTTTTCGCGATAATCGGCAATTTGCTGTTCAAGCTTTAGCAATTCAGATTCGGTTTCTGCTCTCGTTTGGTCTGTCATGATAAGCTTGCGTTTTTCATAATCATCATATTTAGTTTTCCAATTGTTTTCAAGTTTGGTTAACTCAGTCTGCCAATCCTGAATAAATGCATCAAGCTTTTGCCTGGCATCTTGTGCATCAGGAAACTTATCCATGATAGAATCCGAATCAACATAGCCGATTTTCAATTGTCCATTTGTTAAACCGGTAAGTGAAAAGATAAAAAGAAATAAAAGAGATAATTTTTTCATTTGAATACCTAATCAAAAAAACTTTAGAATTTTACATTAAAGAGTAGATAATTAACTAGTTTCCTCTTTTAAGCTTATCAAGAACCTGATAAGTAATATCGAAAGCGGAATCTGCATAAAGAAGTACGATATCGCCGCTTTTATCGAATACAAACTGCATCCCTTCACGTTTTGCAACTTCTTCGATTGCTTTATAAATTTTTTCTTTAACAGGATTAAATAGTTCTTCCTGCTTCTTATAAATTTCACCTGTTCCTTGCCCAAATTTTTGTCGTCTGAAATCAATCAAAGATTGTTCTTGAGCAATAAGATTTTGTTGAGCCACTAATTTTTTATCATCGGGCATTGTGTTAGCTTGCTTTTGATAGTTTGCAAGAGCCGCCTGATAAGTTTGCGTCATGCTGTCTAACTGCGCTGTCCATTTATTTGTGAGCGCATCTAAATCACCCTGGGCTTTAATTGATTCGGGAAGCTGAGTAAGAATTGTTTGCGAATCAACATAGCCAAGCTTTTGAGTTGTTTGTGCAAACGTAAACGTGCAGCTTAATAGAACAGCAGCGAAAAGAAAGATGTATTTGTTCACTTCGATTACCTTTATTATTGATTGTTGATAAATTAAAAACCTCTCCCGAATTGGAAATGGAATAACCATGTAGGATCTTTTTTATCCGTTAGCTTTCTATCAAAGCCGTATCCAAGGTCAAATCCGATTAAGCCAATGGGATTGATTAAAAGTCTGGCGCCAAATCCAACTGATCTTCTAAGATCAAAAGGATCGGTTTTTTTCAAATTTTCAAAAACATTTCCTGCTTCAGCAAATGCAAGTAAGTATAGAGGAATTGGATCGAGAGTAACTGCTAATCTTAGCTCGGCAGCATATCTTGTCATAACTCTGCCTCCAATTACTCTATCATCTGCATTTCGTGGTCCTACTGTACGATCGTCATAACCTCTTAGAGGAGCAGTTGCAATTATCAATCCGTTTCCGCCCATATAATAAAATTCAAAAGGTTGAATCTTGGTTCCAAGAGTAATTTCATCAAGATAACCTAAATCTGCGACCGTATAAATAGCAATTCTATTTGAATTAAATAATCTTCTATACCATTCTGCTTTAAAATTAATTTTATAATAATCTACATCGCCGGGTAAAAATGGACCTCCGGACAGTTCTCCATCCAAAGTGAATGAAGAACCTGATGACGGAAAAATTGGATTATCAATATTTTTTCTGCTTAAAGTTGCACCCAAAGTAAATTGTTGAGTCTTTCCCTCTTCGTAAAAATTTTGTCCTTCAAGAACATTGTTATATTGATACCTGAACAATCCCTGAACATAAAAGAAATCATCCGGCCATTTTAATCTTCTACCAACTCGTAATGTTCCGCCTGATTGCCGCAAATCATAAATATATGCTTGACGTGTGTCAAAAACCTCAAGACCAACTAAAGTTGGAGTATCAAACATCCAGGGTTCGGTAAAACCTAAAGTAAAAGTTCGATACAAGCTTCCGACTCCAAATTGCCAATTAAAGCTTAGTATCTGTCCACCGCCCAAGGAAAATGGTTCTGTAATTGAGAAATTAGTGAGGGTAACACCAACAGCCCCGCTGAAACCGAAAGCTCCGCTGTAACCAATGGAAGCATTAAGATAATCACTTGATTTTTCTTCAACTCTGAATGTAACATCAACTGTACTGTCAGTTGGGAGAGTGTAATCAATTCCTTGAGGTCCGTACAATTTTTCTACATTAAAATATTGCAGGTTTGCAAGCTGCTGAATGCTTCTGAACAATAAACCTCTGTTAAAATAATCTCCCGGAACAGTATAAAGTTCACGTCGGATAACTTTATCCTTCGTCTTGTCATTCCCAGTTATGTCAACTTTGCCAACTTTAAATTGATTTCTCTCTTCGACCCGAATAAGTATGTCAATGGAATCTTCTGCGACTTTTGTTTCAGTAGCTTTAAGATTGAATGTGAGATAACCATTGTCGAGATAAAGTGCGTAAACATCAGATTGTTTTTCATTACCGCGAAGATTTTGTTCGAACTTTTCGTAATTAAAAATATCACCCTTAGCAAAGTCGAGCCGTTCTAAAAGCGCCTCATCGGGATAAATTGTATTTCCCACCCATTCAATATTTCGAATTCTATATTGCGGTCCTTCATCAACATATACCTGGATTTTTAAATCTTTTTTATCATTGAAATAAATTAACGAATCGGATAAAATTTCAGCGTCGCGATAACCGTTACGCTTGTAAAATTTGAGAATTAAGTCTTTATCTTCGTCATATTTTTTTCTATCAAACTTAGCGGAACTCCAAAATTTCCACCACTTAGCTTCTTTTGTTTCGTCAAATTCTCCTCGAAGATCGCTTTCATCAAAAGCTTGGTTACCAAAAAATCTAATCTCTCTAACAACAACCTGATCATTTTCCTGAATATCAAATTTTACAAGGACTCTGCTTTTAATCTTGTCAATCAGGTTTGAGTAGCTTTGATCGGATTTAGAATATTCAACATTATATTCATCAGCCAAATCTTTATTGTTTCTCCAGGTAACAATTATTTCGCTCTCCAAAGTATCGGCAGTATAGTATTCGTAGTACTTAAAATTTATGGCAGCGTTGAGATAACCCTCTTCTTCGTACGATTGAATTATTCTCTGTTGAAGTTTAGCAATTTCTTGTGGTTTTAATATTTGACCTCGAATAAAATTAACTTTCTTCTCTAACTCATCAGTATCAATCTCATCATTTCCTTCGAAAACGATTTTCTCAAGTCTCGGATATTCATCAACCTTTATTATCAGAAAAATTCCATCAGCAATCTGTTTGTCATTAATAATCTGAACGTCGGAAAAAATATTCAATGACCATAACTGTTTTATTGCATTTAAAGTTTTGTCACCGGGAATTTGAATTTCATCGCCAATCTTTAATCCGCTGTTTGCAATAATAATTGCCGCATCTGCAGACTTATTCCCAACAACAGAAATTCCAAGTATTTTATAACTCTTGGTAACCGTCTGTGATAATGAAGGAGACGAAAAAATTAAAATCAATGGAATTAAATAAATTTTTATATATCTCATTAGAAGGGATATGTGCATCAGGTTAAACCTTTTCCTTAATTTGTTCACTAACTTTTCCGAATCTTCTCTCTCTTTTCTGAAAATTTCTAATTGCATCATACAAATCATTCCTGCGGAAGTCAGGCCAAAGCACTTCAGATATGTAAAATTCCGAGTACGCAATTTGCCAAAGTAAAAAATTACTGACTCTAAATTCTCCGCTTGTTCGTATAACCAAATCGGGATCCGGCATATGTTTAGTCATAAGATGATCTGAGAAAACGGATTCATCTATGTCTTCCGGTCTAATGTTTCTATGCTCTACAGAATTAACTATATTTTTTATTGCCATTAATATTTCAACTCTACCGCTATAACTTAAAGCTAAGTTGAGCACCATTTTTTTATTGTCTTTAGTTTTTTCACATGCATCTCTAAGTTCTTTTTGAACTTCTTTCGGTAATGATTCAAGATCACCAATCATCGTAATTTTAATATCATTCTGGTTAAGTTCATCAGTTTCATCTCTTAAGCTTTTTAGGAGAAGTCGCATTAGCATCGAGACCTCATCCTTTGGTCGTCTCCAATTTTCGGTTGAAAATGTGTACAACGTAAGATAATGTACGCCTATTTGAGAACAGGCTTTAACAATGTCCCTAACCGATTCAATACCACGCGAATGACCGGCAGCGCGCGGCAACCCTCTTTTTTTTGCCCATCTTCCGTTTCCATCCATAATGATTGCAATGTGAGCAGGAATCTTACCGGATTTTTTTAGTTCAGTCTGAGTGCGCTCATCTGACGAGCTGCGAGAGCCTGTCAATTATTCTCCTTTTATAAAAAATAAAAGTCGTAAGATTCTATAACGATCTTAAGACTGACAATCAAGTACAAATGTTCACAAGTTAATAGATTGCAATGTTAAAGATAATAAATGCAGATTTTATAATGAAAGGGAAAAAGCTATATGCAGCATTAAATAATTAATTTTACCCCAGAAAATTAACTATACTTAAGAAAAAAGAGGCTGTGTTCGTTCTATAGTTCTTCTTTTAGTTATGGTCTGACGCTCAGTGATTTGAAATAACTTTATATTTTTTCGGATATTTTCTTCAAGCTGATCAATTATCATTTTAACTTCAGTAAAGTTTTCTTTCTTCACTCCAACAAAAAGCATTACAGGCATGTTCCCTTTACGTGTTTGTCTTGTTGCCAAATACTTAAGCTTATTTAGTAAGGAATTGTGATCCTTCATATCCTCATCATTAAGAGTTAGTCCAATAGCATAATTATTTTTTTGTCGGGCAACAATATCCACTTCAAAACCACCAACAGATATTGGTTCAGGAAGATAGGTTCCGAACTTTCTGCTTAAAGTAAGATAGCCCTTCCTCCAAAATTGCTCTACTAAAAAATCAACACTCTTTCGTTTTAATAATTCTGTCATTTTACACCTCATTCGTTTTATTAATTCAGGACATCATTTGAATTCGTGGGGAAAATCTTTTATTGCTGAAGACTTTAATATTTGCAATTAAACCGTACTCAAATTTTTTAATTTCACATGAATTAGTGACTCTGCCATAGATAACTTTTTTACCAAGTTTGTCTTTAGTTATGTAATAAGGATCAAGAACAACCTCATCAAACCCGTATAAAAATTTAATTTGATTTCTTTTGCTTATTGCTTCTGAAAATATTTGTGTCTTCATAATTTTTTCTTTCAATTTAATAATCTAATTACACCTGAAACTTTTCCGAGAATGGAAAAATCAGACTTAC
>DAIMIJ010000001.1:47651-59586 GCA_036722835.1 Ignavibacteriaceae bacterium | reverse complement strand
GTAAATGGACCTTTTATTCGTAAAAACGGTAGTTTAGTTCAAGAAAGTTGGGAGGACGCATTTTCTCTAACAGCAGAGAAATTGAAATCTTTTAATAAAGATGAAATTGCTTTTATTGCCTCGCCTTTTGCAACATGTGAAGATAATTATGTTTTTAAAAAATTCGCTCAGAGTGTCATTGGTTCAAAGCACTTAAATTTTATGCGTCATAGCGATCAGAATTTTGGCGATGATATTTTGAGAAGAGATGATGTAACACCAAATACTCTCGGGTGTGAACTCCTGGGAGTTTCTCCAAATAAATCAGGATTGAATCTTGAAGGAATTTTTAATGGCATAAAGCAAAAGAAAATTAAAGCGGCTTATCTTATTGAAGATGATATCATTTCAGCAAATCCGGAATTAGAAAATATTCTTGCCGATCTTGATTTATTCATTGTTCATTCAAGCAATTTTAATAGAACTACATCTCTTGCAGATATTGTTTTTCCATCCGCAACTTATGCTGAGAAGAACGGTACTTTTGTAAACTTCCAAGGAAGAGTGCAGAGAATAAAACCTGCTGTTGCATCAATTGATGTTGATAGAGCTGTTGACGGACTTTCACTCAGCCGTTTAGATAAGTTTGGTACTAAGTTCGACAGATGGGCAGAAAAAAATAAACGGGATGCTAAAGCAACCTGGAAAATATTAACCTTACTTTCTGCTTTCTTCAATTATAAATTTAAATATAATCTTGCTGAAGACGTTTTTGATGAAATTTCTAATAGCATCAAAGCGTTTAACAAATTAGATTACGACGTAATTGGTGAAAAAGGAATTTTGCTGGAGAACATTGATAAAGAGCAATCCATTAAAGTTTAGGGCAATAAAATAAATGTCAATCTTAGAAATAATCATATTTACACTTGTTAAAATTGTTTTCATTTTAATAGTAATGCTTCTCACGGTATCCTACTTAGTTTATTTTGAAAGAAGAGTTAGTGCATGGGTTCAAAATCGTTTGGGACCGAATCGTGTAGGTTGGGAAGGAATTCTGCAGCCATTTGCTGACGTGTTTAAATTATTATTGAAAGAAGATATTGTCCCAGTAAAAGCAAATCAATTTATTCATACTCTCGCTCCGGTGATTGCACTATTTGTAGCTTTTGCAACTTATGCGATTATTCCAATTGCATCTCCATTAAAAATATTTGGATATGAAATTCCGCTTGTTGTTGCAGATATCAACATTGGAGTACTTTACGTTCTTGCACTAACTTCAGTTGGAGTTTATGCAATAACACTTGCTGGCTGGTCATCCGGCAGCAAGTATTCATTATTCGGAGGAATTCGTTCATCAGCACAAATGATTTCTTATGAAATATCAATGGGATTTTCTGTTGCAGGTGTCATATTATTTGCAGAATCACTTAGACCATTAGCGATTGTTAATGCGCAGGGCAGTTGGATGTGGAATGCATGGATGCAGCCAATCGGATTTATAACATTTGTTGTCTCTGCCTTTGCAGAAACAAATCGTCTTCCTTTTGATTTACCAGAAGCAGAACCTGAACTCGTGGGTGGTTATCACACTGAGTATAGCAGCATGAAATTTGCCGCTTTCTTTTTAGCAGAATATGCTAATATAATAATTGCCGCTGGAATGATCGTAACACTTTACCTTGGCGGGTATAATGTTCCGTTTTTTAATATTGAAAGTTTAGGATTAGCAAACTGGCTTACAGTATTAATTCAAATTGGTTCATTCTTCGTTAAGATGGGTGCGCTGTTGTTTTTCTTTCTTTGGATAAGATGGACTCTGCCGAGATTTCGTTATGATCAACTTATGAGCATCGGCTGGAAAGTGATGTTTCCTTTATCGCTAATCAATTTAATATGGGTTGCTGTTCTAATAATGATTTTCAATCTTTAATTAGATTTTATTATAATATAATTAGCTGGAGATTTGATGGGTGTTAGAAAACGTGAAAAGGATCTTAACTTTTGGGAAAAAATTTACATTCCTGAAATCGTAAAAGGTCTTTCCCTTACTATGAAAAATATGATTAGACCAAAGTTTACGATGAAGTATCCTGAGGAAAAATTTATTCCTTCCGCATCGTATCGGGGAAGACCAGTGCTTGTTATGGAAAAGAATGGAGTAGAACGTTGTGTGGCCTGTGGATTATGTTCGCGAGTTTGTCCGGCTTTAGCTATTGAAGTTCAGGCTTCTGAAACGGAAAGAGAAAAAGAAAGATATCCTGAAAAATTTGAAATCAATATGCTTCGTTGCATCTTTTGTGGATTTTGCGAAGAAGTTTGTCCTGAAGAAGCAATAGTAATGAGCAAAGATTATGAATTGGCATTCACTAATCGTGAAGATGCTATTTACGGAAAAGATAAATTATTGGTTCCCGTTAGCCAATTGCAAGATAGGATTGAGTTTCTAAGACAATATAAATAGGAACGAATTTGGCTGAAAAGTTAATTCCTGTACAAGAATAAACTGTGATAAAATATTTCGCTAAAAAAATAAATTTGTTCTTCTTATAATCCGCGCCGAAAAGAAATAGATGCTTTCAAAATTATTCTCAAGTGCAACATACGGAATTGATGCCTACATCGTAGAAGTGGAAACTCATGTAGAAAAACAAATTCCATCTTTTACAATTGTTGGTTTACCAGATAATGCAGTAAAAGAAAGCCGCGAGAGAGTGATGGCGGCAATCAAAAATACCGGCTTTGATTTTCCCCATAAAAAAATAACCATAAATCTTGCACCTGCAGACATTAAAAAAGAGGGCAGTTCATTCGATCTCCCGATTGCAATTGGAATTTTGGCGGCTACTGAAATTATCAATCAAAATTCCACAAATGATTTTGTTTTTCTTGGTGAGCTTTCACTTGATGGAAAACTCAGACCAATAAAAGGCGCATTGCCAATTTCTGTCGAAGTGAAAAAAAGGGGAATTAAAAAATTAATTATTCCAAAAGAATCTGCTGGAGAAGCAGCAATTGTAGATGGTGTTGAAGTTTATGGTGTTGAAAGTCTTGAAGAAGTAGTTCAATTCATTAATGAAGATAAGCAGCTTAAACCAGTTGTTGTGGATAAAGAAGAATTATTTTCGCAAGTGAATGTTTATCATCTGGATTTTTCTGATGTAAAAGGTCAAGAAAATGTTAAAAGGGCGTTAGAAGTTGCTGCTGCCGGTGCACATAATATTATAATGATAGGTCCTCCTGGATCAGGTAAAACAATGTTAGCAAAAAGAATTCCAACGATTCTTCCTCCAATGTCATTTGAGGAAGCATTGGAAACTACTAAGATTCATTCGGTTGCTGGAATTATCCCTCGAGATAAAGCACTGATTACAGAGCGACCATTCCGAAGTCCTCACCACACAATTTCTGATGCTGCTTTAGTTGGGGGTGGATCATTTCCGCGGCCGGGAGAAGTTTCATTCGCTCATTACGGGGTACTTTTTCTTGACGAACTTCCTGAGTTCAAGAAAAATGTTTTAGAAGTTTTACGGCAGCCACTGGAAGATTCAAAAGTCACGGTAAGCAGATCGAAGCTCTCACTTGAATTTCCTGCTAATTTTATGCTTGCCTCAGCGATGAATCCTTGTCCTTGTGGTTACTTTACAGATCCAAATAAAGAATGCACTTGCTCGCCACCTCAAATTCAAAAGTACATGGCTAGAATTTCCGGACCTCTTCTCGATAGAATTGATATTCATATTGAAGTTCCGGCAGTTAAATACAAAGAGCTTTCCTCTGAATCAAAAAGTGAAACATCAAAAGATGTTAGGGAAAGAGTTATTAAAGCAAGAAAGATTCAGCTAAATAGATTTGCTGGATTGAAGCACATTTTTAACAATGGAGATATGGGCTCAAAAGAAGTTCGGCAATTTTGTAAGCTTGATGATACTTGTGCAGAGCTAATTAAAATGGCGATGACAAAGCTTGGACTTTCAGCACGAGCATATGATAGAATTCTTAAGGTCAGTAGAACTATTGCAGATCTGGATGACTCGCAAGAAATTAAGCCACAGCATATTAGCGAAGCAATTCAATATAGAAGTCTTGATAGAGAGTTATGGAACCATTAAAAAACGCTATATTCCTATATTTTAGGCCCCCACCATTTTTTTCTAAATGTCCTGTCTCAATAAATTTGCATTTTTTCCTAATAAAGAATATATTTATAGCTCGTTTTTTATAAAAAGGGCGGACGCCGGAGTTGGAGAGCCGGGGCGGACTGTAAATCCGTTGGCTGACGCCTTTGGGGGTTCGAATCCCTCGCCGCCCACGGAAAAGCAAAAATATTAAGTTAAAAATTTTTAAATTATTATTTTTTTTTGCCTTTTTGTAATTTGTTTTTTGATAAATGGTATTGTTGCGGGAGTAACTCAGTTGGCTAGAGTCACAGCCTTCCAAGCTGTTGGTCGCGGGTTCGAGTCCCGTCTCCCGCTCAAAAAGCAAGGAATCAATTTTTCATCATTAATAATAATAACTTAAACAACCTATCACTAACCAAGAGAAAACTTTTACTGAAAGCTGACGTAGCTCAGTTGGTAGAGCACATCCTTGGTAAGGATGAGGTCACCGGTTCAATCCCGGTCGTCAGCTCAAAAATAGGAAAAAATTATGAGAGATATTATCACCCTTGAATGTACTGAATGCAAAAGAAGAAATTATTCAACGACTAAAAATAAAAGGCTGCATGCGGGGCGAGTTGAATACAAAAAATATTGCCGTTGGGATAAAAAGCATACAGTACACAAGGAAACAAAATAATTCAGCTACGTCAGTAGCTCAATTGGCTAGAGCAGCGGTCTCCAAAACCGCAGGTTGGGGGTTCGAGTCCCTCCTGACGTGCTCGATTTTAGAACTAAAAATTATTGATTGAAATGAAAGAAAAAATAATAAATTTTGTTAATGATGTTGTTAAGGAAATGAAAAAAGTTACCTGGCCAACAAAAGAAGAGTTAAAAGAATCTACTACAATTGTAATTGTAGTCTGTTTAATTCTTGCGGCCTTTACTTATGTTATAGATATGGCTATCACAACAATTTTCACGGGAATTTTTTAACCAATGGGTCAACCGGAATTCAGGTGGTACGTTGTAAGAACTTATTCTGGACATGAGAATAAAGTTAAAAGTTTCCTTGAAGCTGAACTAAACGATAACGAAAAAATTAGAATTAAAATTCAAGATATTCTTGTACCGACTGAAAAAGTTTTTGAAGTAAAGGATGGAAAGAAAAAAAGTAAAACAAAAAATTTCTTTCCCGGATATATTTTGGTTCATGCGGAATTAGATAATCAGGTAAAGGAATTTATTCTTAACATACCTTCAGTAATGGGTTTTTTGGGAAACAAAAATAATCCCAATCCGCTGCAGCCCGATGAAGTCAAACGCATTGTGGGCAGAATTACTCAAGAAGAAGGTGACGAAAGAATGGAAACTATTTTTAGAACTGGAGATCTGGTTAAAATAATTGATGGTCCGTTCAACAATTTCAGTGGAACTATTCAAGAAGTAAATGAAGAGAAAATGAAAATAAAAGTGATGGTTTCAATCTTTGGCAGAAAAACTCCCGTTGAAATAGAATTTGTTCAAGCAGAATTAGAAAAGTAAAAATTTAATAGGTAAAAAAATGGCAAAAAAAATAGCTGGCTTCATCAAATTACAAATCCCGGCAGGAAAAGCAAATCCATCACCACCGGTTGGTCCGGCACTTGGTCAAAAAGGTGTAAACATTATGGAGTTCTGTAAGCAATTTAATGCCCGAACTACTGATAAAGAAGGATTAATTATTCCTGTTGTCATTACAGTGTATTCAGACAAATCATTCACTTTTATAACTAAAACTCCGCCTGCAGCTATATTATTGTTAAGAGCAGCAAAGCTTGAAAAAGGTTCAGCAGAATCACATAGAACAAAAGTCGGTCAAGTTTCTAAAATACAAGTAAAAGAAATCGCACAATTAAAAATGCCTGATCTTAATGCGAACGATATTGATCACGCAATGAGCATGGTTGCAGGAACAGCTAGAAGCATGGGCATCACAGTAGAAGAATAATTTGCGATAAAAAAGATTAGAGGAAATAATGATTACTTCAAAACGAAATAAAAAAATTGCAAAAAGTTTCGATAGGAATAAAGAATATTCTATCCCTGAAGCGATTAAAATTATTAAGGATAATTCAAAAGTTAAATTTAATGAATCTCTTGATTGTGCAATTCGGCTTGGGGTTGATCCTCGCCATGCAGAACAAATGATTAGAGGAACGGTTTCATTACCCAATGGCACCGGTAAACAGGTCAGAGTTTTAGTTATTGCAAAAGGATCAAAAGTTCAAGAAGCTTTGGATGCAGGTGCAGATTACGCAGGCTTTGAGGAATATCTTGAAAAAATAAAAACCGGTTGGGCAGATGTTGATGTTATTGTTGCTACTCCGGATTCAATGGGTGAACTGGGAAAATTAGGAAAAGTTCTTGGACCTAAAGGGCTTATGCCTAATCCTAAAAGTGGAACAGTAAGTATGGATGTAAGTACAGCGGTTAAAGAAGTAAAAGCCGGGAAGATTGAATTCCGTGTTGAGAAAGCAGGAATTGTTCATGCTTCACTCGGCAAAATGAATTTTGAGAATGAAAAATTAGCAGAAAATGTTCGTGCATTCCTAAATACTATTGTTAAGATGAAACCATCTTCTGCCAAAGGTCAATATGTAAAGAGTCTTTTCCTCACCAGTACGATGGGTCCTGGAATCAAAATCTCCAAAGACGAAATTGCAGTTCATTAAAAAGTTTACGCACTCTATAACAATGCTTCTAATCCCATTGGGATTAATAAAAAAGGTATAGGAGTAAAATGAATAAAAACGAGAAGTCCGAAATAATCTCGGAAATTCGTGTATTAATTGATGGTTCTTCAGCTCTCTACTTAACTAATTACAGCGGAATTCCAGTTTCTGAAATTACTACTCTCAGAAATGAATTACGAAAAGAAGGTGTTACATATAAAGTTATTAAAAATACTTTATTCGAACGCGCTCTTAAGGAATCGGGTAAATATGAAAAGCTTGGAGATTATCTTAGCGGAATGACCGGATATGCTTTTACTTCAAGCAATCCAGTTGCTCCGGCAAAAATCATCAAAAAATATTTTGAAGCTTCCAAGAAATTTGAACTAAAAGCCTGCTACATAGAAGACCAATTCTATGATGGTTCAAGATTATCGGAATTGGCAACACTTCCATCAAAAGAAGAGATAATAGCAGGTATTTTAGGAAGTCTCAATTCACCCGCTTCAGGAATTGTTGGGGCTATCAACGCTGTATTCAGAGATTTGGTTAACGTCGTTGATCAAATTTCCAAAAGAGAAGCAGCATAAAAATTTGTTTAGAAAAAAAATAATTAGGAGAACAAAAAATGTCCGATAAAGTTTCTGCACTTGTTGAAAAAATCAAAGAACTTACATTGCTCGAAGCTTCTGAATTAAAAACGGCTCTCGAGAAAGAATTTGGTGTAACAGCGGCAGCACCCGTAATGATGGCTGGCAGCGGCGCACCTTCAGCTGGCGGCGCCCCAGTTGAAGAAAAAACCGAATTCGATGTTATTCTTCAATCATGTGGTGAGAAGAAAATTAACGTAATTAAAGTCGTTAGAGCTCATACTGGATTAGGGTTAAAGGAAGCAAAAGATTTAGTTGATTCGGCACCAAAAACTGTTAAAGAAGGCATCTCAAAGGATGAAGCTGAAAAGCTTAAGAAAGAATTTGAAGAAGCCGGTGCTACTGTAACTGTAAAATAATTATAATCATTAAAAAATTAGTCTTTTTCAGAAGTGATAAGGCGGATTTTTCCGTCTTATCGCTTTTGCGTTTTAGAATATTGCGGATTATATCCTGAAATCGAATAATAAAATTGAATTTTAACCGGAGGAACAAGTTGAATAACAACAATAATAGAATTTCATTTAGCAAAATTAAAAGCATTTTAAAACCACCTGATTTGCTTGCTATTCAAACAGAATCTTTTGAAGATTTCGTTCAGTTACAAACTCCTCCTTCAAAAAGAGAAAATAAAGGTTTACAGCAAGTCTTTACTGGTAATTTTCCAATTTTTGATAATAAAGAAAATTACAGATTAGATTTTTTAGAGTACTATGTTGAAAAACCGCGCTATTCTATAGTTGAGTGCCTTGAAAGAGGATTAACTTATGCTATTCCATTGAAAGCAAAATTAAGACTTTCAACGAAAGATCCTGAAACCGAAGAATTTGTAAACACTGTTGAGCAGGAAGTATATTTGGGAAATCTTCCTTACATGACCGAACAAGCTACATTCATTATAAATGGAGCCGAAAGGGTTGTGGTCTCCCAATTACATCGCTCACCTGGTGTGGCATTTTCACAAACTGTTCACCCAAATGGCACACCAATATACTCGGCGAGGATTATTCCACTAAGAGGATCATGGGTTGAATTTGCTACCGACATCAATCATGTTATGTATGTGTATATTGATCGTAGAAAGAAATTTCCAGCGACCACACTTTTGCGTGCATTAGATTATGCATCCGATGAACAAATTTTAGGATTGTTCAATTTAGTTGAAGAAATTGATGTTAATAAAGTTAAGCTTGAAAAATTTCTTGGTAGAACAATTGCTAGCGATGTGTTTGATACTTCAACGGGTGAAATATTCTTAACTAAAGATAGCCCATTAACTGAAAAGGATCTTGAAAGAATTAAAGAAACTGAAGTTGATACGCTTAAATTGGTTAAAACGGGTGGATTAGTTGAGCAGGATCTAATTCTAAATACATTAAGAAAAGATACTGCAAGAACTAAAGAAGAAGCTCTTCTTTCTATCTATAGACAACTAAGATCAGGCGAAGCTCCCGATATTGAAACAGCTAGACTTTTAATTGAAAAATTATTCTTCAATGATAAACGATACGATTTAGGAGAAGTCGGCCGCCACAGAATGAATGATAAATTGAAGTTACAAATTCCTGAGAACATCACTGTTCTAACACCTCAGGATATAATTGAGATCATGCGGCACATCATAAAATTAAAAGCCGGTGATGAAGCAATGGATGATATTGATCATCTCGGTAATAGAAGAATTAGGACTGTTGGTGAGCAGCTTGCTCAGCAGTTCAATATTGGTATGTCAAGAATGGCCCGAACAATAAAAGAACGTATGAACATGCGTGATACTGAAAGTTTTACACCGCAAGATCTTGTAAATGCAAGAACAATTAGCAGTGTTGTCAATGCTTTCTTCGGAACGAATCAGCTATCGCAGTTTATGGATCAAACAAATCCTCTTGCAGAATTAACTCATAAAAGAAGAATGTCTGCATTAGGACCTGGCGGATTGACAAGAGAGCGTGCAGGTTTTGAGGTTCGTGATGTTCATTATACTCATTACGGAAGACTTTGTCCAATTGAAACTCCTGAAGGACCAAACATCGGTTTGATTTCTTCACTTACGATTTATGGTAGAGTAAACCGTTATGGATTTATCGAAACGCCCTATCGTAAAGTAATAAAAGGTAAAGTCACTAACGAAGTAGAATATCTAACTGCGGAACAGGAAGACTATCATACGATTGCTCAGGCAAATGCTCTTCTTACTGAGCAGTCAAAATTTGTAAATGATAGAGTTAAGTCCAGGTTTAAGGGTGAATTTCCTATTACTACACCTGAAAATATTCAGTATATGGATGTTGCTCCTGCGCAAATTGTTAGTGCAGCAGCAGCATTAATTCCTTTTCTCGAGCATGATGATGCTAACCGTGCACTGATGGGTTCAAACATGCAGCGTCAAGCGGTACCATTACTTCGCCCCGAAGCTCCTATTGTCGGAACGGGAATGGAGAGAAAAGTAGCTTATGATTCCCGTGCGGTTCTTGTTGCTGAAGATGATGGAATTATAGATTATGTAGATGCAAATCAGATTGTAGTTAAATACGATATTAATCCCAATAGCATAGAAGCTTTAACAAATTTCAATGATGTAAGAAAAGTAGTTTATAAACTTAAAAAATTCCAAGGAACTAATCAGGAAACTTGCGTAAATCAAATTCCTTTAGTTAGAGAGAAGCAAAAAATTGCAAAAGGTGATGCTCTTGCTGATGGAAGTGCCACAGATGGTGGCGAACTTGCTTTAGGTCGTAACGTTTTGGTTGCATTCATGCCTTGGCGAGGTTATAACTTTGAAGATGCTATCATTCTTAGTGAAAAGCTTGTCAGCGATGATGCTTATACATCTGTACACATTGAAGAATTTGAATTACAAGTTCGAGAAACAAAACGTGGTGAAGAAGAACTGACAAGAGAAATTCCTAATGTTAGTGAGGAGTCTGTAAAAAATCTTGATGAGTATGGTATTATTCGCGAAGGTGCAGAAGTTAAAGAAGGTGATATCTTAATTGGAAAGATTACACCCAAAGGTGAAACCGATCCTACTCCTGAAGAAAAACTTTTGCGTGCTATCTTTGGAGATAAAGCCGGCGATGTTAAGGACGCATCGTTAAAAGCACCTCCCGGATTAAAAGGCGTAATAATTAAAACAAGATTGTTCAGCAGAAAGAAGAAGGATAACGAATCTAAAAAGATTGAGAAAAAACAGCTTGATAATCTTGAACACGAGCACAAGCTTGCCTTAAAAAATCATTATGAAAAATTAGTTGAAAAATTAACTAAGCTTACAGAAGGAATGACTTCGGCAGGAATTAGAGATTTGGATGGTAGTGTTGTTCTAAGAAGCGGTACGATGTTAAAAGATTCTACATTTTCTTCAATGGAAGATGTAACAAAGCTCGATTACACTTTAGAATGGGTTGAATCTAAAAGAACAAACAGTCATATCAATACTCTTTACAAAAATTATTTTGATGTTTATGCTGACCTCGAGGAAGAATATAAACGAGAAAAAATAAAAATTACAAGCGGTGATGAACTACCTCCGGGAATCGTTCAACTTGCCAAAGTTTATGTAGCTAAAAAGAGAAAAGTATCTGTGGGCGATAAAATGGCAGGCAGACATGGTAACAAAGGTGTAGTTGCTAAAGTTGTTCCGGTCGAGGATATGCCTTTCTTACCAGATGGAACTCAAGTTGATATGGTTCTTAATCCTCTTGGAGTACCATCAAGAATGAACCTCGGTCAATTATATGAAACTGCTCTTGGCTGGGCGGGAAAGAAATTAGGTCTGCGCTTTTCTACTGAAATTTTCGACGGAGCAAAAGTTGAAGACGTTGATGAGTGGCTCGAAAAAGCTGGTTTAGAACGCGGGAGCAAAACGGATCTTTACGATGGGCGCAGCGGTGATAAGTTCCATCAGAAAGTTACTTGCGGTTACATTTATATGTTAAAGCTTAGCCATCTTGTTGATGATAAAATTCACGCACGCTCAATTGGACCGTACTCGCTAATTACTCAACAGCCGCTTGGAGGCAAAGCACAATTTGGCGGTCAAAGATTTGGCGAGATGGAAGTATGGGCACTTGAAGGTTATGGCGCTGCTCATATTCTTCAGGAAATACTTACAGTTAAAAGTGATGACGTTGCCGGACGTGCAAAGGTTTACGAAGCAATCGTCAAAGGTGAAAATTTGATGGAACCAAACATTCCGGAATCGTTCAATGTTTTAATAAAAGAGCTTCAGGGATTAGGCCTTGATGTTACAATAAATTAAAACAAACAGAACAATTAATAATTAGAAATTAGGAGACAATAAAATGTCCTTTAGAATTCAAGAAAATGCAATGCGGGATATCGATAGTTTAACGATCAGTTTAGCTAGTCCTGATGATATTCTTTCACGATCTTATGGTGAAGTGACAAAACCCGAAACGATTAACTATCGGTCCTATCGTCCTGAAAAAGATGGTTTATTCTGCGAAAAAATATTTGGACCAACAAG
>DAIMIJ010000001.1:44108-47551 GCA_036722835.1 Ignavibacteriaceae bacterium | reverse complement strand
GTATTAAATCCTGGTCCAACAGGTCTAAATAAAAATGATTTGATATCTGAAGATCAGTATTACGAAGTTATTAATTCTCTGCCTGCCGGAAATGAAAAGCTTGAAGCTGAAGATCCGAAAAAATTCGTTGCAAGAATTGGCGGCGATGCGGTTAAAGAAATTTTGAAGAAAATTAATGTCGAAAAATTATCAAAAGAATTAAGAGATCAACTCGTCGAAGAAACTTCGCAGCAGAAAAAAGCTGATTTATTAAAACGGTTAAGAGTTTTAGAAGCATTTAAAGAAACGGAAGGTAAGGTTCCTAATCGTCCTGATTGGATGGTGCTTAGTTACATTCCCGTAATTCCACCCGAACTAAGACCATTAGTTCCACTTGAGGGTGGTCGGTTTGCCACTTCTGATCTTAATGATTTGTACAGAAGAGTTATAATTCGTAATAATCGTCTTAAAAGATTAATTGACATTAAAGCTCCGGAAGTAATTCTTCGTAACGAAAAAAGAATGCTTCAGGAAGCAGTTGATGCTTTGTTTGATAACTCAAGAAGAGGAAGCGCAGTAAGAAGTGATAGCAATCGTCCGCTTAAATCTCTTAGTGATATGCTTAAAGGGAAGCAAGGCCGTTTCAGACAAAACCTGCTTGGTAAGAGAGTTGATTATTCAGGTAGATCTGTAATTGTAGTTGGACCCGAGCTTAAGCTTCATCAATGTGGTTTACCAAAGGATATGGCTGTTGAATTATTCAAACCATTTATCATTAGAAAATTACTTGAAAGAGGTCATAACAAAACCGTAAAAAGTGCTCGAAAAGTTGTTGATCGAAAAGATCCAATCATTTGGGATATTCTTGAAAAGATTATCAGCGGGCATCCAGTTCTTCTTAACCGTGCACCAACTCTACATCGTTTGGGGATTCAAGCATTTCAGCCTGTATTAATAGACGGTAGAGCTATTCAGTTGCATCCAATGGTTTGTACAGCTTTCAATGCTGACTTTGACGGTGACCAGATGGCTGTTCACATACCTTTATCTTACGAAGCTCAATTAGAAGCTGCATTACTAATGTTAAGCAGCCATAACATTTTGTCACCTCAAAATGGAAGCCCTGTTGTAGTACCCACTCAAGATATTGTTTTAGGTTGCTACTATCTAACAAAATACAGAGAAGGTGATAAAGGTGAGGGTACCGTATTTGGATCACCTGAAGAAGCGATTATTGCCTACAACTCAAAAGCCGTTGGCTTGCATGCAAGAGTAAAAGTTCGCATTGATTCGCAAATGATTGAGACTACAGTCGGAAGAATTATTTTCAATCAAATTGTACCTAAAGAAATGGGATTCTTCAATCAGCTTCTTATTAAAAAGACGTTTGGCGGATTTATCGGTCAGATGTTTATAAAGTTGGGTAATAAAGTAACGGCAAAGTTTCTTGATGACCTGAAGGATATTGGATTCAAATATGCAACAGCCGGTGGTTTATCCGTCAGTTATGCAGATATGGTTATTCCGGAAGAGAAAGAAAATCTTATCGCAAAAGCTAATAAAAAAGTCGAATCGATTTTAAGCGAGCATGAGCAGGGTGTTATCACCGATGCTGAAAGATATAATAAAATCATTGACGTTTGGACGCACACCACAAATGATGTGGCTCGTGTTTTAATGGATAAAATTAAAGTTCATAATCATGGATTTAATTCACTTCACATGATGGTTGATTCCGGTGCTCGAGGTTCACAAGAACAAGTGCGTCAGCTTGCGGGCATGCGTGGACTTATGATGAAACCCCAAAAAACACTTTCGGGACAAGCAGGTGAAATTATTGAGAACCCGATTGTTGCTAACTTCAAAGAAGGTTTATCAGTACTTGAATATTTTATTTCCACTCATGGTGCTCGGAAAGGTCTTGCTGATACAGCTTTGAAAACCGCCGATGCAGGTTATCTTACCAGGAGACTTGTTGACGTATCTCAGGACGTGATTATTAGCGAAATTGACTGCGGAACAATATTAGGTATTCAGGTAACTGCTTTAAAAGATGTTGAACAGGAAAGAGAACCGTTAGCAGAAAGAATTACCGGCAGAACTGCACAAGAAGATGTGTTTGATCCGAGAACTGATGAAGTGATAATACAAGCAGGAGAAATGATTACAGAAGAAATTGCTGAGAAAATCGAAGAGGCAAATATTGATTCTGTATATATCAGAACAGTGCTTACATGTGAATCCAAAAGAGGCGTTTGTGCAAAGTGCTATGGGAGAAATCTCACTAATGGAAAAATTGTTGAAATTGGTGAAGCAGTTGGAATCATTGCTGCTCAATCAATTGGTGAGCCCGGAACTCAGCTAACGTTAAGAACCTTCCACCTTGGTGGTACATCTTCGCGTATTGCAAGCCAGTCTCAAGTAGAAACCAATGTTGAAGGAACGGTTAGGTTTGAAAAAGTTTCCTATGTAGAAAAATCAGATTTCATGGGTAAGGTTAAGGTAGTTACCGGACGACGAGGAGTCATTGGAATTTTTGACGAGAACAATAGACAAATAAAAAAATATGATATTCCTTACGGTGCAGAGTTAGTGGTAAGCGATGGAAGTTATGTTAAGAAACTTGTTCCATTGTATAACCACGATCCTTACAATACCGTTATTCTTTCTGATATAGCCGGTAAAGTAAAGTTCGTTGATCTTGTTGACGGAATAACCCTACAACAGGTTACTGACGAACAGACTGGTCACGTACAAAAAATTGTAATAGATTCAAAAGATAAAAATCGTACTCCATCTATTTTAATTGAAAGTGAAGATGGTGAAAGGAAGACATTTCACATTCCAACACGCGCTTACCTATCCGTTGATGAAGGTGAGTCTATTGATGCGGGAACAATATTAGCAAAGATTTCAAAACAAACGACAAAGAGCAGAGACATCACAGGTGGTCTTCCGAGAGTTACTGAATTGTTTGAAGCCAGAAGTCCACAAGATCCTGCAATTGTTTCTGAAATCGAAGGTACCGTTAAATTTGGCGCAAGGAAAAAGGGAACTCGTGAAATTATTATAACTGCACCTGATGGTTCAGATGAAAAAAGCTATAACGTTCCGTTGGGTAAACATATCTTAGTCCAAGAAAATGATGAGATACCTGCAGGTGAAAAAATAACTGATGGGCCGATTAATCCCCATGACATTTTGAAAATCAAAGGAACAAGCGCTGTTCAAGAATATCTTGTTAATGAAATTCAAGATGTTTATCGTTTACAAGGTGTAAAAATAAATGACAAGCATATCGAAGTAATCGTCCGTCAGATGTTACAGAAAATCAAAATAGTTTCTCCCGGAGACACTAAGTTTCTTGAGGAAGATATTGTTGACAGAATAGAATTTATAGAAGAAAATAATAAAATCATGTCTATGGCGTGCGTTACAGGTAAAGGTGATTCAAAGTTAAAAGA
>DAIMIJ010000001.1:40693-44008 GCA_036722835.1 Ignavibacteriaceae bacterium | reverse complement strand
GATATTTTCTTGACTAATTTTTGAATAAAAAGTATATTTCCTGACTAAATAATTTCAAATTCCTAAATTTAGGTGAATTGTGCCCACGATCAATCAATTAGTACGTAAAGGCAGAGTTAGAATTTTAGCTAAAAATAAAGCTCCGGCGCTGGATGCATGTCCTCAAAAAAGGGGTGTATGCACTAGGGTTTATACCACTACGCCAAAAAAACCTAATTCTGCTCTTAGAAAAGTTGCGAGAGTTAGACTAACAAACGGTATGGAAGTCACCTCTTATATTCCGGGAGAAGGACACAATCTACAAGAACACTCAATCGTATTAATACGAGGCGGCAGAGTAAAGGATCTTCCAGGTGTACGTTACCACATCATCAGAGGAACGCTTGATACGAGTGGTGTTGAGGATAGAAAAAAAGGAAGATCTAAATATGGAGCTAAAAAACCTAAAGCAAAATAATTTATGAGAAAAAAAAGAGCAGAAAAAAGATTTATTAAACCCGATCCAAAGTATAACGAACTTCTTGTTGCAAAGTTTGTGAATAGTGTAATGTATGATGGAAAAAAATCTACAGTAAGAAAACTGGTTTATGATGCATTTGACATTATTGAAGAAAGAACTAAAAAACCCGGTGTAGAAGTATTCAGAAAAGCAATTGATAATGCTGCACCGATTATTGAAGTTAGAAGTAGAAGAGTCGGAGGAGCAACATATCAGGTTCCAACTGAAGTAAGACCTGAAAGAAGAATTGCATTGGCAATGAGATGGATTAAAACTTATGCAAGACAGCGAAACGAAAAATCAATGTCTCTAAGATTGGCTTCCGAATTAATTTCTGCATCAAATGGTGAAGGATCTGCTGTTAAGAAAAAAGAAGAAACGCACAAAATGGCTGAAGCTAACAAAGCTTTCGCTCACTTTAAATGGTAATAGAAACGAAGAAATAAAGAAAAAGAAATGGCAGTTAGGATTAAAATAGATAAAGTTAGAAACATCGGGATTATGGCGCATATTGATGCCGGTAAAACTACTACTACAGAAAGAATATTATTTTATACGGGTAAAACACATAGACTGGGTGAAGTGCATGATGGCGCTGCAACGATGGATTGGATGGAGCAGGAAAAGGAACGTGGAATAACAATTACAAGTGCTGCTACTACTTGCTATTGGGATGATCATCAAATAAATATTATTGATACACCGGGACACGTTGATTTTACGGCTGAGGTTGAACGTTCACTTAGAGTTTTAGACGGTGCAGTGGCATTGTTCTGTGCAGTTGGTGGTGTTGAGCCGCAATCTGAAACTGTTTGGAGACAAGCGGATAAATACGAAGTTCCGAGGGTTGCATTTATTAATAAAATGGATAGAACAGGTGCGGATTTTTATCATACTGTTCAAATGATGAAGGAAAGATTAGGTGCGAATGCTATCCCAATAAACCTCCCGATTGGTGAGGGAGATTTGTTTGCCGGTGTAATTGATCTTATTTCATTCAAAGCAAGAATGTACAATGAGGATACGCTTGGAGTAACTTTTGATGATATGGAAATTCCTCATGACTTAAAGGAAAATGCCAATAAATACCGTACGCAAATGCTTGAAGCAGTTTCGGATATAGATGATACGCTGCTGGAGAAATATCTTGAAGGGAAAAAAATCAATGAAGCCGAAATCAAATCAGTTTTAAGAAAAGCTACTATTGAATTAAAAATTGTTCCGGTGTTGTGTGGTTCTGCTTTCAAAAATAAAGGAATACAGCAGTTATTAGATTGCGTAGTTGATTTTCTCCCATCTCCAAATGATTTTAAGGAGATTGAAGCACATCATATTGGAATTAACGATTTAGTTTCAAGAAAGATTGATGAAAAAGAAAAATTTACTGCTTTAGCTTTCAAGATTATGAACGATTCCTTTGTTGGGAAATTAACTTTTTTTAGAGTTTACACAGGAACTCTTAAATCTGGCTCATATATTTTTAATGCTGTAAGTGGAAAAAAAGAAAGGATTAGCCGATTACTGCAGATGCATGCAAATCATCGAGAAGAAATTGATGAAGTTAGAGCTGGTGATATTGGTGCTGCAGTTGGATTGAAATTTACTAAAACCGGCGACACGCTTTGCACAGAAAATGATCCTGTTGTTTTAGAAAAGATCATATTTCCTGAACCGGTTATTCAGATTGCAATCGAGCCAAAAACAAAAGCAGACCAGGATAAATTATCGGAATCACTTTCGAAATTATCTGATGAAGATCCAACTTTTAGAGTAAAAGTTGATGAAGAGACTGGACAAACTCTAATTAGCGGAATGGGCGAATTGCATCTTGAAATTTTAGTTGACCGAATGAAAAGAGAATTTAATGTGGAAGCAAATGTCGGCAAACCTCATGTTGCTTACCGCGAAACTATAACTCTAAAGGTGGATTCCGAAGGCAAGTTTATTAAACAATCAGGCGGCAGAGGGAAATATGGACACGTATGGATTGAACTAATGCCGAATGAAACAGGAAAAGGTTATGAATTTATTAATGGAATTGTTGGTGGTGTCGTTCCAAAAGAATATATTCCATCTGTATCAGCAGGAATTCAAGAAGCCATGCGTAATGGAGTTGTTGCCGGATTTCCTGTTGTAGATATCAAAGCAAGGATTTATGATGGTTCTTATCACGATGTAGATTCAGACGAAATATCTTTTAAAGTCGCAGGTTCTATAGCATTTAAAGAGGGAGCTAAGAAAGCAAAACCCATACTTCTCGAACCGATTATGGATGTAGAAGTTGTTACGCCGGAAGAATATCTTGGAGATGTAATGGGTGATCTTAATTCTCGTCGTGGAAAAATTGAGGGTTTTTCTGCAAGGAAGGATGCACAAGTGATTAAAGCTACAGTGCCGCTTTCAGAAATGTTTGGTTACGCAACCATATTAAGATCTATGACCCAGGGCAGAGCTATTTTTACAATGCAATTTTTGCGATACTCAGAAGTACCAAAGAGTCTATCAGATGAGATTGCTGAAAAGTCGCTCGGAAAAAAAGCAGTAACTACTGCTTAAGTAATTGAATTCATCAAAGAAAACAAAATAAAAAAGGAGAATTAGATGGCAAAAGAAAAATTTGACAGGAGTAAGCCGCACGTTAACGTAGGTACCATTGGACACGTAGATCATGGTAAAACCACATTAACCGCTGCCATCACCATGGCTCTTGCGAAGAAAGGCTTATCGCAAATTAGAACGTTCGATAGTATTGATAATGCCCCTGAAGAAAGAGAAAGAGGTATTACAATTGCTACTGCTCACGTTGAGTACTCAAC
>DAIMIJ010000001.1:37886-40593 GCA_036722835.1 Ignavibacteriaceae bacterium | reverse complement strand
TCAGCTCTTAAAGCTTTGGAAGCTGGAATAAGTAATGCTAATCCAGATGATCCAAGATATGCTTGTATTTGGGAGCTTATGGATGCCGTTGACAATTATATTCCAATTCCTAAACGTGATACTGATAAACCTTTTTTAATGCCTGTTGAAGATGTGTTTTCAATTACCGGTCGTGGTACAGTTGCAACGGGAAGAGTTGAAAGAGGACAAGTTAAGCTCACTGAAGAAGTTGAATTGATTGGGCTTGGTATTCATAAAAAAACTGTTGTTACGGGTATCGAAATGTTTAGAAAAGAACTTGACTCAGCCATTGCCGGTGATAATGCAGGTATTTTGTTGAGAGGTATTGATAAAGATGAAATTGAAAGAGGAATGGTTCTGGCTAAAACCGGAAGCATCACTCCTCATAAGAAATTTGAAGGTGAAGTTTACATTCTTTCAAAAGAAGAAGGTGGACGACATACTCCATTCTTTAACGGATACAGGCCACAATTCTATTTCAGAACCACTGACGTTACCGGCGTTGCGCATCTTCCTGGCGGTACTGAAATGGTTATGCCGGGAGATAATGTTAGGCTTTCTGTAGAACTTATAGGCGAAATAGCCATGGAAGAAGGATTGAGATTCGCAATTCGTGAAGGCGGGAGAACTGTAGGCGCTGGTGTTGTAACTAAAATTATTGAGTAATTTATTAGTTATCAAACAACAAAGGACTCATACTCCTTTGTTGTTTCTAATTTCATAAGGAGATCTTCAAGTGGCAGGTCAGAAAATCAGGATAAAGCTAAAATCGTACGATCATATTTTGATTGATAAGTCGACAGAGAAAATCATTAAAACTGTCAGAAGTACTGGTGCGGTCGTATCGGGTCCTATTCCATTGCCGACTAGAAAAACAATTTATACTGTTTTGCGGTCTCCTCACGTTGATAAAAAATCGAGAGAGCAGTTCGAGATTAGGGCACACAAAAGAATAATTGATATCTATAATTCAAACAACAAAACCGTCGATTCATTAAGCAAGTTAGATATTCCGGCGGGTGTTGATATTGAAATTAAGCTTTAAGGAAAAATGGTGCTAAAATGTCCGGTTTATTAGGTCAAAAAATAGGAATGACGAGCGTTTACAATGAACATGGTGATCTTATCCCCGTCAGCGTAATCAAAGCCGGTCCTTGTAAAATTGTTTCAATTAGAACAAAAGAAAAAGACGGCTATCACGCTCTTCAACTTGGTTTTGGTGAAAAGAAAGAGAAAAGAGTAACGAAACCGGTTTTAGGTCAGTTTAAAAAGAATGAACTGGCTCCTTTAAAGGTTTTAAAGGAATTTAAGTTTTCCTCCGAACAAGAATTTAAAGTTGGTGATGAAATAAACGTCAGCATTTTTAGTGAAGGTGAGAAAATAAAAGTTCGAGCTCGAAGTAAAGGTAAGGGATTTCAAGGTGTTATGAAACGTCACGGATTCGGTGGAGTTGGTGGCACAACTCACGGACAAAGCGATAGATTGCGTGCGCCGGGTTCTATTGGTGCAAGTTCCTACCCCTCAAGGGTTTTTAAAGGTCAAAGAATGGCTGGAAGAATGGGATACGAGAACGTTACTATTTCAAATCTAAAGGTTTTCAAAGTCATTCCCGAGCAGAATTTGATTCTAGTTCGTGGAGCTGTTCCTGGTGCAATAAATTCAATTGTAGAATTGTTAAAGAGATAATTCTGGTTATAAAATGAAAATAGATATTCTAAAAATAGATGGCAGTCCTTCCGGAGAAAAATGTGAACTTCGTGATGACATATTTGGTATCGAGCCAAATGATCATGTTTTATATTTGAGTGTTAAATCTTATTTAGCAAATCAAAGACAAGGTACACATAAATCTAAGGAACGAGGTGAAGTAAGAGGCGGTGGAAAGAAGCCGTGGAAACAAAAAGGACGCGGAGGCGCTCGTGCCGGTACATCTAGATCTCCTTTGTGGGTTGGCGGCGGAACAATTTTTGGACCGAGACCAAGAGATTATCGACAAGATCTTCCTAAAAAGGTTGTTAAGCTCGCAAGAAAATCTGCTTTTAGTCATAAGGTAAAAGCTAATCAGCTTATGGTTGTTGAAGATTTTAATTTCGATTCACCAACAACAAAAGATTTCGCAAAAATTCTCAACAACCTAAAAATAACCGGTAAGAAAACTTTGGTCTTGACCAATGGTAATCTCACCTCAGTTTATAAATCTGGAAGAAATATTCCTAAAGTAAAAATTTTAGAAGCTGATAAAGCATCCACTTACGATATTGTGAACAATCAAATTCTTCTTCTTCAACAAGGCGGGCTTGAATTGATAAATAAATCATTTGGCATTAAAGAAGCGGTTAACTGAAATGAAAGAAATTTTAATTCAACCCTTAATTACTGAGAAGATGACAAACATAACCGCTGATCAGGGTAAATACGGTTTCCTTGTTAATAATGAAAGCAATAAAATTGAAATTGCCAAAACAATTGAAAAGAAATTTAATGTTCATGTTTTAAAAGTTAGAACTATAAACCATCCAGGAAAAATGAAAACACAGTTTAGAAAAGGCGGAAGGTTTGTAGGAAGAACGGCAAGTTATAAAAAAGCTATAGTTACTTTGAAAAAAGGTGAAACTATAGGATTATTCGAACAGGTATAGGATTTATTCTAAGGTAATTTAATGGCTATCATAAAACTTAAACCGGT
>DAIMIJ010000001.1:0-37786 GCA_036722835.1 Ignavibacteriaceae bacterium | reverse complement strand
AGATGGTTAGGAATAAGACCGCATGTTCGAGGTGTTGCAATGAATCCTGTTGATCATCCAATGGGTGGAGGTGAGGGGAAAACATCCGGTGGTGGTCATCCTGTTTCTCCATGGGGTCAAAAGGCAAAGGGGCTTAAAACTAGAAAACACAAAAAAGAATCTAACAAATTCATTATTAAAAGACGTAACAAATAGAGTAGAATATGCCAAGGTCGGTTAAAAAAGGTCCATATATTGAACTAAAATTGTTCAAAAAGATTGACCAGTTGAACAAGTCAAATCAGAAAAAAATTATTAAGACGTGGTCACGGGCATCTACAATCATCCCGGACTTTGTCGGCCACACAATTGCCGTTCACAACGGGAATAAAATGATTCCTGTTTACATAACTGAGAATATGGTTGGTCATAAGCTTGGTGAATTTTCTCCAACAAGAATTTTTAGAGGACATCCTGGGACGAAAGCTGAAAAGTCAACTCAAGTAAAATAAATTAAGCATCAAAAGAAATTTTAAAAAATGGAAGCACGAGCAGTTTATAGATATATAGGTTCATCACCTCGAAAAATGCGTTTGCTAATTGATCTGATTAGAGGTATGTCAGTAGATAAAGCACTTGATGTTTTACATTTTCATCCTAAACATGCATCAAAGAGTGCTGAAAAAGTTTTAAGATCGGCGGTTTCTAACCTGATGAATAAGGATAATTCAACAAAGGTTGAGCCATCGAATTTAGTAGTTAAAGAGGCATATGTCAATCAAGGTCCGACAATTAAAAGAATTAGTCCTGCTCCAATGGGGCGTGCTTACAAAATTAGAAAACGATCTTGTCATTTAACTATTGTGGTAGCCACAAAGGAATAATTTAGGAGGATTTTTGGGACAAAAGACTAATCCTGTTGGTTTTAGAGTTGGTGTCATTAGAGGTTGGGACTCTAATTGGTACGAGAATAAATCTTATGCACTCAAACTTAAGGAAGATGGAAAATTAAGAGATTATGTTAGGAATCGGTTAAAGAAAGCCGGAATATCAAGGATAGTTATTGATCGAACTTCAAAGAATATTATTATTACAATTCATACATCAAGACCCGGAGTTGTAATTGGTAAAAGCGGGAAAGAAATTACTCAACTTGAACAAGAGCTTAAACAGGTAACTGATAAAGATGTTAAGGTTCAGATATCAGAAATTAAAAGACCCGAATTGGATGCATATTTAGTTGCAGAAAATATTGCCAATCAGCTTTCAGGAAGAGTGTCTTTCAGGAGAGCAATGAAAATGGCAATAACCGCTGCTATGAGAATGGGAGCTGAAGGGATAAGAATAAAGTGTGCCGGTCGTTTAGGTGGTGCCGAAATGGCAAGAACAGAGCAGTATAAAGATGGTAGAATCCCATTGCACACAATTAGAGCAGACATTGATTATGCTGCAGGCAGAGCAGAAACAATATACGGTTCGCTCGGAATTAAAGTTTGGATTTGCAAGGGTGAAATATTAGGTAAACGAGTTACAGATTAATTTTGGAGATCACTTACAATGTTAATGCCTAAAAGAGTTAAGTTTAGAAAATCGCAGCGCGGACGCTTGACGGGAAAAGCATATAGAGGCAGTTCGGTTGCTTTTGGTGATTTTGGATTAAAGGCATTGGAACCTCATTGGATTACAAGCCGGCAAATTGAAGCTTGCAGAGTGGCTCTTTCTAGAAAAATGAAAAGAGATGGAAAAGTTTGGATAAGAATATTTCCTGATAAACCTGTTTCAAAAAAACCGCTTGAAACTCGTATGGGTAAAGGTAAAGGTGCCCCGGAATTTTGGGTTGCGGTTATTAAACCCGGAAGAATTTTGTTTGAGGTTGGCGGTGTTTCAAGAGAAGTAGCAAGTGATGCGCTCCAGGTTTGTGGTTATAAACTTCCAATTAAAACTAAAATTGTCGCTCGTCCAGATTACGAATAAGATTCAAGGTTAATATGAAAATCCATGATATAAGAGAAATTAAAACTCCGGAATTGATCAAGCAGATTGAAGAAGAAAGAAAGAATTTAACAGATTTGAAGTTTGCGCATCAGCTAAAACAGCTTACCAATACTTCAAAACTAAAAGCGCTAAAGAAAGATATTGCAAAAATGCTTACTGTTTTAAAAGAGAGATCAATAGCAGAAAAAAAATCTGTTACAACCAACTCTACGGAAGGAGCTAAATCCTAAATATGGAACAACGAGCTTTAAGAAAAACAAGAGTTGGAATTGTTGTAAGTAATAAAATGGAGAAAACCATTACCGTTGCTATAGAGAGAAAAGTTCAACATCCCATTTATAAAAAATATTTCAAGAAAACCACAAAGTTGTTAGCTCATGATGAAAAGAAACAGTGTGGTATCGGTGATAAAGTTAAGATAATGGAAACACGTCCATTGAGTAAGCTAAAAAGATGGCGATTGGTTGAAGTTGTTGAAAAAGCTAAGTAGTTAACCCGATTTGTTGAGGATATCATGATTCAAGAAGAAACAAATTTAGTAGTTGCAGATAACTCCGGTGCTAAGAAAGTAAGATGCATTAGGGTTCTTGGCGGAAGCGGAAGACAATATGCCAGTCTTGGTGATCTCATTGTTGTTTCGGTTAAAACAGCAATACCAAACGGAACTGTAAAAAAAGGAGAAGTATCTCGAGCAGTTATTGTGAGAACTAAAAAAGAAGTTCGTAGAAAAGACGGTTCTTACATAAGGTTTGATGAGAATGCTGCAGTACTTTTAAATCCTCAGAACGAACCCAGAGGCACAAGAATTTTTGGTCCTGTTGCCAGAGAATTACGGGAAAAACAGTTTATGAAAATAGTTTCACTTGCTCCTGAAGTTTTATAAGGGAAAATTTTAATGAAGATTCATAAAAATGATAATGTAATGATAATTTCCGGAAATGATAGAGGAAAATCCGGTAAAGTTCTTAAAGTTTTTCCATCAGATTCAAATGTAATTGTTGAAGGAATTAACATTAGGAAAAGACATACTAAACCAAGTCAAAAAAATCCTCAGGGCGGAATTTTAGAAAAAGAAGCCCCGATTCATGTTTCTAATGTTATGCTTATTGATCCCAAAAGTAATAAACCAACAAGAATTGGTTCACAAATTATACTTGATGAAAAAACTAAAAAGAATAAAAGGATTCGAGTTAGCAGAATTAGCGGCGAAATGATCCAATAATTAAAATTTAATTTATACTAAAATGGTTGATAAAAAAGCTAAAAAAGAAAATCCGGAAAAACAGGTTAAAGCAGTAAAGGAATCTAAAGATTCTAAAAAAGAATCTAAAAAAGCTCAAGCTCCAAAAGAAAAAGAACTTAAAATTAAGACTCGGCTTGCTGATTATTACAAAGCAGAGATAGTTCCAAGTTTAATTAAAAAATTTTCCTTTAAAAGCGTAATGCAAGTACCAAGACTCCATAAAATAGTTGTTAACATGGGTGTTGGAGAAGCGGTGACCGATCAGAAAATTCTTGAAGAAGCAATTAAGGATTTGGAAACTATTACCGGTCAAAAAGCAAGTATGAGGAAATCAAAGAAAGCTATTTCAAATTTTAAATTGCGTGAAGGCGTTAATATTGGTGCGATGGTTACTCTCAGAAAAGAAAAAATGTATGAATTTCTTGATAGACTAATTAATATTGCTCTCCCGCGTGTTAGAGATTTTAAGGGATTATCTGATAAGTCCTTTGATGGTCATGGTAATTATTCACTTGGTATTAAGGAACAGATAATTTTTCCGGAAATTAATTTTGATAAGGTAACAAGGGTTTTGGGAATGGATATCACTTTTGTTACAAGTGCTCCAACTGATAATGAAGCATATGAACTGCTTCAAGCATTTGGAGTTCCATTCAGAAAAAAAGAAATTAAATCAGCTTAATAAGGAGATTTAGTGGCTAAGACAAGTTCAATTGCAAAGGAAGCACGAAGAAGAAGGCTTTGCGAAAAGTATGCAAAGTTACGAAATGAGCTAAAAGAAAAAGGTGATTATGATGCTTTGCAAAAGCTTCCTAAAAATTCTTCTCCGGTAAGGTTACACAATCGCTGTATGTTTACCGGAAGAGCAAGAGGGTTTCATAGAAAATTTGGAGTTTCACGATTGGTTTTAAGAGAAATGGCTCTTAAAGGTGAAATTCCCGGATTAAAAAAATCAAGCTGGTAAACGGAGGAAAAGAATGCGTGTTACTGATCCGATTTCGGATTTCTTAACTAGAATTAGAAATGCTGTTAAAGCAAAAAAAGTTATTGTTGAAATTCCTTCATCAAGAATGAAACTTGGCTTGGCAGATATTCTAAAAAAAAATAATTTTATAGATGATTATTCTGTCACAGAAGACAATAAGCAGAATGTATTGAAGATTAATCTTCGTTATCATAATGGAAACCCAGCTATAAGCGGTTTACAAAGGATCAGCTCTCCCGGTTTAAAAGTTTATAAGAAAAACGATGAGCTTCCGCGTGTTCTTAATGGATTAGGTATTGCAGTAATCTCTACTTCACAAGGTTTACTTACTGATAAAGAAGCACGAAGTAAATCTCTCGGCGGTGAAGTAGTTTGTTTTGTTTGGTAATTTCTTAAATATTGGAGTTTAATAAGTGTCAAGAGTTGGCAGAAAACCGATAACAATTCCTAAAGGTGTTTCGGTTACTAAAAATGAAAATGTTATTAAGGTAAAAGGACCGAAGGGTGAGTTACAAACTACGATTCATAATAACATGAAAGTTGAAATCAAAGATGGAGAACTGACTGTTCAAAGACCTGATGATTTAAAGTTAAATAAATCATTACACGGTTTAACGCGGGCTTTAATCCAGAATATGATTAAAGGCGTAACAGAACTCTATCAAAAAACTTTGGATATTGTTGGTGTTGGATATAAAGCCGAACAAAAAGGCGAAAACATTTTAATGAATATTGGTTATTCACATCCGATACTTTTTATGCCTCCTTCTGGCATTACATTGCAAGTATCCACACCCAACCAAATTGTTGTGAGTGGAATAGATAAACAATTAGTTGGAATGATTTCAGCGAAAATAAGATCATTCAGAAAACCTGAACCGTATAAAGGTAAGGGAATTAAATATTCTGATGAACAAATTATTCGAAAAGCCGGTAAAACTGCTGGTAAATAATTAAGAGTTTTGGAATAATAAAATGATAAAAAAAAATAAAAATATCAGACTTCGTTCAAAGACTAAAATTAGAAGTAAAATATCTGGGGTTAAAGAAAAACCCAGATTAACCATCTACCGAAGTTTGAAAAACATTTTCGCACAATTAATAGACGATTCAGAAGGCAATACTTTAGTTTCTGCTTCTTCATTATCAAAGGAATTAGCTGAAGAATTAAAGAACTCTAAAGGAAAAATCAGTAAAAGCAAAATGGTCGGTAAACTAGTTGCAAAAAAAGCTTTAGAGAAAAATATTTCTCAAGTCGTTTTTGACAGGAATGGATATAGATATCATGGCAGAGTTAAAGCTATTGCAGACGGCGCTCGCGAAGGAGGTTTAAAATTTTAACTTCAACTGAATTTAGGATTGCCGGGTCGTCTAATGGCAGGACTACGCCCTTTGGAGGCGTCTGCAGAGGTTCGAATCCTCTCCCGGCAGCGTGTTAATAATCGGTTAATCAATATAAATTAATTATTAAATAAGCAAGTATTTCGAATGGAACAAAAAACAGGTAAGCATACTGACTCAGAAGGATTAAAGGAAAAAGTAGTCCACATTAATCGTGTGGCTAAAGTTGTAAAAGGTGGCAGAAGGTTCAGCTTTAATGCGATTGTTGTTGTTGGTAATGGAAACGGTACAGTTGGTGTTGGTTTGGGTAAAGCAAATGAAGTCACCGATGCTATTTCTAAAGGTGTGGATGATGCTAAAAAAAGTTTAGTCAAAGTTTCTGTTTACAAAGGAACAATTCCGCATGAAATTATTGGCAAGTTTGGCGCTGGAAGAGTTCTAATTAAGCCCGCTTCGCCTGGAACAGGTTTGATTGCTGGTGGTGGAGTTCGTGCAGTTTTGGAAGCAGCCGGTGTTCAAGATGTTCTCACGAAATCACTTGGTTCCAGCAATCCTCATAATCAAGTGAAGGCAACTTTAAATGCTTTGCTCTCGTTAGTTGATGCAAAAAGGATGGCAGCTAAAAGAAAAATGGAAGTTAAGGAATTATTTACCGTCTAATTGAAAAGTCATGGCAAAATTAAAATTAACACAAGTTCGAAGTATCATTGATCAACCTAATAACCAGAAATTAACAATTAAAGCGCTGGGTTTAGGAAGACCTAATTGGGAAAAAATTCACACCGATACTCCTCAGATTAGAGGTATGATAGAAAAAGTTAAACACCTTCTTAAAGTAGAAGAAATTAAAGAATAATTAATTAGTTGAGATTATGGATATTCTAAGCAATTTAAAATATGCTAAGGGCTCTAAAAAGAACCCTAAACGAATTGGGCGAGGTGAAGGATCAGGGCATGGTGGAACGGCTACAAAGGGTATGAATGGTCAGTTATCTAGATCAGGTGCTAATAAAAGGTTTTGGTTTGAAGGCGGCCAAATGCCTTTGCAACGAAGAATTCCAAAATATGGGTTTACCCACCATTCAAGAGTTGAGTATCAAGTTGTGAACTTACAAGTTCTTCAAAAATTAGCTGATGAAAAAAAGTTTACTTCAGAAGTAATTAATCCTGAAATGCTTAAGAAATTAGGTTTGATTTCCACCTTAAATCAACCGGTAAAGATTTTAGGAAACGGAGACATTAAAGCAAAGCTTAACTTTGAAGTGAATGGTTTTAGCAAAACGGCAAAAGATAAAATTGAAACTGCCGGCGGAACAATTAAAAAGATTTGAGTAATCCTTAATGTCCAGATTTACAGATACATTTAGAAATATTTTTAAAATACACGAACTCCGCCAGAGGATAATTTATACATTAATTCTGCTTGTAATTGTTCGTGTCGGTGCGCACATTACTCTTCCTGGCATTGATTCCGGGTTACTTTCAGAAGCAATGAAGAATCAAACTTCCGATAATTTATTCGGGTTGTATGATTTATTTGTTGGAGGAGCATTTTCAAATGCCGCAATATTTGCACTTGGAATAATGCCATATATTTCTGCTTCTATCATTCTTCAATTGATGGGTGCGGTTGTTCCTTACTTTCAAAAGCTGCAACAAGAAGGTGAAGAAGGAAGAAAGAAAATAACTCAGTTAACCCGATATGGTACCGTGTTAATTTCTGCAATGCAAGCTTGGGGTGTTACAATTAGATTATATAATTTAAATCTTCGTGGAATACCGATTATACCAGAGCCAATTCAAGGAATGGCTTGGACGCTATCAACGATTATTATTTTGACTGCCGGTACAGTTTTTATGATGTGGCTCGGTGAGCAGATAACCGAAAGAGGAATTGGGAATGGTATTTCACTTATAATCTTTATCGGAATTATAAACAGATTTCCCTTTGCTATTCTTGATGAGTACAGATTGATTTCTGCAGGAACAAGAAGCATCATTATTGAAATAGTTATTCTGATTCTCATGGTTCTCATTATTGCTGGGGTAGTTTTAGTTACACAAGGAACGAGAAGAATTCCGGTTCAATATGCGAAAAGAGTTGTAGGCAGGAAAGTTTACGGTGGAGTGACTCAGTATATTCCATTGCGGGTAAATACTGCAGGAGTTATGCCGATAATATTTGCTCAATCAATTATGTTTATTCCAAATACTGTTTTATCTTTTTTTCCGAACAATGATTTTCTTCAAACTATTAATTCTTATTTTCATTATCAGTCGGCTGTTTACTCAATCATCTACGCAATTATGATTATCTTCTTCACATATTTTTATACGGCAATTGCATTTAATCCTAAAGATGTCGCCGATAATATGAAGAAGCAAGGTGGGTTTATTCCGGGAATTAGACCCGGTAAACAAACTTCCGAGTTTATTGATAATATATTAACTAAAATAACTCTGCCCGGTTCATTTTTTTTAGCGATTGTAGCCATACTTCCTGCATTTGTATCAGCATGGGGAGTTTCAGGTCAGTTTGCTTCATTCTTTGGCGGAACAAGCTTACTTATTGTTGTGGGCGTTGCATTGGATACGCTTCAGCAGATTGAATCTCATTTGCTGATGAGACATTATGATGGTTTTATGAAATCGGGGAAACTTAGAGGTAGAAGATATTAATCTTTTTCAGTGATATATATAAAAACTAAAAAAGAAATTGATTATATCCGGGAAAGTTGCAGGATAGTTGCAGAAACATTGAAGTTAGTTGCAAACAATGTTCAACCCGGAGTCACGACAATTGAATTAGACCGTATTGCTGAGGAATATATTTTTAGCAATAATGCAAAAGCAGCTTTTAAGGGTTATTCGCAGGCAGGCTCTTACGATTATCCTGCTTCAATTTGTGTTTCAATAGATGATGAAGTTGTTCACGGAATTCCCGGTGAACGTGTTCTTAAAGAAGGTGAAATAGTTTCTATTGATGTTGGAGTTTTGAAGAATGGATATTTTGGTGATGCAGCACTATCGGTTGCTGTAGGAAAAATTTCATCCGACAAAGAAAAGCTTCTTGAGGTGACTGAAAAATCACTCTATGAAGGCATAAAAGAAGCAAAGGTAAATAATAGGGTTCATGATATTTCTTTCGCTGTTCAAAATTATGTTGAAGCTAATGGTTTTTCTGTGGTAAAAGATTTATGTGGACATGGCGTTGGCAAATATCTTCATGAAGAGCCGGCGGTTCCAAATTATGGTGTGCGGGGTACCGGTCCAAAATTAAAAAAAGGTATGACTATCGCTATCGAACCTATGGTTAACACCGGAACTTACAAAGTTAAAACCGCTAAAGATGGCTGGACGGTTCTAACTCAAGATGGTTTACCGTCGGCGCATTTTGAACATACGATTCTTGTATCTAATGGATCACCTGAAATCTTAACGGTTTGTTAATGGCAAAACAAGGACCAATAAAAGTAGATGGAGTTGTTACTGAAACTTTACCTAATGCGCATTTTAGAGTAAAGCTCGATAATGGGCATGAAATTCTTGCTCATGTTTCAGGTAAAATGAGAATGCATTTTATCAAAATTTTGGTAGGAGATAAAGTTTCAATTGAATTATCTCCTTACGATTTAACTAAGGGTAGGATTACCTATAGATATAAATAGCGGAGAATTTATGAAAGTGAGATCTTCAGTTCGAAAAATGTGTGAAAATTGTAAGATAATTAAGCGAAAAGGTGTTGTAAGAGTGATTTGTAAAAATCCTAAACACAAACAGCGTCAAGGTTAATTTTTATCTAAGGAGTAAAAGTGGCTCGTATTTCTGGTGTTGATTTACCTAAAAATAAAAAAGTCCTTTTCGGACTTCAGTATATCTTCGGTATAGGAAGAAACCTTTCAGGTGAAATTCTCCAAAAGGCAGAAGTTAATCCTGATAAAAAAGTTGCAGATCTTACCGATGAAGAAATTGCTAAAATAAGATCCGTAATTACGGCGGAGTATAAGGTTGAAGGTGCTCTCAAATCCGAAGTACAGCAGAGCATTAAGAGATTAATGGATATTGGAACATATCGAGGTTTAAGACACAGAAGAGGTTTACCTGCAAGAGGTCAGAGAACCCGAACTAATTCCCGTACTCGTAAAGGTAAGAGAAAAACTGTCGCCGGTAAAAAGAAAACACCAACTAAGAAATAAGAGTTGAGATTAAAAGGAGAGATATAATTGGCTAAAATTATTAAGAAAGTTAAGAAAAGAACTCACATTGATTCTAATGGAGAAGTTCATATTAAAGCCACTTTTAATAATGTGCAGGTTACAATTACAGATATTTATGGCAACACAATTTCGTGGTCATCTGCAGGAAGAAATGGTTTTAAAGGATCAAGGAAGAATACGCCTTTTGCAGCACAGGTTACTGCAGATGCAGCAGCTAAAGAAGCTTTTGATCTTGGGTTGAGAAGAGTTGATGTTTATATCAAAGGACCAGGTTCCGGAAGAGAAGCTGCTATCAGATCTCTGAACACTGCCGGTCTTCAAATTAATTCAATTAAGGATGTCACGCCAATTCCCCATAATGGATGCAGACCTCCAAAGAAAAGAAGAGTTTAATTTTTCGGAGTATTTAATAAATGGCAAGATATACTGATTCAGTATGCAAATTATGCAGAAGAGAGAGACAAAAGTTATTTTTAAAAGGACAAAAATGCTTCACTGAAAAATGTCCAATTGAGAATAGATCTTATCCGCCTGGACAACACGGTCTTTCACGCAGAAGTAAAATTTCTGAGTACGGTGTTCAGCTCAGAGAAAAACAAAAAATAAAAAGAATTTATGGTTTACTGGAAACTCAATTCAGAAATTATTTTGAGAAGGCAATAAAAGCAAAAGGAATTACAGGTGAGAACCTTGTTAAAATTCTGGAAAGAAGGTTAGATAATGTTGTCTATCGCTTAGGATTTGCTTCTTCAAGAAAACAAGCAAGACAGTTGATCAGACATCGCCACATTTTTGTTAATGATAAATTGGTAGATATTCCGGCCTATCTTTTAGCTGCCGGTGATATAATCAAAATAAAAGATAAAAGTAAAAAACTCGATTTAGTTCACAACTCACTTAAAAAGGTTCGTGACAATACATATAATTGGTTAACGGTTGATAAAGCAACCCTATCGGGTACGTTTGTTCAAGTTCCCGAAAGAACCGAAGTTCCGTTAAATGCTAATGAACAACTTGTAGTTGAGCTATATTCTAAATAATGAAATTCATATATAATTTAATTGAGGTTTAATAAATGAGTGCACCTTATATAAAGATGCCGGACGCAGTTGTACTCGACGAAAGTAATTATACCAATACATTTGGTAGATTCACACTTCAACCTCTCGAAAGAGGTTATGGAGTCACTTTAGGCAATTCACTGAGAAGAGTTCTATTATCATCATTACCTGGAGCGGCGATTACATCTGTTAAATTTGGCGGTGTCCTTCATGAGTTCACCACAATTGAAGGAGTAGTTGAGGATGTTTCAGAAATAATATTAAATCTGAAACAGGTTAGGATGAAACTTCTAAACAAAAAACCCAACAAAATTGATTTATCCTTTAATGGTGAAACCGAATGGACCGCTGCTGATATTCAAAAGCACAGCAACGAAATCGAAATCTTAAATCCCGAGCTTCACATTGCTACTTTAAATAAAAGTGCAAAGTTCGATGTGGAAATTAGAGTTGGCAAAGGTAAAGGATTTATTACAGCATCTGAAAATGTTTCACCGGAGAGCACTATTGGCGTAATTCCGATTGATTCTATTTTTACTCCCATACGAAATGTTAAGTATGAAATTGAAAACGTTCGAATTGCTGACAGAAACGATTATGAAAAATTAATCCTGGAAGTCACTACAGATGGTTCTATTACGCCAGAGGATTCATTAACTCAAGCAGCAAAAATTTTAAGAGATCACATTCAACTCTTCATTAATTTTGATGTTGTTCAGGAAGAAGTTCACACTTCAACCCAAAAGGATACCGAAAAGGAAAGAATTAAGAAAATTCTTTTAACAAATGTTGATGATCTTGAGCTTAGTGTAAGATCACACAATTGTTTGAAAGCCGCCAACATCAAGAATATTGCCGAACTTGTTAGAAAAGATGAAGCAGAAATGCTTAGATTCAGAAATTTCGGCAGAAAATCTTTGGCCGAATTAATGGAAATTGTTGAAAACCTCGGCCTTGATTTTGGTATGGAAGTAGACAAATACTTGAAAGAAGATTCAGAATCAAATTAATATTTCTTGCAGGAAACTAAATGAGACATGGTGTAAAAGGACGAAAGTTAAACAGAACACACAGCCATCGCGCAGCATTAATGAACGCGCTGGCAACTTCGTTATTAAGGCATAAAAGAATAAAAACTACTTTAGCCAAAGCAAAAGAAGCTCGTAAACATGTTGAAGCTTTAATTACTAAAGCCAAAAAAAACGATCTTCACTCACGGCGGCATGTGCTAAGATTTGTCAATGATAAAGACGTTGTTAAAGAGTTATTTAGTGAAGTAGTGCCCAAAATCGGTGATCGTCCTGGCGGTTATACACGGGTGATAAAGCTCGGAAATAGAATGGGTGATGCTGCTTCAATGGCAATACTTGAACTTGTAGATTACAATGATGTAATTACTAAAAAAGCCGAAGAACATAAGGAAAAGAAAGAAGCTAAAAAGGAAGCTAAGCAAAAAGCCAAGAGTGAAGAAAAAGATGCTGAGGAAGTTGTGGACGAAAAAGAGTCGAAAGCGAAAAAGAAGAAAAAGAAAAGCGAAGAATGATTTTTCGAACCCCGATTTATTCGGGGTTTTTTATTTTAGATTCTTTATACTTTCAATTAACCGAATTAAATTGCATATGAAATTTAAGCAATGTTTGAAAAGCAGCTATTTATAAAATCCGCTTTTAATATAAGCGAAGTACCTAATCATCTGTTACCAGAAGTAATTTTATGCGGCAGATCGAATGTTGGGAAATCCTCGTTTATAAATTCATTCTTTAATAGGAAAGATCTTGCAAAAGTAAGTTCATCTCCGGGTAAGACTCGATCAATAAATTTTTATGAGATTGATAATAAATTTTATATTGTAGATTTACCCGGTTACGGCTATGCTAAGACTAGTAAAGCGGAAAGAGCTCACTGGTCTAAATTAATTGGTGAATTCATAACAAAATCCAGTTATGTATGGTTAGCAATCCATTTTATAGATAGCCGTCATAAGCCAACCGAACTAGATTATCAATTAAATAAGCTTCTAAGTGATTTAAAAATACCTTACATAATTCTGTTGTCGAAAGCAGATAAGCTGAAACAAGCTGAAATAAATCTATCAAGAAAAAACTTGGAGCAATTTTTCCCGGGCATTGATCTAAATTCCAATGTGGTGCATTATTCATCTGTGAAACTCCGCGGTAAAAAAGAAATCTCAAAACTTTTTGAAGAAATATTTTATTGAGCGATGGCAAAGAAGCTCTCAGTTTGTTTGCTATTCTAAAAAATTGTAAAATTATTATGTAATTTGTTACAAAACTTTCCAATCTATGCAAATTTAAATGGATAGAAGACAGAAAAGAAGATTCCTAATCTTCCTTGTAGTGCCTTTACTGGCGGCAGTTTTGTTGTTGGCAGATGATCTTACAGTAAGAATTATTGCTTTGGCATTAATTATCATCTATGTCGCATTTATCATATTCCTTCGTGATTCTTTAAAATTCCAGGGCACATATATAAATGACAGCTACGATGTTGATTTGATCGGTGAAGATTATCAGGGCGATACAAAGTTGCATGAAGATTCCTTCAAAATTATTTCTAAGGATATTAATCCCGATGTTGTAGCGGCATCAAGCTACCCTGTCAATGCAAAACTTCCTCGGACCACCCTCAAACCTCCAGATCTAAAGGAGAGATTTAAAGAAATCGCTAACGAAGAATTACCAAAAGAAGTTGGACATGGAGGACAATTTTCATTTGCTCTTGAAAAAATTCTGAATGTAATTAAGGAAGTTTATTACGCTCATTCGGTTATTTTCTTTTGGTATAATCAAAAAAAAGAAAAATTTTCTATAGAAAAATTTGTTTCGAATTCGAATGACATTGCTCAAAGAAAATTTGACTTGGAAGATGATATACTAAGCAAAATAGTTCAGAAAGGTGAACCGGAATTACTAACTGATATTTCCACAGTTGCCGAGCCAGATGTTATTCGCTACTATGAAATTAGACAAGGGATTAGAAGTTTTGTCGGAGTTCCTCTTTTCTATGACAAATCTCTGATAGCAATTATAGTGCTTGATTCCAAAGTGGAAGATGCTTTTGGGATAGAAACAATCTTCACCCTTGGCAGATTTGTTAGAGTTATTACTATGATAATTTCAATCTTTGAAGAGAAACATCTGGATTCAGTTTCTCAGCAAAGGTTAAACAATATTTTGCATTTGATAGGATCGCAATTTAAGCTTGATAGCGAAGCGGATTTAGTTTCGTCAATTCAAAATACATTTGTTCAATTAATTCATTGGGATGCTTTCACTTTCATTTATTATGAGCCAATTGAAAAGAAATTTAAAATCATTAAAGTCATCAATAACACTTCATTAAAGTATGTTGGACAAAATTTAGAAATAGAAATCAACGGATCATTAGCTGGTAAATGCATAACAACAGGTATGCCTGTAAAAATTGATGATACCTCGTTAGGTGATTTAAAAAGATTTTCTAAAAGCGATAATATTACGTTTGATGGTTCTTTTCTTGCAGTTCCAATAATATATAAAAATCAAAACTTCGGAGTATTATGCTTCGAAAGTCTGAAGAAAAATACTTATTCAAATGATGACGTACAATTTTTGAAAAGTGCTATTAATTATTTAGCATTTGCCATCCACTCATTTTCATCACAAACTCTTCTTAAAAGTTTTATCACTCTCGATATGGAAACATATACTCTTAATGCTTTCAGTTTTAAGGAAAGGGTGAATGCTGATTTGTATAAAGCGCATCAATTAAAAGTTCCAGGTGCCTTAGCATTAGTTCGTATTGATGATTTTCTTGAACAAGAATCTCTTTTCGATGGAAATCCTTTCCCTAAAGTGCTTACTGCTGTTGCCGAAATAATATCGAGCGAAATGACACCTCTAACTGCTTTCGGAAGAATTAGTGAGAAAGTATTTGGAGTTTATTTCTTCAATTCAACTACCAAGGATATCTTTCTTTGGGCGGAGAAATTGCGTGTTAAGATTGCCCGAAAACCGGTTGCGGTTGTATCAAAACAAACTACTTATACTGTTTCTGTCGGAATCGCTTCTGCTACAAATAAAACCGATGTTGAAGAAATAATTCATAATGCCGACCTGGCCCTACAAAAAGCCCTTGAACGCGGAGGCAATACCGTTCGGAGTTTAAATTAGAATTCATTTCGAAATCTTCTGATCAAATATTTACTGATGAAAAACTTCATAATAATTATTCTTGATGGTGTTGGTATTGGAGAACTTCCTGATTCTCATCTTTACCATGATGAGGGAAGTAATACTCTTGCAAATACAGCATTGAAAGTTGGCGGCTTAAGTTTACCTAATCTTCAAGCTCTTGGCTTGGGAAATATTTCGAAGATCGAAGGAATTGATGCAGTTGACAATCCTAAAGCTTCATTTGGAAAGATGAAAGAAATTTCGAAAGGAAAAGATTCAACAACAGGTCATTGGGAGATTGGAGGACTTTACGTGGATTTGGATTTTTCATATTTCCCAAATGGTTTTCCAAATGAAATAACCGATAATTTTTTAAAGTTAACAGGATGCAAAGGATTTCTTGGTAATAAAGCTGCTTCCGGTACAGAGATAATCCAGGAATTGGGCGATGAACATGTTCGAACAGGATTTCCTATAATTTATACTTCGGCAGATTCCGTGTTTCAAATTGCAGCGCATGAAGAAATTATCCCTTTAGAAAAACTTTATGAAATCTGTAGAATAACGCAAGATGAAGTTTTAACTCTGCCGATAGTTATTGGAAGAGTAATTGCAAGACCTTTCGTTGGCGGCCCGGGTAATTATTCTCGAACAGTAAATCGAAAAGATTTCTCATTGGATCCTCCTGATGATACTATTTTGGATGTTTTATCAAAAAATTCTATTGAGACAATTGGAATAGGAAAAATAAATGATTTGTTTAATTATCGTGGAATAAAGACAGTTGAAAAAACTAAATCTAACGAAGAAGGATTTCAAAAAATTTTAAGTTATTCTAAAAAAAGTAAAAACAGTCTAATCTTTGCTAACCTTGTAGATTTTGATGTTTACTATGGTCATCGTAACGATCCAAAAGGATTTAGAGATGCCTTAAAAAATTTTGACAATGTTTTACCTCAACTGATTGATGTGCTTGATGATTCAGATGCATTAGTGATAACTGCTGATCATGGGAACGATCCGACAACCCCAAGCACGGATCATAGTAGGGAGTACGTTCCGCTAATTTATTTTAGAAAAAACAAAGCTGGGAAAAATCTGGGAGTACGACAAACGTTTTCTGATGTCGGAAAAACCGCAGTAGATTTTTTTAGTGTAAGTAATTTCTTGAAAGGGAAAAGTTTTCTTAATGAATGAAAATAATACAGGCAATGATTTAGCGAGAAAAGTACGGCTGATTAAGAACATGCAATCCTTACCCGAAGAAGTAGTTATAAAGTTTATCGAATCAAAGGGAAAATTAATTAGAACGAAAAAAGGAAAACTTAAAATTGCCCCAAAAATCAAATGAATATTTGGTTGATACCGATATTTTAATTGAGCATTTAACCTTCAACTCAACGGATAAAGATTCGTATCTAGAACTGCTCATGCAAAATGGAATTTGCTTTTCTACAGTGCTAAGTGCATCCGAGCTTTTATTTAATGCGGACACTTATCTTGAACAAGAAATAATTCTTAGACTTCTATCATCATTAAAAATATTAGGTTTACATTCTCGTTATAGCTTACTCGTCCCAAAATATAAGAGTATAGTCAAAAACATGAATGATGCCCTAATGTGTGTTGTGGCTGATTACAATAAGCTTCCAATTATTACTCTGAATAAAAACAAATATGCAGGAACAAAATTGAAGGTCTATCATCCGGTAGATTTAAAATTAATGTGAGAATAATTCAATCAACCATTAATTATTTTATTTCAAAATTTGAGTAGGTCGACCGAGCCACATCTCAACACAACAATTCCTCAGTGTTCACAAAAAATATTTAAAACTTTCATTTGAAATAATAATCATTTATTTTTGTGCAAATTTGTAAGTGATAAAACCATTTTAAAATTAATATTTAAATTATTTCTAATAGCAAAATAATTAATTAAGGCTGACTTGTGAAAATTGTAAAACAGTTTACAAATCGCGAAAACCAATCACTTGATAAATATCTTCAAGAAATTGGGAAAATTAATTTGCTTACACCCGAACAGGAAATTGAGCTGGCTATTAGAATTAGAAAAGGTGAACAAGCGGCTTTAGAAGATCTTGCTAAAGCTAATCTAAGATTTGTGGTAAGTGTAGCAAAGCAATATCAAAACCAAGGACTATCGCTTGGTGATCTTATCAATGAAGGAAATCTTGGATTATTAAAAGCTGCCAAGAGGTTTGATGAGACAAGAGGTTTTAAATTTATCTCTTACGCTGTTTGGTGGATACGACAATCAATATTGCAGGCTTTGGCTGAGCAATCACGAATTGTAAGGTTACCACTGAACCGAGTTGGTGCTCTTAATAAAATTGGCAAAGCATACAGTAATCTTGAACAAGAGTTCGAGCGCGAACCAAATGCTGATGAGCTTGCTAAAGAGCTTGATATGGATGCTTCAGAGATTGCCGACACATTAAAGATGTCAGGTCGTCATGTATCAATGGATGCACCTTTCACACAAGGTGAAGAAAACAACTTGTTAGATGTTATAGAAAGTGATCTTCAACCTTCTCCGGATCATTTGTTGATGGATGAATCATTAAAGGAGGAGATTGAGCGGGCATTATCAACTCTTACGGAAAGAGAAGCAGAAGTAATTAAATTATATTTTGGTTTAGACAAAGAAAACTCTTTAACTTTGGAAGAAATTGGTGAGCGATTTAATCTTACAAGAGAAAGAGTAAGGCAAATCAAAGAGAAAGCTATTAGACGTCTTCGACATACATCCCGAAGTAAAAATTTAAAAGCTTATCTCGGTTGATTTATGCCGCTAACAAAAATCGTTTCATTAATATCATTTGTTATTCTTTTTTCAATTCTTTATTTAGGATGTACTCCCTCCTCGTATTCTTTACGATATAAAAATAATGTTGGCATTAATACTTATGATGATTCCTTGAAAGCAGGTTTAATAAAAGACGATAGCGATGACCTTCTTTATTATTCACAAATTCAAGACACTTCTTCTGAGTTTCAGAGTTATGAAGATGACGACGAAGAGACTCCAATTGATGAACCGGCAATTGATATTTCCGGTGTTCTAAATAGAATAAAAACTTCATTAGGTTTCCCTGATACCAGTTTTGCAAATACAACGCCCAAAGAAAGAATGTTGATGGAGATAATTAAGTACATTAATACTCCTTATAAGTACGGTGGAAACTCTTCTGATGGAATTGATTGTTCGGCGTTTACTCAAAATGTTTATAGTAATTGTTTAGATGTTTACTTACTCAGATCTGCAAGAGAACAATTTACTCAGGGTACATCAATTAAAGATAAAGATGATCTAATCTTTGGTGATCTGGTATTTTTCAATACACGTCGGGCAGTTCGGCCGGGACACGTTGGAATATATATCGGCGATAAACTTTTCGCACATGCAAGCTCATCAAAAGGAGTTATCGTCTCATCAATCGAACATAAATATTATTCAAAACGGTATATGGGAGGCAGAAGAATAAACGGTATATTTAGCAGCAATTAATTTTGCCCTTTGCCGCCATTCTATTATTCCTTATAATTTGCATCACATGTTTTCCCTTCCTAAACGTTGAGATTAATCTCCAGTTTAATTAATGTTGTTTAAAACATCAGCAAAAATATTTTACATAATGACTGAGAAAATATTAAAAAGCGATTTATCTAAAGAAGTCCTGCAAATTTTATTAGTGGCGATTTTATTTGCCGGAGGAATTTACTTCGAAAATAATGATAGGGTAAGCTCTTTAAAATATTTGACTGACGTAGTTCTTATCTCCGCATATATTATAGCTGGCAGCAATGTTCTCTCGAAAGCGATTAAAAATTTATTTAAGGGCAATTTCTTTGATGAGAATTTTCTTATGAGTTTAGCCACGCTTGGTGCGTTGGCTATAAACGAGCTTCCTGAAGCGGTGATGGTGATGCTATTGTACAATGTCGGGGAGTTCTTTCAAAAATCCGCTGTTGGTCGTTCGAGAAAATCAATTAGATCTTTGCTTGAAATAAGACCCGAATACGCAAATCTTAAAGTTGATGATAAAATAATAAAAACAAATCCTTCGGAAGTCAAAGTCAATGATCTGATAATTGTCAAACCCGGTGAAAAAATTCCGCTTGATGGTAAGATAATAAATGGATCGTCTTATGTGGATACATTTATCCTGACAGGGGAGTCAATTCCTAAAACGGTTAGTAAAGATGATGACGTATTAGCGGGAATGATAAATAAATCCGGAGTGATTGAAATAAAAGTAAGCAGAATATTCGGCGAAACTTCCATCTCAAAGATTATGGATTTGGTTGAATTTGCTGCTCACAAAAAGGCCAAACCTGAAAAGTTCATTTCTAAGTTTGCCAGAATTTATACACCAATAGTAGTTCTCATCGCAGCCGCAATTGCATTCTTACCACCACTCTTTATTCCCAATCAATCCTTTTCCGATTGGATTTACAGATCACTCGTAATTCTTGTAGTTTCATGCCCATGTGCTTTGGTGATAAGCATTCCTCTGACTTACTTTGGAGGTTTAGGCAGTGCATCGCGAAGAGGAATTTTAATTAAAGGATCGAGCTATCTTGACACGCTGACAGAATTGAATTCTGTTGTCTTTGATAAAACGGGAACACTTACTAAAGGCATTTTTAAAGTTACTAATGTGATTACGCAAAACGGATTTAGCAGAGATGAAATTTTATATTATGCTTATTTAGCTGAATCAAATTCAAATCATCCTATTGCGGATTCAATAAGAGAAGCATACGGTAAAGATCTTCGGATTAACGAAATCAAAGAGCAGCAGGAAATTTCAGGATTAGGTATCAAAGTGAAAATTAACGGGAATTTAATCGTAGTTGGTAACGATAAATTGCTGCATGCAGAGAACATTGATCATGATATTTGCAATGTTGAAGGAACCGTAATTCATGTTGCTGTGAATTCAATCTATGCCGGGCACATCATTATCTCGGATGAACTTAAAGAGGATGCTGAGAAAGCTATAAAAAGCTTAAAGTCCTTGGGAATCAAAAAAACAATTATGCTTAGTGGTGATAACAATTTTACCACATCCAAATTTGCCCAAAGATTAAATATTGACAGCAGCTTCAGTGAATTATTACCGGAAGATAAACTCACTAAGTTTGAAGAAATATTATTAGAAGCTAAAGGTGGTAAAGTTGCTTTCGTCGGCGATGGAATTAATGATGCTCCGGTAATAGCACGTGCAGATTTGGGTATTGCAATGGGCGGCTTGGGCTCGGATGCGGCTATTGAAGCAGCCGATATTGTGATAATGGAGGATCAACCATCAAAAGTTTCTGAAGCTATTTTGATTGCAAGAAAAACCAGAAAGATTGTCTGGCAAAATTTAATTTTTTCTCTTGCTGTAAAAGGGATTTTTATTTTACTTGGAGTACTGGGAGTCGCGTCTATGTGGGAAGCAGTGTTTGGTGATATGGGAGTGGCTTTAATTGCAATACTAAATGCAACGCGAATCTTTAAAATATAAAAGCCGTCCCAAGGAACGGCTTTGAATAATTTTTATTTATCAATCTAACTGCATCCAGTAGTTGCACCGCAGCTCAAACATTTTAAGCAGGTTCCGTTTCTTACCATCATCGTGCTTTGGCATTCGGGACAAATATCTCCAGTGTATCCAGCTTGAATTGCTCTTTTAAGTTTTGAAGTTATTGAATCGGAAGGTAAACTGTCCATCGTTGCAGAACTTTTAGTTTCATGTGATGAAAGGGAATATTCATACGAATCATTTTTATCTAATTCAACTAAGCGTTCACTAACAATCTCCTCACTCTCAAACTCCGGTTCAACGATTTTTTTAACTATTCCTTTAGAAACTTTACCATTAAGCTCGGTTGGTTCTACATGTGCAAGATCGTACCTTCCAAGATATGAAACAGCTAATTCTCTAAAAATATAATCTATAACGGATGTTGCCATTTTTATTTTTTCATTACCGGTTACAATTCCGCTCGGATCAAATTTGGTGAATACAAAAGCATCAACAAATTCTTCGAGTGGAACACCATGCTGCAGACCGAGAGATACTGAAATAGCAAAACAGTTTAACAGGCTTCTGACCGCAGCACCTTCACGGTGCATGTCTATAAATATTTCACCAATTTGTCCATTTTCATACTCGCCGGTTCTGATATAAACAGATTGTCCGTTTATTTTTGCTTTCTGGGTATAGCCGGTTCTACGGTATGGTAATCTTCTTCTCTTCGCAATGTATCTATGAATTATCCGTTCGGCTATTTTTACTATATCATTCTTTTCTTTTTCTTCGATTATTGTTTCCAGCTCATCTTCACTCATCGTGTTTAACGGTTGAGATAATTTTGAGCCATCTCTGTAAATAGCATTAGCTTTTACTCCAAGTTTCCAGGACTGCATGTAGGAATCTTTTATATCATCCACGGTTGATTGATTCGGAAGATTGATGGTTTTTGAAATAGCTCCTGAAATAAATGGTTGTGCTGCTGCCATCATCTTGATGTGAGCGGTGGATCGAATAAATCTCGAACCCTTTTTACCGCATTTATTTGCGCAATCGAATACAGGATAATGTTCATGCTTTAAGAAAGGCGCACCTTCTATAGTCATTGTTCCACAGACATAATCATTTGCCGATGCAATTTCTTGTTTGGAATATCCTAACTTCTCAAGCAAGTTAAAATCATAGTCGTTTATTTCTTCTTCTGTGAAGTTGAGTTTTTTAATTAAGAAATCAGAACCAATTACAAATTTGTTAAATGCAAAACTCAGATCGAATACGGATGGAAGGGTATTATCAACTTTAGAGAGAACTTCTTCAGTAAAACCTTTTGCTTTAAGTGATTCGGGATTTATGTAAGGGCAGCCAACCAAAGTACCCGAACCTTTGGCATACTTCACTATTTCATTTATTTGATCTTTATTATAACCAAGTCTTTCCAATGCAAGAGGGATTGATTGATTGATTATTTTAAAGTATCCACCGCCTGCAAGTTTTTTGAATTTAACCAAAGCAAAATCCGGTTCTACACCTGTTGTGTCGCAATCCATTACCATACCGATTGTACCTGTTGGAGCAATTGCGGTTACCTGGGCATTCCTAAAACCATTTTCAGTACCAAGTTCAAGCGCTCTATCACTATCTTCACGAGCCGCTTTCAACAAATCAGAAGGACAATATTTTGGATTTATGCCCATCGGATAGATTGTCAATCCTTCATATTCATCGCTTGGAACATTGTAAGCTGCTCTGCGATGGTTCCGAATTACTTTAAGCATGTGATTTTTATTTAGATTGTAGTGCGTGAAAGTACCAAGCTCTTTAGCCATTTCTGCTGAGGTTGCATAAGAAGACATATGCATTATGGAAGTAATGGCACCGCAAATCGCAAACGCTTCATTGCTGTCGTAAGGGATCCCTTGAAGCATTAACAATGATCCTAAGTTAGCAAAACCTAATCCTAAGGTTCTGAAGTCGTAACTTTTTTGTGCAATTTCTTTACTCGGGAATTGAGCCATCTTAACACTAATCTCTAAAACAATCGTCCACAATCTGGTTGCATGTCGCAATGAAGCAACATTGAATTCTTTTGTTTCAGTTTTGTAGAATTTTACAAGATTAAGTGATGCAAGATTGCAAGCCGTATCATCTAAAAACATGTACTCGCTGCAAGGGTTGGAAGCTCTGATCTCACCATTCTCAGGGCAAGTATGCCATTCATTAATTGTTGTATGAAATTGAATTCCGGGATCGGCACAAGACCATGCGGCAAAAGCAATATCATCCCAAAGAGCATTTGCCTTGAGTGTTCTGTAAGGTTTAGGTTGCCGATTTTCTTGAGCAGCTTTTTTCTTTTCAACTCTCCAATATAGATTCCATTCACCATCATTTAATATGGCGTTCATAAATTCATTTGTAACCCGGATAGAGTTGTTGGAATTTTGTCCCGATACAGTAGAATAAGAATCCGAATTCCAATCAGTTGAATAAATAGGAAATTCTATTGATTTAAATCCAAGCTTTGCGAGTTGAATAACTCTTTCAATGTAATTGTTATGAATATTTACTTTTCGCGCTTCGATGACGGCATTTCTTAATTTTTTATTAAGTGTTTTGCTGAAACGATCATTCTCCGGATGCTCATCATAGCAAGCTTTCATTATTGCATTAAGGTGATAATTGCAGAGTTTAGAACCCGCAACTAATGAAGCCACTTTTTGTTCTTCTATAACTTTCCAATTAATAAATTCCTCAATATCAGGATGGTCCATATCAATAGTAACCATTTTTGCAGCGCGTCTAGTTGTGCCGCCTGATTTGATCGCACCGGCAGCTCTGTCACCAATTTTCAAAAATGACATCAAACCGGAAGATCTACCGCCGCCGCTTAACGGTTCACTTGACCCGCGAACCTCAGAAAAGTTTGATCCTGTTCCTGATCCATACTTAAATAATCGCGCTTCACGAACCCAGAGATTCATGATACCGCCTTCGTTAACTAAGTCATCACTTACTGATTGGATGAAGCATGCATGGGGCTGTGGATGTGTGTAAGCATCTGATGAAGCGGTTAGTTCTCCTGTTTTATAATCAACATAATAATGACCTTGAGAAGGTCCGGTGATTCCGTATGCCCAATTTAATCCTGTATTAAACCATTGCGGGCTGTTAGGTGCAGAGATTTGATTTGCCAGCATATAAATAATCTCGTCATAAAAAACTTTCGCATCATCTTCAGAATCAAAATACTTACCTTGCCAGCCCCAGTAAGTCCAGCATCCAGCCAATCTATGAAAAACTTGCCGTGAATCTGTTTCAGATGAATAACGCTCCTTTTCAGGAAGTAATTCTAATTTTTCTAAATCAGCTTTAGATGATTGAAGCCAGGAGGGAATTCCTTTCTCACGATTCTTTTTAAAAAGTTTAGGAACTCCGGCTTTTCTAAAATATTTTTGAGCAATAATATCAGTGGCAACTTGCGACCAATGCGAGGGAACAAAAACCTCTTCCATTCTGAAGACAATTGATCCATCTGGATTTCTTATTTCTGAAGTTCGTTTTTCAAATTCAAACGATGATAACGGATCTTTTCCGCTTTCCGTATAAAATCTCTTTATTTGCATTAGTTCACTCCCTCGTGCGCAAATTTAATTCTGTTAATAGAAAAGTTAATTGACTTTTTAAAAATATTTTTTTTCGAATTGTTGTTTGTAATAATTTCATTATTGAATTTTCTAAGAATTGATGAACAAGATTGCAACTGCAAGCAAACTAAATAAAAATGTTATAAAAGAAAATAGTTTTAAGAAATTTATTTTTGCCCGAAAAATCTTTTTTTTGCTTGCAAGAATTTCTGATGGAAAGATTAATATAAATTAAGATAAAACCAAATTAATTCTTTTAAGTTCAAGAAATTAATTTTCCGTAAAGTCAACCAAAATCGGAATTATTTTAATAGATGTGATGTTGAAATAATTTTTTATCTTTCAAAAGTAAATTAGTGAACTAAAAGATTGCTCATCAAAACAAGTTATTCTTAAAAATTAATTAAAGCCAACTCTAAAACCGGGTATGTCGGACAATAATAAAATAATTGAAGTAAAGAATCTCTCAAAACATTTCAAAGAACTAAAAGCTGTTAATGACCTGAGCATTAATGTTTACACCGGCGATGTGTTCGGTTTTTTAGGTCCTAATGGAGCGGGTAAAAGCACTACGATTAGAATGCTGCTTACTTTAATTTCACCTACAAAAGGAGAAATTAAAATTTTTGGAAAGTCATTAAAAGAATCACGCATAGAAATCTTACGAAAGATTGGTGCAATCGTTGAAAAGCCCGATTTTTACGGCTTCCTGTCGGCATATAAAAATCTTGAAATACTTGCAAAACTTTCCGGGATTGAATCGCCCAAAAAACGAATTATGGAAGTTTTAGAATTAGTTGGGCTTAACAAAAGATTTAAGAGCAAGGTCAAGACTTTTTCACATGGAATGAAACAGCGGTTAGGTATTGCTCAAGCACTTTTACATGATCCGGAATTAATTATTCTTGATGAACCAACTACCGGGTTGGATCCTCAAGGAATGAAAGAAATCAGAGATTTAATCATCCATCTCAGTAAAGATCAGAAAAAAACAATTTTTCTATCATCTCACATTCTCTACGAAGTTGAAATGGTTGCTGACAGAATGATAATCATTAATAAAGGTTCAGCTCAAGTTGAAGGATATGTTGAAGAGCTGCTTAACAGAAGTGATCTTAAAGTGACTTTCGAAGTAGATGATACTCAAAAGGTTCGTGAGTTAATAAAGGAAACATCGTGGATTAAAAAGCTGAATTCCGAAACAAAGAATCGTGTAATTTTTTCGCTTAAGAACACAGAAATTGCTGAGCTGAATAAATATCTGGTTGATAATAAAATTTCTGTTAGTGCTGTAATCCCAACAAGATCTCTTGAGGAATATTTCCTGCAAATGACCGAGAGATCCTTATGATTTTTTCTTTAATAAGCATTGAGCTTTCCAAAATCTTCAGGAAATGGAGAACATATATCGGTTTTCTTGCAATAGCTGTTCTAGTTCCCATAATTCAGATTGCAATGCTCGTTGAAGGGGAAAAGAGTATAAATTTTATGACACGCAATTTGCAGCAGTCATTTATTTTTGTAGGAAATCTTCTCAACGGTTATTTAATTTCATATGCAATCTTAAACGCATTAGTTGTCCACATTCCTTTCCTGATAACTCTCGTAGCAGGCGATTTATTGGCTGGAGAAGCAACTGCCGGAACTTATAGAATTTTAGTTACAAGACCTGTATCGCGATTCAAAATTGTTTTATCAAAATTCTTAGCTGGATTAATTTACACTAACCTGCTTGTACTTTGGCTGGCGATAATGAGTTTGGCTATAGGAATATTGGTGTTTGGTATTGGCGAATTAATTGTAATTAAGAATGTTAACATTTTGATTCTTGCACGCAACGATGTCTTTTGGCGATTTCTGCTGGCTTACGGTTTTGCTGCTTTAAGCATGACTGTAGTTCTTTCTCTTACATTTTTGTTCTCATCACTCGTTGAAAATGCAATAGGTCCCATTGTTTCAACCATGGCGATAATAATTGTATTTGTCATTATTTCAGCATTAGACATTGAGTTTTTTCAATCTATTCGTCCATACTTATTTACTAATTACATGCAATCCTGGCGTTCATTTTTCGATGATCCGATAGATTTTCAGGATTTATATAAATCGGCTGCTGTTTTAATTGGGCATGTAATTTTCTTTTTCGGAATGACAGTTTATATCTTCAATAAAAAAGATATTTTGAGCTAAAGTTTTAATCTGAGGAAACAATTATTTTAGATCATAGTTTAATTGATGAAATGAAAAATCTTAACAAAATATTATTCTTAGTTTTCATACTTGCAGCCGTTATATCTCCTCAGACCAACGATCCGGATATCATTCTCAAAAAAGTGCTTGATGAATTCAATAAAGTTCAAGATTACGAGGTGAATGTAAATATCAAAGTCGATGTAAATTTCTTAAAAGTGCCGGATACGGAAGCTAAGATTTATTTTAAGCAGCCGGATAAAGTCCATTTTGAATCTGAAACTTTTGCTTTGCTTCCACGAGAAGGATTTGATTTTTCGCCGAGTGCTTTATTAAAGAAAAAGTATACCGCGTTTTATGTGAGGCAGGATACCATTGAAAATGTTAAGGTATCGGTGCTTAAAGTAATTCCTCTTGGTGAAACTGATGACGTGATTTTATCAACTCTTTGGATTGATCAATCAAAAAATGTTATTAGGAAAATTGAAACCACAACAAAAACAAACGGCACCTTCGGCATAGAACTTAAATATGATCATACAAATGTTAATTATCCATTGCCGAGCAAGATGATCTTCTCTTTTAATGTTGATAAGATGAATATTCCAATGGGATTCAGCGGAGATATGAGTCCAGAATCAAAAGAAAAGAAAAAAGACAATAAACCAACAACAACGGGGAAGGTTTACGTTTCTTATTCCAATTACAAAGTTAATATTGGAATTCCTGATAAAATTTTTGAGAATAAGAAAAAGAAATAAATCTTAACCCAAAGATAATTTATACAAGTTCTGGAAATAAATTATCTATAACATCATTTTGTCATAGGAAGAACGCCTGCCAAATCTCCAATTACATTCACCAACTGTGCATTTCCAGGGACAACTACTTTAGTATTATTTTGTAAAGAATTTTGTACTGTTTCAAGTTGTTTTAAAAGCTGAGCATTCCCGACGAAATATTTGTTGGCTGCATCATTCACCAGTCTAATTGCTTCTGCTTCTCCTTCAGCTTTTAGAATATTTGCTTGCTTTATTCCCTCGGCTTTTTTAATAGCAGCTCTTTTTTCACCATCCGCAACCGTTTCTACTGCGGTTGCATAATCAATAGCCGCAATTTTTTCATTTTCAGCTTTCACAATTTTGTTCATTGTGTCTTGAACATCTTTCGGAGGATCAATCTGTTTAAGTTCGGTTCGCACAATATCAATCCCCCATGTCGTAGTTTCATCAATCAGAATTTTATGCAGTTCGGTATTTATTCTTCCTCTTTCACTATTGGCAGATTTTAGGGTTAACGTGCCAATAATATTTCTAAGTGTAGTGCGGGCAAGATTTACAATCTGAAAATTTACATTATTAACATTGTATTGTGAGTTTTTAACATTCAATTCATCATCTTTAACTTTGAAATAAACTTGGGCATCAACAACGGCATTTAAGTTGTCATTGGTGATTATCTCTTGGGGTTCGGCATCAACCATCTGTTCGGTTATGTTAACCTGGTACATTTTGTCGATTACAGGCATTATCCAATTAAACCCGGAGCTTGCAAATCTATTATACTTGCCAAGCCGTTCAATCAATCCTCTGTGAGTAGGACGAACAATTCTTATTCCCAAGAAAAAAATAAACAGAACAATTGCAACAATAATTAGCCACATTTTAATCTCCTTCTGATTTTATTTATCCAATAGTTTTTGATTTTTTCTTATAAAAATTTCAGCTTTCTTTCGTGTAGCCGGTCTTTTGTTTTTTAGTTGTCGTTTTACAAATTCAAACACCGGTTCTTTGGTTTTTAATTGCGGAAATAATTCATCCAGCGCCTTGATAGCTTGACCTATCACTATGTTATTACATTCTGCTGTTTCATAATCTGCCTCTTCAACTTTTAATATTTCATACGATATTTTTTCGGTCAAATTATGTTTGTTCAATGCAATTTTAACGGCGGCTTTAATTGTATTTGCAGCAGGTACCATGTGGTGACCTTCAATTGGAGAAAAATATTTGGTAAAAATATTTTCAAAATGATGTAACGAATCAACTTTGCATAAATTTGCTATAATTTCGATTGCTCCCCATTTCAGAAAATTGTTTTCGTTTTCCAAATGCGCAATAAAAAAATCTAATTTGGGATACAGCACCCCAGGATTTTTTTCGCTAATGATTATCAAAACTTTATTTGAACCGTATTTGATAGATGCTTCATTTGCTTGAAGTCCGATAAAAAGTTCGGGAAGTAAGGTTGTATCCTTGATAACCATCTCTGCAATTTTATCTTTATCAGAATTTTTGCGGGCAATTTGTTGAAGCAGATTTGAGTTGTTCATTTTTATACCCTAAAATTTAAGCGGGTAAATACTGAGATTATCTCAGATTAACTTTTTAGCACACCATTAACTTAGTTTTATCCTGGTAATTATTCAAGAATCAAAACAACATTGTAAGGTTTCACAATACACAGGAAATAACAATAGTATATATCTTCTTCGTGTCCGTCAGTTGACGGATTCGTGCCTGTTTCGTTCCATCTTTGGCGGATTCGTATAATTTTCTGTTTTCTAACTCAAAGGTCCACATCGTAACCAGAAGCGACAATCAAACTTGAATCTGGATACTGGTATCTATTTAATAAATTAATAAGGTTAAGCTACCACAGGTTAGATTATTACTAAGTTAAAGAAAAAATGGATAAGGTTTTGCAATTGTCCCAATAAAATCGAAATCATTCACAAACAAAAAAATACTTTGGATATTAAAGGACAAAAATGGAAGAACCATAATCAATGCAATTAACCTTAGTAACATTAGCAAAGACCTATTTTTTTAACCTTATTTCCTTATTATCAACCAATAAATTTTCTGTTCAAAAGTCTTCTATAAAATCAATCTTTTTATACGTAATAGCACAACGTTGCTACAAAGATTAACTCACGGTGTAAGGTGAGTGCCTGATATTCATGTAATCACTTAGTTTTAATTTCATCAATCCATAAACTAAACTGGTTAGGGCGAAAAGTTCAAATGAAAAGGGAATGTATCCGATGTAACCGGGGAGAGGCATTTCGAATAGTTTAGGTGCATTAACATAAGGAAGGTGATAAATCCATTTTGGATACGAATAGAAATTCCACATTTCCCAGAAGAACGCACAAATAAGGCAGCCAACTGCGAGAGAAATTACCGGCTGCCAATTTCCTTTTAGCGTGAAGTTTATTATAGAAGAAAATCCGGCTTTGATGTTAAATGGTTCTATTAAGAAATAAACCGTTATCCAAACAAACGGATAAAATATAACTGGCCATTTGATTATTGAGATGAGAAGCAAAATTCCAAGAGCAAAAAATATAAGTAAGGTTAATGAATTGTCCTTTAGTGAAACGAGAATTTTTATTTTTTTGATCCAGTTGAATGTTGACGCCAATTCTGCTGAACCAAACACGGCAGGAATTACAGTCGAGAAGCTGATTGTTTCAAACAAAGCATACTCGACCGGAGTGAAGTTTTCTTTTCCGAGGTATTGCCAATTTTTGAGATGAGAATTAAACAATTCGAAAAGCCACCAGGAAGGTGCGGAAATAAGAAATAAGCCGATGTACTTTTGTGGAGATCGAGTAAGCAGGGAAGTTCCTCTTTTTTTAAAAACTATTGCATCTACTGTTAAGCAGTATCCAAGCCAAAGAGGAAAAAATCCCCAATGTGTTCTAAGTCCTTGGAGCGACCAATTGATGAACCAAAAAATGACGATGAGAAATATCCCAATCCATCCATGCAGAGCAAAATTTTTTATTGATGATAGGGAGTTCATGATATTTAAATTAACGTGTTAGCTTATCTTTCCATTTCGAGAATGGATTTGCAATAAGATTTGCATTCCTGAATCTGCGGTCTTGTGTGACTTCTATTCCGATCCAGCTTGGTGTTTTAAATTTTTGATCGGCGTATTTTAATTCTACTTCAGCAATAACTAATCCTTTATTTTCGCCTTTAAAAACATCAACTTCCCAAATGAGATTTTCAAAAGGAACTCTGTACCTGGTTTTTTTGATAGTTGGTTTTTTACAAAGATGATCAAGAAGATATTTTGCATCATTAACAGGAATATCATACTCAAATTCATCACCTGCTATACCGGTTTTCTTTCCCTTAATTGTTAGCTTACCGAGTTTTCCTTCCAACCTAACTCTAACAGTTCTGGAAGAATCAGTTGATAAATATCCTTGCTGATAAATAATTCCTTTGACCCCCTTTTGCCATCCGTTATTCTTTACAAGAAATTTTCGCTCGATTTCCAATCTTTTTGAGTTTCTATTTTTTAGTTTGCTTGACATATTAATGTTCCTGATCTTTAAGCTTTTGATTCGTCTTCCACATAAGCTTTTCTTAGCTCAACGGGTTTAGTTATCTTACTTCGCAATTTAAGATTTAACATTTCCACAAAGACCGAGAAAGCCATTGCAAAATAAATGTATCCTTTAGGAATATGCTGATCAAAACCTTCAGCAATTAATGTAACTCCGATTAAAAGAAGAAAACTTAGAGCGAGCATTTTTATTGTAGGATGGTCTTCAACAAAGTCGTTGATCTTTCCTGAAAACCACATCATAAAAATTACAGCAATAACAACTGCAATGATCATAACCATTAGCTTGTCAACCATACCTACGGCTGTAATAACTGAATCGAGTGAAAATACTATATCTAGCAGCATAATCTGGATGATAACTGTGTTAAATGATGGGAAAGTTTTGGCAGATGCTTTTCCTTCTTCACCTTCTAACTTATCGTGAATTTCATATGTGCTTTTTGCCAAAAGAAATAAACCGCCTAAGATGAGTATCAAATCTCTCCATGATATTTCTTGACCTAAAATATTAAATAAAGGAAATGTTATGTGCATGATCCAGGTTAAAGAAAAGAGCAAACCTATTCTGGTAATCATTGCCAGAGAAAGACCAATGATTCTTGCCCTTTTTCGTTTTTCGGCAGGTAACTTACCGGCGAGAATAGAAATGAAAATAATATTGTCTATTCCTAAAACAATTTCCAGAACGGTTAAAGTCAGAAGCGCAATTAGATATTGAGGTTCAAAAATCCACTCCAATTTATTTCTCCAATGATGTTAAATTGAAAAATGATAATCAAAAGATAAAATGATAATACTGATTTTCAACAGAAGAGATTCGCTCTTAAAATTTATTGTTGATAAGCATTGAAATAATTTTTATCCGAATATCAGTGAAAAAATTTTCTAAATAGTATTGAAGTGTTATGACCTCCAAAACCAAATGCATTACTCATAGCAACATTCACTTCTCTTTTTTGCGGTTTGTTGAATGTATAGTTTAAGTCGCATTTGGGGTCTGGATTAGCGAAGTTGATGGTCGGAGGAATAACTCCATTCGTCATGGCTAAAATTGACGCAACTGCTTCAACAGCTCCTGCAGCACCAAGCAAGTGTCCTGTCATGCTTTTCGTTGATGAGAGATTCATTTTGTAAGCATGCTCACCAAAAACCTTTTTAATTGCAATTGTCTCACCAATATCACCTAAAGGAGTAGATGTCCCGTGCATATTTACGTAGTCAATATCAGTGGTGTCAATTTCGGAATTGCGAATTGCCATTTCCATTGCAAGCACCGCACCTGCACCATCTGGATGTGGAGCAGTTATGTGATAAGCATCGGCTGAAAGACCAACCCCAATTATTTCAGCATAAATCTTAGTATTTCTTTTAAGAGCGTGTTCTAACTCTTCCAGGATTAATGCACCGCCGCCTTCGCCCATCACAAATCCATCTCGGGTTAAGTCAAAAGGTCTGCTAGCGGTTTCAGGTGAATCATTTCTTGTTGAAATAGCACGCGAAGCATTGAATCCACCAATACCAATTTCGTTTAATGAAGCTTCACTTCCTCCAGAGACGATTATTTCTGCAATTCCTTCTCTAATTAAAAAATATGAATCGATTATATTGTTGTTGGCAGTAGCACAAGCAGAAACGATACAATAATTGGGTCCACGAAATCCATATTGAATAGATATGTAACCGGCGGCAATATCTGGAATCATCATCGGAATAAAAAATGGTGAAATGCGGCTTGGACCTTGAGTGTTGTTAATTACTGCTTGCTGATAAAATGTTTGAATTCCGCCTATGCCGCTTCCAAAGATTACCCCAATTTTTGCTTTTTCCGATTCCGATAAATTTGCGACATCAAGTCCACTGTCTGCAATTGCTTGTGCTGCTGCCGATAATGCATATTGAGCGTAAGGATCAAGTCGTTTCACAGTTTTTTTATCAATGTAAAGAAAAGGATCAAATCCTTTTAACTGACATGCAAATTTTGTATCCAGTTTTGAGGTATCGAAGCTTGTAATAGTTGCAGCACCGCTTTTGGAGTTCATCATTGCATCCCAAAATTCTTGAACAGTAAGTCCAATTGGTGTTAGAACTCCCATTCCGGTTACAACCACTCTGCGGTTTTTATTCAATGTCATTAATTTATCCTTAAGTTTTATTCAGATTTAAATTTACAACTTTCTAATATCCAGGAACATTGCAAATAATTTGCCCGGCATTACTTTTTAGAAACCATCGCATCAATTTTATCAGCAGTCAGGCGATAAACTGTCCATTCATCCATAGGGACGGCTCCCATATTTTTATAGAAATCAATTGCTGGAGTATTCCAGTTTAACACGCTCCACTCGACTCGTCCACAATTTCTTTCTTTTGCGATTTTGACAAGTCTAAGAAACAATTCCTTTCCAATACCTTTACCGCGCATTTCCGGTTGAACGAACAAATCTTCCAAATAAATTCCAGGTTTTCCAACAAATGTTGAATAGTTATGAAAGAACAGAGCAAATCCAACCGGCTGGTTTTTAAAATCTGCAATCAAAACTTCTGCAAATCTTTTTTCACCAAATAAATATTTCTTCAGCAATACTTCATTATTTATGAACTGATGAGTTAGTTTTTCATAGATGGAAAGATCTTTTATTAATTTCAAAATGATAGGAGTATCATTTATTTCTGCTGATCGTATTTTTAGGTTGTTTTCCATTTAAGCTTCAAGCTGTTTTGATTTTGTTGACAGTAAGTATTCTTCCAATTTCAATGCTGCGAAAGAAAAGATATAACCAAAAGCGGAACCGATGATTGCACCGCCAATAATATCACTCGGATAGTGAAGTCCTAAATAAACTCTGGATAGACTAACTAAAAAAGCTGTGATGAATAAAATCCATTTTAATTTTGGAAACAAACGATAGAAGAAAGTCGCTGCCGCAAAATTATTAAGAGCATGATTTGATGGAAAAGAATATGTGCCATTACAACCGAGCGGTGTAAGAACGTCGGTTAAAGCGATGCATGGTCTCATTCGCTGAAAAATTTCCTTAATAACTTTATACCCCAATTGATCCGTTACAATGATTAGTATAATGATCATCGCAACGGCAAGTTTTCCCCGTAGTCCGCCTTTTATGAAAGCAATTCCCAATAAAACAATATAAGCTATGTACCAGTTGTTCACATTAGTAATCATTGCAAAGAATTTATCGAGAAAACCAATTGATAAGCTATGGTTAAAAAAGTAAAAAATTTGCACGTCAATTGAGTAAAAAAAATCTAGCATTATCGGAAATTATTTCTTAGTGAGCGGAAATCTAAGAAAATCAGTTCTTTATTCATAAAATTTGAAAAGAGATTTAATCGCTTTCTGGTATGTTATTTGAGTGATGAACATGAGAAATTGAGAATAAGAACAAAAAAGAATAAAAATTATGGCTTTCGATTTATTTTCTAATGATAGTGCTCTTCTATCTAAAAAATCATACAATAAACTAAAAAGAAAAACCGAAGATTTTCTGATCACACCGATTAAGGTAATGTCACTTTTAATTGCAGTATCAGGACTATTTGCTATGATGTTCGAGGTTCGGTATTTCTCACAATTCTCTTTTGAAGTTTATATTACAAGACTTCTGGCGACGTTAATAGCGTTTGCAATTCTCGTGATTTCTAACACACCATTGGCAAAAAAGAATCCGGTAGTATTAGTTCACATTCTGCTGGTCACGATAATCGTATCTTCCGGATACATGATATTTTTAATTCCTTCAACGTTAGTAACAAATTCTCAGATTGTAGGGTTGATGATATTCACTTCTGCGCTGTTCTTGAGCTGGGAAGTTAAGAATCAAATTATTGTTGCTATTTACTACAACCTTGTATTTTCATTCGCTATTATCGTTAATGACAAAAGTATTTATTTCCTTCCGAACATGTATGAATCTGTGGTATTTGTTCTTTTCTTAAGTATCCTCTCTGTTATTGGAAGTGCGGTTAATTTTAGACTAAGACTTCAAGCAGCAAAGAATGCAATTCAGGTTATTGCTTCCGAAAGAAGATTCAGATCAATTTTCAATAATTCTGCTGAAGGAATTTTTCAATCAACCTTGGAAGGAAAGTTTATTATTGCAAATCCCTCGATGGCTAAAATATTAGGATATTCCGATCCATCAGAATTATTAGAAGTGAATATAAGCACGGAAATTTTTAAATCTCCAGAAGAAAGAGAAAAGCTTATTAATTTAATAATGAAGAAGGGTTCAGTAGAGGATTATCAAATAACGCTTAAGAAGAAAAACGGCGAAGATATCATTGTTAAATTAAATGATAGGATTTTCTATGCTGAGGAAGATCAAAGCGGCTATCTTGAAGGAAGTATAAGAGATATTACACAGCAAGTAATTACTGAAGAAAAAAAGAAAGTTGCTGAAAAGGAATTACGGGAAGAAAAGAAAAGAGCTGATATGCTTGCTGATGAAGCTATGCAGCTTAGTTTAGCTAAAAGTCAATTTTTAGCTTTTCTCGGGCACGAAATCCGCACACCAATCAATGGAATAATTGGCTACTTATCATTAATCGAAAGTGATTATTACGATAATCAAGATGAACTTAAACAATTTATTGGAAATGCTAAGAACTCGGCTGAATCGTTACTAGAATTATTAAACTCAATTCTCGACTTGACTAAAATTGAATCCGGAAGAATGGAACTTTATGAGGTTGACTTTCACCTGGATGATATTATTGATCAAGCAATATCAATTAACCTGGGCAAAATCCGGGAAAAAGGTCTGTATGTTTCGAAGGAGATTGATTCGAAAATCCCACATACACTTAAAGGCGATGCGACACGAATCAAACAAATTTTTGTAAACCTTATAAATAATGCAATTAAGTTCACCGAGAAAGGTAAGATTGAAATATATTCGCGATTAGAAAACATAAGTGATAATTCGATAGTAATAATGTCCTCTATTAGAGATACAGGAATCGGAATTCCCGAGGAAAAACTCGATGCACTTTTTAAACCTTTTAGTCAGCTTGATGCTTCAACCTCATCCAAATATGGAGGAACAGGATTGGGATTAATGATTTGTAAAGAATTTGTAACCATGATGGGTGGGAAAATAGGAGTTGATAGCAGAGTTAATATGGGATCTACCTTTCATTTTACGATCAAATTAGAACCCCAAAAAACCGAAGCAGTTGTTTACGGCGCTCCAAGTTTTGAAGATCAATTTGATCTAAATAACTATGAAACGGAAGTCAGCTCTCCATATGACGATAACCTTAAGGAGAAAAGAAATAATTATAAAATTTTAATTGCGGAAGATAACGTTGTAAACCAAAAAGTAGTTCTTAGGATGTTAACAGAATTGGGATTTGACGTTGAAGCAGTTTGTAACGGAAAAGATGCTGTCGAGAAAATTAAGAATAATAATTTTAATGCTGTATTGATGGATGTTCAAATGCCGGAAATGGATGGATTTGCTGCGACCAAAATGATACGAAATCTTGAAGACTCAAGAAAAAATATTCCGGTTATTGCCATTACTGCTCACGCACTTAAAGGCGATAAGGAAAAATGTCTGGAAGCGGGAATGAATGATTACATTACTAAACCAATTAATGCAAAACAATTATCTAAAGTTTTAGATTCCTGGGTTAACCTGCCGGTGGGGTTAAAAGCAAAGAAGCAAGTTGAAGTAAAACCACAAGATGGAGTTTTTGATTTGCAAAGATTTACCGAAATGAGTCTTGGTGATGTTAGTTTTCAAAGAGAACTTCTCATGGATTACTTTGAAGATTTGGATCAAAGATTAAACAAACTTGATGAACTATTTGAGAAAAAAGAACTGGAGAATGTTAAGAAAGAAGTGCATACTATTAAGGGATCAAGCTTTTCATTAGGTGCTGTGAGAATTGGGGAAGAAGCATTGGGTATAGAATTATCAGCTAAGAATAATGATTGGGAGTCCGTTTCACAAAGACTTCAAACTCTTAAAACTGCGTTTGGACAAACGAAAGAAATAGTAAGACACCTCCTTTAATTTTCTTATTCAACATTTATTTCAACAAAGCCCTCGTTTGAGGGCTTTGTTATTCATTTGGAACAATCACCGCCAGAGGCGATCAGGTCCTGATTGTTCCGCAGTTTGCGTACTTTTTTGCGGAACGACCGGGAGGTAGTGCCCTACGTTTTTATTAATCTCTCCTCTATCCTCCCCTTTGCAAAAAGAGGAAATAGTTGGGGTTATTTAAAGTTCATTATCACTTTTGTAATGATATCAACTGCGAATTTCAATTCTTCTTCGTTAATTACGAGCGGAGGAGCAAATCTTATAATGTCTCCATGCGTGGGTTTTGCGAGCAAACCGTTTTCTTTTAAAGCTAAACAAACATCCCAAGCAGTTTTTCCGCCATCAGTTTTTTTGATAACAATTGCATTCAATAATCCCTTTCCACGGACTTTAGTAATCACATCGGTTTTTTGCATAAGCTTATTCATCTCAGCTCTAAAAATCTTACCTAAGCGATCTGCATTATCTGCAAGCTTTTCATCATCGAGAACCTGGAGAGAAGCAATTGCAACTTTTGCTGCGAGAGGATTTCCGCCGAATGTAGAGCCATGTTCACCCGGTTTAATAGTGAGCATAATTTCATCTCTTGCAAGCACTGCCGAAATGGGCATTACTCCGCCTGAAAGTGCTTTGCCGAGAATCAGAATATCCGGTTTAACATTTTCATGATCTGATGCGAGCATTTTTCCTGTGCGTCCTAATCCTGTTTGAACCTCATCACATATCAACAGTACATTTTTAGCTTTGCAGAGATCATAAGCTTTTTTAAGATAACCTTCATCTGGAACAACTACTCCAGCTTCACCTTGAATTGGTTCAACCATGAATGCGGCAACATTAGGATCTTCCAATTCTTTTTCGAGCGCTCTAATATCATTGTACGGGATAAGAACGTATCCCGGCATGTAAGGTCCAAATCCATTTTTACAATCAGGGTCAGTTGATGAAGAAATTGCAGCAAGAGTTCTTCCCCA